>CAZLEE010000202.1:0-7902 GCA_964558455.1 uncultured Verrucomicrobiota bacterium | reverse complement strand
GCATTTGCAGATCGTCGAACTTCTTTTTGAAGGTGCCGATGATTTCGTTGATCTTGTTCCGGATGGGGGAAGGATCGATCTCGATGCGATCATACACCTGCGCCAGTTTGCGCAGCAGGGTCTTGGTGATCTTGCGATTGGCCGGAATGATGATTTCGCCCGTCTCGGAATTGACGACATCGAGCGGGATTTTTTCGCCCAGCAAAATATTGCTCAAGGCTTCGGTCAATTGCTCGCGCAATTCATCCGTTTTAACCTTGTGCTCATCCTGGACTTCCTTGGAGTGGCGCTTCGGTTCCGCCACCACTTTCATTTCAGCCTCGCGCTCCTTCTTGGAGGAGACTTTCACATCCATTACGATGCCGTAAGTGCCGGAGGGCACTTTGAGCGACGTGTCTTTGACATCGGCCGCTTTTTCACCAAAAATGGCACGCAACAACCGTTCCTCGGGCGCCAGTTCCGTCTCGCTCTTGGGCGTGATCTTGCCGACCAGAATGTCGCCGGGCTTGACTTCAGCCCCGATGCGAATCACGCCGTCGGGTCCGAGATTCTTCAACGCCTCGTCGCCGAGATTGGGAATATCGCGGGTGATTTCTTCCGGTCCCAGCTTGGTGTCGCGGGCACCGACTTCAAATTCATCAATGTGAATGGAGGTGAACACGTCGTCCTTGACAATGCGTTCACTGATCAGGATGGCGTCCTCGAAGTTATACCCGTTCCAAGGCATGAACGCGCACAGCACGTTGCGGCCCAAAGCCAGCTCGCCTCCCTGAGTGCAGGGACCGTCGGCTATAACCTGGCCTTTTTTGATGACATCGCCCTTGGCCACCAGAATTTTTTGATTGATACAGGTCGCGGCATTGGACCGCATGAATTTGCGGATGGGATAAACCCAAACGCCGGCGCCCGCGTCTGTCTTCAGCTTCTTTTTTGTGTCAGGCAGTTTGCCGTCCGTAGTGATGACGACAGAAGTGCCGGTGACCGAAGCAACCTTGCCGGCTTCCTCAGCCACAAGCACGGCCCGGGAATCGCGCGCCACGCGCTCTTCCAAACCGGTGGCCACGTAAGGGGCTTCAGTGATGAGCAGCGGCACGGCCTGGCGTTGCATGTTTGATCCCATCAAGGCGCGGTTGGCGTCATCATGCTCCAAAAATGGAATCAAGCTGGCGGCAACGGACACCAATTGCTTGGGCGAAACGTCCATGTAATCCACCCGGGCAGGTTCGACGTCGATAAAGTCGCCCTTGGAACGGCAGGTGACGTGTTCGCCAAGGAAATTGCCCTTGTCGTCAATCACCGAATTGGCCTGCGCGACGATATAGTTTTCCTCGCGATCAGCAGTCAGGTAATCCAGATGAGTGGAGACCCGTCCTTTTTCCACGCGCCGATAAGGCGTTTCCAAAAAGCCAAAGTCATTGACCTGGGCAAATGTGGCCAGAGACGCGATCAGACCGATGTTGGGGCCTTCAGGCGTTTCCACCGGGCAAATGCGTCCGTAGTGAGACGGATGCACATCGCGCACTTCAAATCCCGCGCGATCACGTGACAAACCGCCAGGCCCGAGGGCCGACAAACGTCGTTTGTGGGTCAATTCTGCCAGGGGATTAATTTGATCCATGAACTGGGAAAGCTGGCTGCGGCCAAAGAAATCCCGGATCACGGCGGAAAGCGCCTTCGGATTGATCAATTTTTGCGGAGACATGCTCTCCAGACTTTGATCGAACAGGGTCATGCGCTCCTTGACCAGACGCTCCGTGCGGGCCAAACCCACGCGGCACTGGTTGGCCAGCAATTCACCGACTGTGCGGATGCGGCGGCTGCCCAAGTGATCGATGTCGTCCAACGATCCCTCGCCCTTTTTGAGGCGAAGCAAATATTTGGTCGCGGCCACCAAGTCTTCCTTGGTCAGGATGCGGGAGTCGCCCCCCTTGATGCCCAATTTCTGGTTGATCTTATAACGGCCCACGCGGCCGAGGTCGTAACGCTTGGCGTCAAAGAAAAGACGCTTGATCAAAGCGCGGGCGTTCGCCGCTGTGGGCGGATCGCCAGGGCGCAACCGGCGGTAAATATCCTTGAGCGCTTCCTCTTCGTTCTTGCTCGGATCCTTCTTGAGACACTTGATGACAATGCCGTCATCCACCGTCGTATCCACCACGTGGATTTTGCTGATTCCCAACTCGGCAATCTGCTTGACCACGGCTTTGGAAAGCGGCTCGAAAGCGCGCGCCACGACAATGCCCTTGTCGTTGTCCACCGCGTCCTCGATCAGCACCTTGTTCTGGATGTCTTCCAGTTTTTCGGCCTCTTTGATGCTCAACTCTTCAATGTCATAAAACAGCTTCAGGATGTCCGCGTCCGTGCCATAACCCAAGGCGCGGAAAAAAGTGGTGGTCAGGAATTTGCGGCGGCGTTTTTTGCGGTCAAGATAGACGTAAAGTAAATCGCTGGTGTCGAACTGGGCCTCATACCATGAACCCCGGTCGGGAATGATGCGGAATGAATGGAGCGTCTTGCCGTTGGGATGCTGGGATGCTTCAAAGGCGAGACCCGGCGACCGGTGCAATTGGCTGACGATGACGCGTTCAGCGCCATTAATGACAAATGTTCCTTGCGGCGTCATCAAGGGCAGTTCGCCCATGAAAACCTTTTCTTCCTTGGTGTTCTTCTCTTCCTTGAGCAGAAAAGTCACATGGAGAGGAGCGCCAAAAGTGATTCCTTCGCGCAGGCATTCCAGCCAGTCATGCTTGGGTTCGCCAATGTCGTAGCTGTGAAAATCCAGCACGCATTTGCCATCATAACTCTCAATGGGAAACACCTCGGTAAAAACCGCCTGCAGTCCCATGTTCTTGCGCTTGGACGGGGCGATATCGGTTTGCAGGAATTCCCGGTAGGAATTGGTCTGCAACTCAATCAAATTGGGCGGGGCGATGACCTCTTTGATTTTTCCAAAGTGGACGCGTTCAGTTAGTTTCGATGGCATTGGTAACCTCTGATCAATTCCCGGCGCCGGCCGGATTTATATTTGTTTCAAACAACGAAAGGCCCGTCCTCTGGGTGTCCAGAAAACGCGCCGTTTTAAAAATACCTCTTTGCAACGATGGAATTCGTTTGGAAATCGCTCTCCTCAATGATTAAATTGGGCGGCGGGATGAAAAACCCCGCCACCCTACAGTACACCATCTTTATTTAATTTCAACTTTCGCGCCAGCATCCTCAAGTTTCTTCTTGGCGGCATCGGCGTCAGCCTTATTGGCTCCTTCCAACACCGTCTTCGGAGCGCCTTCAACCAGGGCTTTGGCATCAGCCAATCCCAAGCCGGCTTTGACTTCGCGCACGGCCTTGATCGCGGCAATTTTCTTCTCAGCAGGCGCTGAGACCAAAATGACGTCGAATGTTGTCTTCGCTTCGGCAGCCGGAGCGGCAGCGGCCCCGGCAGGAGCGGCGGCAGCGGCAGGCGCGGCAGCGGTGACTCCCCAGGTCTTCTCAAGTTGTTTGACCAAATCAGCGGCTTCAATCACCGTCAATTTGCCTAATTGTTCTACTAACGCAGCTATATCAGCCATATATTTCCTTTCAGTCTCGTCGCCATCTGCAGCCGCAGACGTATTCTGCTCGCGAGCCCGCAAGCCGACGATTTACTCTTGTTCTTGTTGTTTGCTCCATTTCCGCACATTGCCGGAAATGAAATTCCTAAAATCCAGCGAAGCCGGGAATCACTTGTCCTGGGCCGCGCGGGCGGCCAACACCCGCGCCAATTGCGTGGCAGGCGTGTTGATGACCGTCGCCAGCTTGGTCGCCGGGGCCATGACAACTCCCAACAGCTTGGACCGGAGCGCCTCAATGGACGGCAGATCGGCCAAAACGAGGATGTCAGCCATTTCCAAGCGCTGATCCTTCAGGTAGCCAAAGCGTATCTTCGGCTTCTCAAACTCGGAGCTGAACGTCTTGACCACTTTGGCTGCGGAAGAAATGTCCTTCTGTCCGGTGACCACCGCCAGTTGTCCGGTCAGTCCCGCGCCCAAATCAGCCAACCCGGCTTCCTTGGCCGCAAGACGGAAAAGAGAGTTCTTGACCACATGCAACTCCGCGCCCGCCCGTTGCAGACGGCGGCGCAATTCGGTGATCGGACCCACTTTCAATCCGCGATAATCCACCACGATGAAATAAGGCGAAGCGTTAAGCCGGGTGACATATTCGCTGCTGATAAATTTTTTCTCTACGCGCATAGTATTTTCTCCTCGGTTATACGGCTTCCAGGAATTCACGCACATCCACCCGCACCGGCGGACTCATGGTGGCGGAAATGGTGCAGCTCCGCACAAAAACACCCTTCGCGCTGCTTGGCTTGGATTTGACCAATGCCAGAATCACGGCTTGGGCATTCTCAAAGATTTGATTGGCGGCAAAAGAAACCTTGCCAACCGGAACATGGACGTTGCCGCCCTTGTCAATCTTGAATTCAACCCGTCCGGCCTTGACTTCCTTCACAGCCTTGGCTGTGTCCTCAGTCACCGTGCCGGTCTTGGGATTGGGCATCAAGCCGCGCGGCCCAAGGGCCTTGCCCAGCTTGCGCACTTCAGACATCGCATCCGGCGTGGCAATGGCCACATCGAAATCCGTCCAGCCTTCGGTGCATTGCTTGATTAAATCTTCATAGCCGACAAATTCGGCGCCGGCGGCCCGGGCGGCATCCGCTGACGCGCCAGGCCGGGCAAAAACCAGCACACGAACGGTCTTGCCGCTGCCGTGAGGCAGGGGAACCGTGCCGCGCACCATCTGGTCGGACTGCTTGGGATCGACTCCCAATTTGAAAGCCAGATCGACCGTTTCGTTGAATTTGGCCTTGGGAAATTTTCCCAAGATTTCGACGGCGGCTTTCAATGGATAAACCTTCGACGCATCCACTTGTTCCGCCCCTTTTTTGTATCTTTTGCTTGGCATTTTATAAAGCGGTACAAACGAGCGCCGCTTCTGACGGCGTTCTCCCGCGGTTGATTATTCCTGCACTTCGATTCCCATGCTGCGAGCCGTGCCCGCAATCACCCGGAACGCCGCCTCTTCGGAAGTGGCGTTCAAATCCTTCATTTTCATCTTGACAATGTCCAACACCTGCTTGCGGGTCACCTTGCCCACCTTGTCCTTGTTCGGCACCTTCGAGCCGGAGGCAATCCCGGCGGCCTTCTTGAGCAGAATGGAGGCGGGCGGCGACTTGGTGATAAATTTGAAGGACTTGTCCGCAAAAACAGTGATGACGACCGGAATAATCATCCCGGCCTGCTCTTTGGTGGCGGCGTTGAATTCCTTGCAGAAGGCCATGATGTTGACCCCCTGCTGGCCGAGCGCCGGGCCCACGGGCGGAGCGGGGTTGGCCTGACCGGCCGGAATCTGCAACTTGATTTGTCCTGTGATCTTCTTTGCCATAAATCTTTTTCCTATGCTTTTTCTACCTGCCAGTATTCGAGTTCAACCGGCGTATTGCGTCCAAAAATATTGACTGTCACCTTGAGCTTGCCGCGCTCCGGTTCAATCTCCTCAATGACACCGCTGAAATTCAGGAACGGACCATCGTTGATCTTGACTGTCTCGCCTGCCTCAAAATGAACCTTGGGCTTCTCCGTGTCCTCCGATTCAGAAATCGTCGCCTTGATCACCGCCATCTCCTCCGGCGTCACCGGCAGGGGGCGATCTCCTCCCACTATCCCGATTTTCCCCGGCGTGTCCTGTATGAAATACCAGGGTTTCTCCAAAATCCGGTCCTCGTCGTCCAGCAGCACCATGTCCACATAGACATAGCCCGGATGCAGCTTGCGATTGGTGACGGTCTTCTTGCCGCCCCGGACATCAACCACTTTCTCGACCGGAACCAGAACCTCTTTTATGTACTCGCCCATCTCTTCGGGCTTGATCCGCTTTTCGATGCTCTCTTTGACCTTCTGCTCCTGGCCGGACAAGGTATGGATGACAAACCATTGGCTTTTTGACATTGGAATATCCTTAAATAATAAACCGAATGAGAAGCGTGACCGTGTAATCCACCCCGAAGGTGAAACCTCCCAAGGCCGCAACAGAAACAATGACCACTGCCGTGGACCCCGTCAATTCCTCCCAGGTGGGCCAGGTGCATTTCTTAAGCTCTTCCTGTGTCTCGTGCCAGTAGGCGGACATGCGCAAAAACGCACCCCGGCGCCACAGTATGGTGAATATCACCAAGGCGATTACGAAACCAACAGAGTATGGCAATATTTCTCTCATTTATAATTCCTCAACTTTATGGCGGAGGGGGAGGGATTCGAACCCCCGGTGCGGTTTCCCGCACAACGGTTTTCAAGACCGTCGCAATAGACCACTCTGCCACCCCTCCGGCAAACCACTCATCCCCGGGCTTGCATACCCCCACAGGTGGCAGGGCGGGAGGGACTCGAACCCCCAACCGACGGTTTTGGAGACCGCTACTCTACCAATTGAGCTACCGCCCTATGCCGTCGAGTGGTCCTCGCCCTCTTCAACAGAAGCCGCTCAGGACTCCTGTCGCAAGTCAGTTAAGCCGCCAAGATTTCCGACACCCGGCCTGCGCCGATGGTCCGACCGCCTTCGCGAATGGCGAACCTCTGCCCTTTTTCCATCGCAACCGGCGCGATCAAATCGATTTCCACGGAAACATTGTCACCCGGCATGACCATCTCCACGCCTGCAGGGAGGTGGACATTGCCAGTCACATCGGTGGTCCGAAAATAAAATTGCGGACGATAATTGGTGAAGAACGGCGTGTGCCGGCCACCTTCATCTTTGGAAAGCACATAGACTTCCGCCTTGAACTTCATGTGCGGCGTAATGCTGCCGGGCTTGGCCAGCACCATCCCGCGCTCCACGTCGTCCTTGGTCACACCGCGCAGAAGCACGCCCACGTTGTCGCCCGCGCTCGCCTTGTCCAAAAGTTTGCGGAACATTTCAATGTCCGTCGCCACCGTCTTGCGCGTGTCTTTCAACCCGACGATCTCAACGTCGGACATCTTGTTCAACTCACCGCGTTCAACGCGGCCCGTGACCACCGTGCCGCGACCTTCAATGGTGAACACGTCTTCAATGCTCATCAGGAACGGCTTGTCGATTTCACGCATGGGCAGCGGAATGAAGCTGTCTACCGCCGCCAGCAATTCTTCGATGGCTTTGAGACCCTCGGGCGTGTGCTGCAAGGCCGCTGTGGCGCTGCCGCGAATAATCGGGGTCGTGTCGCCGGGAAATTGATACTTGTTCAGCAAATCGCGGATTTCCATTTCAACCAAATCCAGCAATTCAGGATCATCGACCAAGTCCACCTTGTTCAGGAAAACAACGATGGCCGGAACGCCGACCTGGCGGGCCAGCAAGATGTGCTCGCGGGTCTGAGGCATCGGGCCGTCCGCCGCGCTGACCACCAGTATCGCGCCGTCCATTTGGGCCGCGCCGGTAATCATGTTCTTCACGTAGTCGGCATGTCCGGGACAGTCAACGTGGGCATAGTGCCGGGCCGGAGATTGGTACTCAACGTGCGACACGGCAATCGTCACCGTCTTGGTCGCATCGCGCACCGTGCCGCCTTTGGTAATATCGGCATAACTGATAGGCGAGGCCATGCCTTTTTTGCTTTGGACTTCCACAATGGCTGCGGTCAAGGTTGATTTGCCATGATCGACGTGACCAATGGTGCCAATGTTGACGTGCGGTTTAGTTCTTTGGAAGGCTTCTTTTGCCATAATCTCTACGTGTTTATGTTTATGTTTACAATCTCGCGCAAAATTTTCAGGCTTTGCTTCTTTTATCCTACTTTTACTCTGTTATCTGGAGCCCATGATCAGGATCGAACTGATGACCTCGTCCTTACCAAGGACGTGCTCTGCCAACTGAGCTACATGGGCAAAAGCC
>CAZLEE010000201.1:2849-7908 GCA_964558455.1 uncultured Verrucomicrobiota bacterium | reverse complement strand
CAGAGTGGGCGCGTTCTTTGAAAACAGCGAACAGGGTTTGTTCGCTTTTGAATGCGGTCAAATGTCAGGGAACCCGGTGAGAATCCGGGACGGTTGCGCCACTGTAACGGCTAACAAATTCCTAACGCCACTGGCTCCCAGCGCGGAGTCGGGAAGGCAGGAATAAGGTTTGAGGCCGAAGTCAGGATACCGGTTTGATTGCACTCGTCGGACTCCGATTCGGAGTCACTTCTCCGTCAATGAGAAGGATGAGGCCAGCTTGATGGACCGATTTCATCAAGATCCGTGAATGCCTTCATTCCCCCGCTTTGCTGGAGTCTGGAGGTTTTTTTGTCTTCAGGCTTCGCTCTGGTCTCCCAACGCAACATCGTTCCGCCGTGTTTTCGGGCGGAACATAATGGAAAGATCAGAATAATGAAAAAAGTCTGTTTATTCATGCTGGCCGGCCTGCTGGCCGCCTCAACCGTCATTGTTCACGCCGCCACGTTCGCTGAAAATTTCGCCGCCAACCCTTTGCAGGATGGCTGGCAAATTTCCGGCAACACCAACCTGTTTCAATGGAATTCCACCAACCGAAACCTGAATGTCACCTGGGATTCGTCCCAGTCAAACAGTTATTTTTATCATCCGCTGGGAACCATTCTGTCCGCCAGCGACAATTTCAGTCTTGAGTTTGACTTGCAACTGACGGACGCCACCGTCAGCGGTTCCTTTGAAGTGGCGGTGGGGTTGCTCAACATGTGCGACGCCACAAACGCCGGTTTTTCCAGAGCGCAGGGCAACAGTCCCAACCTTTGTGAATTTGATTATTTCCCCGATGGCGGCTATGGGCCGTCCCTTGACGCCACACTGGTTGACACAAATGACATCTTCTATTTTGCGTACAACGACACGCTGCCATTGAACGTTGGCGTTTCCTATCACATCGTTCTCACGCACGTCGCGGGACAATCAGGCATCACTGGCGAAGTTTTGACCAACGGCCAGATTTACGCCGCGCTGTCCACGATTTATGACGAGGGCGTCGGTAATTTTCGAATCGGGAGCGTGTCGATTACAAGCTATACCAGCACGGACGATCCTTACGGGGACACGCTCCTGGCTCATGGCACGGTGGGTAATATCCTTGTCACCCTGCCGCCCCCGCCTGTGCAAAATTGCACTGGAACGCTCAGCAACGGCGTCTGGCAGGCGCAATTTTGCAGCGGCAGCAGCAACTGGCTTTACACCCTGCAACGCACAACCGATTTTCGGTCGTGGACCAATGCCGGTCCCGCCACGCCCGGGAACGCCACCAACCTGTGTCTGCCGGACCTGGCGCCATCACTGGACAAGGCGTTTTATCGCGTGAACGCCACCCTGCCATGAGCACAACAGCGGACACACCCCTGAACCGGCGCGCCTTCACCCTGGTTGAACTGCTAGTGGTTACCGCCATTATCGGGATTCTAGCCGGGCTGTTGCTGCCGGTTCTGGGGCAAAGCAAGCTGTCCGCGCAACGCGCCAAATGCCTCGGTAATTTGAACGAACTGGCTTTTGCCGGGCAAATGTATTGGGATGACAACAGCGGAAATAATTTCAGCTATATCTTCAGCCAAACTAATTATGGGGTGACCTATTGGTTTGGCTGGATCGGACCGGGCGCGGAAGGCGATCGCCAGTTCGACCTGTCCAAAGGCGCCCTTTACCCGTACCTGAACGGCAGCGACGTGCGGCTCTGTCCCAACATGGCAAACGTGATGTCGCAATTCAAACTAAAGGCCGACGCGCTGGTGTTCAGCTACGGCTTCAATTTTTACCTTTTCTCCGCCGCCGGAAAACCGCCCGTCAATGTCTCACAGCTACATCATCCGGCTCAAACGGCCGACTTCGCCGACGCGGCCCAGGTGAACAATTTTCAGGCGCCAGCCTCGCCCTCCAACCCCATGCTGGAGGAATGGTATTACCTGGATTTGGAAACGAATTATGGCAGTTCCGACAATTACCCCAACTGCCATTTCCGGCACGGGCGAAAGGCAAACGTCATGTTCTGCGACGGCCATTCCGGCCTGGAAACCTTCGTCCCCGGCTCGATTGATGTCAAACTGCCCGCCCAATACGTGGGCCAGTTGCGGCCGGAGATATTAACCCCTTGAACTTATACTTGACACAATGAGCGTCGAATCGCCGGTATTCGATCCCGGGCAATGCCCCCTTTGCGGGCAGCCCAATGGATGTCAGATGTGCGCCAAAACCGTCCCGAAAGGGCCTTGCTGGTGCGCCAGCCTGGTCGTTCCCGAAGCCTTGATCGCGCAATTGCCGCCGGAACGGCGCAACAAGCAGTGCATCTGCCGCCGTTGCATCACGACCTTCCTTGACCGGGAGAAAAGCACATCCCGGTCAAAATAGACGGTTTGACGCCGGGCCGGACGCCCGGCATATTCGAGGCGCCCGGTCGTGAAATTACCATCCATTATCGTCTCGTTTTTTGCGTGTGTTGTCACTTGCGTGGCCGTCCCGCCGGGAGACGACTTCAACGCGGACACCACCGCCGCCATTACAACCTTGCAACAATGGTACGGCGCCAAGGGCTTGTGGAAAACCACGCGGTGGTGGAATGCGGCCAATTGCGTTGACGCGCTGGAGAGCGGCGCCGCCGCCCGCAACGGGGCGGATTATCTGGGTTCCATCGCACACACGTTTAAACACAACTCGGCCAAGAATTATCTGAATAGCTTCTATGACGACGAGGGTTGGTGGGTTGAAACATGGATACAAGCCTACGATTTGACCGGCGACGTCCGATTTCTCAAAATGGCGCGGACCATTTTCGCCGACATGACGAACGGATGGGACTCGGAATGTGGCGGGGGACTTTGGTGGAAAAAGGATCGTCGTTACAAAAACGCGATCCCCAACGAATTATTTCTGCTCGCCGCCGTCCGCCTCCATCAAAGAACGCCCGACGATTCCGGGCCGGGAAGCTATTATTATTGGGCCACCAACGAATGGAACTGGTTTTCCAACAGCGGCATGATTAATGAGGAAAACCTGGTCAATGACGGCTTGACCGCCGATTGCGCGAACAACGGACAAACCACCTGGACATATAATCAGGGCGTGATCCTCGCTGGTTTGGTTGATCTCTATAAAGTCACCGGCAACACCAACTATCTCAACCGCGCGGAAACATTGGCCGATGCCGCCATCCGCCTACTCGTGGATTCCGACGGCGTTCTCCGGGAACCGCACGAAGTGCCGGGCAGCAAGGGGCTTGATGTTCCCCAATTCAAGGGAATTTTTGCGCGCCACCTGGCCTATCTTTATGACGAAGATCACAAGCCCGCTTACGACGATTTTCTCCGTGCCAACGCCCATTCCGTTTGGGCCAACGACCGCAACGATTTAAACCAACTTGGGTTGATATGGAACGGCCCTTTCGACTGCGGCGACGCCGGACGCCAAAGCTCCGCCATCATGCCCCTTGCGGCTGTGGCCGAACCGTCTACCGCGCTGCTGTCGTTTGCCAAAGGCGCGGGCGATCCGGCTTTTGGCCACCAAACCGGCCAGGCCGCCGGAACACTGGCTTGGAACTGCGGCCCCGCCAACCGGGCCGGTTTGATGCAATCCGGACCTTGCCTCGCGTCCCTGCCCAAGGGCGCGCATGTGGTTCATTTTCGGCTCGCGGTCAATGTCCCCGGCCATTCAACCGCGCCCATCGCCCGTCTTTTTGTGATGAGCCAGGAAAGATCCCTGGTCCAATACAACGTGAATTGGGACGCGTTTACCCAACCCGATCAACCGCAGGATTTCCCTCTCGCATTCACCAATTCGACAGCGGGGAATTCGTTGGAGTTTCGGATACTTTGGATTCCAGTCGCATCCGGTCCAATCCTGACGGCCAGCGACATCACCATTGACGGCGACCACAACTGGACCGCCGCCAATCTCTCGCACGGCCTCGGCCGGCTGGATGGTCTGAATGCCTGGGAAGCGGACCCGGTCAGAGATGCCGCTTCCGGCTATCTTGTCACAGTACTAGGCACGCCGGAACTGTCGCCGGGCGCTTACACGGCTTATTTTGAATTAAAGGTCGATAACTTCAGTTGGGACAACGCCGCCGTCGCCACCCTATCCGTCGTGGATACGGATTCAAACACAGTCGCGGCCTCGCGCTCCGTCACCCGGTCCGCGTTTCCGAACACGCTCTACCAAGCCTTCGCGCTGAATTTTCAAGCCGTGGCCGGAGCGCACTACGATTTTCGCACCTACTGGAACCACTCCCCCCGCGCCCCCCGCCTGACCCAAAGAAGCGTGGTAGTCGCCACTCACCGGTCCGGCCCAAAAAGGAGCCGACGCTGACCAGAACCGGCCAACCCGCCCCCCTGCCCGCCGTCATTCAACCCGAGACGCAAATACGAAGCAGTTGAATTTTTAACCTGTTGACAACAACGGGCTTTCGGGTCACCATGACGCCCATGTCACTGCCAAGACATTGCAAGTCTTCAGTTTTTTTATCAGTTGAGACAAGGGGGTGTCCAAACCATGAACCCAAGAGTAACCCAGATTCAAACCTTACCATTTATGAACTGGAAAACCAAACCGCGGAATTTTAAACTCCAGGCTCGCAAAAGCGTGCTGTCAAAAGTCAATTATCTGCTTGTTGCGCTGTGCATCCTCTTTTCAACAGAGCGGCACCTATGCGCGGCATTCAGTTATGTAGTCAATAATCCTCCATATACCATTGTTCCGTTTGGCGGAACATACACGTTTTCAGTAACATGGACCGGAGGCACATACAACTATGAGGGAGCAACGAATTATGTTTATGTAACTTCCCTGTACGGCAATGGCACGTCCTATAATTACGACGTGTTTCTGCCAGGAGCTTATACCTTTACTCAAACGTTCACTGACATCGATTCCGCCTACTATAACTACTTCAATTTGTCGATGAACACGGGCGGCGGTTTGATTACCACAACCAATGTTTACATTGATATCTCTCCAGGCATTGTGACCCAACCCCAAAACACCATTTGTGTTTCCGGTTCGTCCACAACGATGGGTATGGTGGCCG
>CAZLEE010000201.1:0-2839 GCA_964558455.1 uncultured Verrucomicrobiota bacterium | reverse complement strand
AAGCACGGCAACTTTTCAGTGGTTTAATGCCGCCACTGGTTCTTCCATAACCGGCACAAGCAGTTCCCCGGCATTTACCCCCGCCGCCGCAAATAATGGACAGACTGTGTTCTGCAAAATATCCAACACTTATGGGACAACAAATTCCGCGAACGTCGTTTTGACCGTCGGGGTTGCCCCGACGATAAGCTCTCAACCCGCGAGTGTCGCCACGGCACTCGGCAACGGCGTAACGTTCAGCGTAACGGCAACCGGAACGCAACCCCTCTACTATCAATGGTATAAAGATGGCGAAGTGCTGCAAAACGCGGTTTTAAGGGTTTACCTGCCGTCCGTGACGAATACCGATGCCGGCATCTATGCGGTGGTCGTATCGAACGCATTTGGTCAGATTACCAGCAGCAGCGCGACTCTGGCTGTTGGCGCAGCCCCTTCAATTACAAACCAGCCACAAAGTCAAACGGTCACACAGGGACAGACGGCGATATTCAGTGTTGGCGCCACGGGCACTGCTCCCCTTGCATACCAATGGTTCAAAAATGGCGGCAAACTCTCTTCGATCACGAATGCAACCTACGGAATCACAAATGTGTCAACCTCGCAAGCGGGAACATATTCCGTGGTGGTTTCGAATTTGGCGGGAAGCGCCACCAGTGCAAATGCCGTCCTGATCGTGAACACGCCGCCGTTGGTGACAACACAACCGCAAAGCCGGAATGTTGCGGTGGGCAACAGCGTGACTTTCTCGGTTGGACTGAGCGGAACAACGCCATTCGGTTACCAATGGCTGACGAATGGCGTGATGGACCCTTCGGGGACAAACAGCAGTTATTTCATCCCGAATGTTGGATTCGGCAACGTGGGCAGTTATGCGGTCGTGGTCACCAATATTGCGGGCGGCGTCACAAGCGCCCTGGCAATCCTGGCGGTCGGCTACCCGCCCGCGCTGACGAACCAGCCGCAGAGCCAGGAAATCACCCAGGGACAGACGGCGATCTTCGCGGCGGGCGCCACCGGAACAGCCCCTCTCAACTATCAGTGGATTGTGAATGGCTACTATCTATCAAGCACAACCAACAACATCTTTGTCATCAGTAACGCACAAGAGTCGAATGCTGGCACGTACAGCGTGACCGTCCTTAATCCCTTTGGCAGCGCGTCGAGCACCAACGCCATTTTGACGGTGGACGCGCCTCCGGTAATCACAACGCAGCCCGCCAGCCTCAATGTGCCGGTGGGCGGCTATGCGGCGTTCACGGTTACGGCGACAGGCTCCCAACCCTTGCAATATCAATGGTTCGACAGCGATGGTGAAATCCTCAACGCAACGAACAGCATCTATGCCATTGAGAATATTTCACTTGGCCAAGCGGACAACTACTACGTGGTCATAACCAATTTCATGGGCAGTGTGACCAGTAGTGCGGCCATGCTCGCGGTCGGCTATCCTCCCGCAATCGCCACGAACCCGGTTTCGCAGACGAATGCCTTTGGCGGCACCGCAGTTTTCTCCTGCACGGCCATCGGCCCCCTGCCGATGACTTATCAGTGGTTCCAGAATACGACCAACTCTATCAGCCAGACAAACGCAACATTGACGCTGACAAATCTACAACTGACAAATGCCGGCGCCTACAATGTAATCGTGGGAAATGTTTTTGGCAGCATCACAAGTTCCATTGCCATTTTGCATATCAGCCCTGGAATGGTGACTCAACCAACCAATCAAATTGTCATGCCGGGCAGTTCAGTCGTTTTTACCTCTTTAGCCAATGGAGAACCGCCTTTCTCCTATCAGTGGCAGTTGAATGGAACCAACCTGACTGATAACAGTATTTACTCCGGCTCGGCATCGAACATTCTCAATCTCTCAGCGGCGGCGACGAACACTTTGGGGAATTATACTGTGGTGGTATCGAATTCTTACGGTTCAATCACCAGCGCACTGGCGACGCTTTCTTTTGGTTTTCAAGCTTCCTCAACGTTTAATTACTCGGGTGTTGTTCAACCATACACCGTTCCCGCGGGGGTGACGCAGCTTTGGGTCTCCATAAGCGGGGGAGGCGGCGCAGCCGGAACCGGCAACGGACCTGGCAGCGGGGGGGCTGCCGGTTATGCATGCTCCATCATTTCGGCAAACCCATCCAGTGTATTGACTCTATCGGTTGGTTCTGGAGGCGGTGTAACAAATGGAGGTTTATCTCCAATTCCTGCTTATGGTGGCGGCAATGGAGTTTCTTCAAGCAGTGGAGAATCGGATGGTGGTGGTGGAGGTGCTGCAAGCCTTATTGTCATGCCTGATAATGGATTAATTATTTGCGGCGGCGGCGGCGGTAGCGGCGGGATTGACAGCAGCGGGTTGTTGGGAGGCAGCGGGGGGGCAAGCATTCTTGTCACTGCCACCAACGGCCTGACCGAGGGCGGCGGCGGCGTTGTTGGCAGTTTCGCCAGTGGCGGCGGTGGCGGTGGGGCCGCTGCAGGCAGTGGTGGCACTCAAACTATTGATTCATATGGTTATACCCAGGGAGGGGCAGGTTACGCCGGCGGTGATGACGGATATAATGGTGGCGGCGGGGGAGGCGCAGGGGGCAGTTTTCTGCCAACCAATTATTTGTATGCTTCATACGCATGGAGTTTTACAAACGTGCAGGGCACAAACTCTAACGGTTCCATATCCATCGTTGCCAACCCAATTCCCTGCATTAATCAGCAGCCGTCATCACAAACCGCCACCGCAGGTTCAACGGCTCAGTTCAACATCGCTGTTTCAAGTCCGGCGCCGTTGTCTTAGAGCCTGTTTGAAAAGTCAGTATTTCTCAGCCGAGACGTTTGAGCATAA
>CAZLEE010000200.1:0-7972 GCA_964558455.1 uncultured Verrucomicrobiota bacterium | reverse complement strand
TCAAGCCCAAGGAAATCGACATGGTCATCGACAGGGATGTTCCTCAGGACTACGACGCCTCCCAAGCGTCCCCGTTGCGCGTGATGTTTGATGCCACCGTCACTCCGGTCTCGCCGCTCGGACGCGTCAAGCAGGGCGAATTGGGGAAAATGCAGTTTCCTCTTCTGCTACACTTCCCGGACTGGGGCAGCCTGCTGGTCCGCGCCAGGGAACAAGGCAAGGAGGAGTCCACTTGGGACTTCTCGCTGTTCAGAGACCTCAAGCCTGTCGCTCCCGGCGCGGTGGCACGCTGGCGTCCGATGACGGCGGAGGAGCGGAAGAAAGTCGAGATCACCGGCAACAAGTATCTCCTGAGCGGGGGCAACCTGCACATCGGGCCGGAACAAATTCAATTGGCCCTGCACCATGAAGAAGGCGACGCCAAACAGCGGGCCGGAAAACAACGCATCAAACTGAGCATGGCGGTTACCGCGATCTATCCCGAACCGAAGCTTGTGGATGCCGATCCAAAGCTTGTTGGAGTCAAACGGGCCTGGCTCAATATTTTTGGTTTCCGGGCGGACCTCGGCTGCCTGGCCAACAGTTCCACCGGCGACACCTGCCAGTTCTGCCTGCACTGCTATGCCGATCAGGCCTATTACACCCCGCCCCTGTTCGACGATTTCACCGCGCTGGACCTGGTGCGCGTTTCGTTGGACCGCTATTTCGACGGGTTCAAGGGTTACCGCAGCGATTTTCAGGACGTTGCCCCCTCAACCATCATCGCCGCCTGGGATTACGCCACCGGCAAACCCGACCCGGCGTGGCTGAAACGGCGGATCGGCGACATCGAAACATACGCCGAGCGCATGATCGCCATGGACGTGGATGGCGACGGCCTGTGCGAGTCGCCAAAAAGCCCGAGCAACTGGTGGGACATGATCAACTGGAACTGGAAAGACGCCTACAGCTCGGCCTTGGCCTGGCGGGCTTTCCGGTGCGCGGCGGACCTGGAACATCGTCTGGGCAATCAGGCCAAAGCGCAGCGCTACGCCGGACGGGCGGAGAAGATTCGAGCCATCTATTATCAGACCTTTTACAATCCTGAAACCGGCGTCCTCGCCGGGTGGCGCGCCAAGGATGGCACGTTCGGCGACCGCTATTTCCTTTTCGCCAACGGCATCGCCATCGCCTACGGTCTGGTGGACAAGGCGCAGGCCAACGCGATTCTGGACCGGCTCCAAGCCAAGCTCCAAGAAGTCGGTTACCACAACTTTCAGTACGGCCTGCCCGGGAACCTCGTGGCGTTCCCGCACAGACTGCCCTTTCAAATATACGAGAACGGCGGGGCGACAGGCAGCATGGCCTATTACTACGTCCAAGCCCTCTATGCCGCCGGACGCCAAGCTGAGGCCGAGGCGATCTTTGACAGGATGCTGGAAGGCTATCGCGATGGAACCTTTCAGAACGGCATCGGCAACGGCGGCGACTGGAAGGAATGGAACGGCACCCCTTGTGGTTATGAAGGAATGCTTGTGGACGCCTACTATCCTCTCACCGCGCTAATCACAGGCCGCCTCGGCCGCGGCGTTCCGCTCCCAGCGTCCGGCCAAGGCCGGCCAGAAGCAGGAGCGCGAAGATGAGTCGTCTGGCCATGTCTCGACGCTACCGACCGCGCCGGGAAAGGAAATGGATTTATGATCGGAGATGGGAGAGAAAGGCGCAATAATCTTGATTGACGGCGGCGGGCGGGCGTGTCACACATGCAGTCACGCATGGGCCGCTTATTGACATTACTGGCGTTCCTGTTCACGGCAACCTCCGGGTGGGCGGATGGCATGGTGATGGGTTCCTATGCGCTGCCGGCCAATGTGCGTATTCCCGACCAGCGCGCTTTGATCCAGTTTAGCAACGGGGTCGAGCGGTTGGTCATCGAAACCCGATTCACCGGCGCCGGCACGAATTTCGCGTGGGTTGTGCCCCTGCCGTCGCCTCCCGTGATCGAGGAAGCCAGCACAGGTTTGTTTCCGACCTTGCAATGCATCTTCCAACCCCGCTTGTGGCATGACGTGCCGCATTACTTCCGATTATTCATGGGCCTTTTGGCCGGCGGTTATCTGCTTCGCTACGTCCGGCGCAATTCGCCCATGACCATTGGGGACGTGCTGGCCTGTCTTTGCGGCGCTCTGGCTGTTTTTGGGGAAACGCCGCTTCGGGGAATGGGAAGCGTGGCGGTACTTCTGGGACTGCTTAACGTGGTGGATAACGTGCGCAATCGCGGTTCGTGCGCTTCCCGGCTTTTCTTCTATTCTTTTTTTATCGTTATTGCCGCCACGCTGGCTGGTTTGCTGCTTCCAGCCCTGAGTATGGCGGGCGGAGGCGTGTCCAATTCTCCCGCCGTCTCCGTCCTGGATCGCAAACTGGTCGGGGTGTTTGACACGGCCACGATTTCCTCGCGCGACCCGGCGGCGCTTCAAGGCTGGTTGAAAGCCAATGGCTTTGCCGCGCCCGCCAGCCGCGACCAAGCCATCGCCGGTTACGTCAAAGACGGCTGGGTGTTTGTCGTAGCGAAAATCAGGCGCGACGATCCCGCCTTGCAAACCGCCACTCCCCACCCACTTTCATTCACGTTCAAGACCACCAATGCCGTTTATCCGATGCGTTTGACCGGGATTGATAACGGGCCGGTGCAAGTGGAGCTTTACGTGTTTGGGGCCGGACGCGCGGACGCGCCGCATTTTAAGGTGGAGCGATGCGCCATGCCCGTTTATCCGAGACTTCCCCTGCACCACGGCATCGAATCCATGAGCGTTGAGGATTTGAAACCCAACCCGGATGTTCTGCGGATTGCCCATCCGCTGTTGCGCAAGTGGGTGGACGGCTCGGCTGTTGCCACCAAACTGAGCGCCACACTCAGCACCGACGAAATGCGCGACGACATCTGGATTTCCTGGAAGCTGTTTTCAGAGAAGAAATCACTCCGGTTCAGTCGTGAAGGAGCCATGATTTACGCCGCTAACTGGGGATCGGGCCTGATCGCGTTCGGGCTGCTGGCCGCGTTTGTGTTCGGTCCAGGAAGCGCGGCGCGCGCGAAACACCCGCTTAAAATTATCAGCGTTGCCCTCTGCTCCGGCGTCCTCCTGTCGGCCATTGTCTATGGTCTGTTGCCAAAAACCGAGGTGCGGATGGTGCGAAGTCACAGGTCACCCGCGTTTCAAACGTGGGATAACTTTAGAAGTGCTGATATGTTATGTTCCCGGGAAACGAATCTGGCCGACTTCCGCGTCTGGATGACCAACTTCGTCAGCAACTATAAAACGGAAAACCACCTGTCGGGTGGGCTTTTCCGCGAGGAAGATTCCCCCGGCAACTACCAACTCCACCAGGGAAGCAATGCGGTCCAGGCCATTTTTTACGATGCCATCGGCGCGCCGAGTTCGGAGTGAACTCAGCGTCCCCACCTGCCCTATCCGTTCAGGGTCCAACCCTTCCGATAAGTGTGACTCATTAGCAAGTTGGCTTCGGGACAATCGGACAGCCCGGTCGCGCCGTCGTATTTGATCTTCTTGCCGACGCGATAAGCCACCAGGCCGAGCAACATCATTTCAATCATGTCGCTGGCGTAACCAAAGTTGCAGGAAGTCTTGAGGTTGCCCTTGCAGGCCTTGATCCATTCCTCCTGGAAAATGCCCATGGACGGGATCAGCGCCTCTTTGGCGCGCGGCTTGTAGTAAGTCATGTCGGCATCAACCCCATCCGGCAAGAGCAGGTGGGACTGAAAATCGGCCACGAGAAAACCTTCGCTCCCCTCAAACAACGCGCCGTGGTCGATCTTGCTCAAGTCGATGCAGCGATGGGGGGATTCCGGTATCGCGCCGCCTTCATGCCATGAGACACGGATGGGCGAACGCCAGCTATTGGCCGGGATGTCGAAATAAGTTTCCAGCCTGACCGGCGTCACTTCGGGATTGAACGGATCGCCCTTGCCTTCAGCCGAGGTGGGAAGGCCGGCATCAATCGCGTTCCAAGCCAAGTCCATCGTGTGGCTGCCCATGTCGCCCACCTGGCCGCTGCCAAAATCCCAGTACATGTTCCAATTCAGGCAGCCGCCGCGGATGTATTCGGGGTTGTAAGGGTGGAAAGGAGCCGGACCGAGCCACAAATCATAATTCAAGAATTTGGGCGGAGCGCCTTTCGCGGGCGGATAGCCGGATTTGCTCATCTTGCGGTTGCCCCAAGTGCTGACCTCCTGCAATTCGCCGATGGCGCCGTCGCGGATCATTTCGCGCACGCGGTTGAAATTTTTGAACTGGTGGCGTTGCGTGCCGACCTGGGTAGCCAGCTTGTCCTTGTTTTTGAGCCAGGTGGCGCGGATCACGCGGGCTTCCTCCACGCTGTTGACGAGGGGTTTTTCGCAATAGACATGCTTGCCGCGGTTCATCGCCCAGTTGGTGATAAAAGCATGCGTGTGATCGGGGGTGCAGCAAACGATGGCGTCAATATCCTTTTGATCGAGACACTTGCGCCAATCCGCGTATTGCTTCGCCTTGGGAAATTTCGCAGCGGCGGCGGCGAGATTCTTCTCGTTGACATCGCAGATGGCGACCACGTTTTCGCGCGACATCACCTCAAAATGATCCTTGGCGCGGTGGCCGGTGGCGATCAGGGCAATATTCAACTTATTGCTCGGCGCATCGGCCCCAAAAAGTTTCAGGCGAGGCAGGATCAGTCCCGCCGCTCCGGCGAAGGCGGCGGTTTTAAGGAACTGGCGGCGTTTCATGGAATGAGGCGGCAACGGGTTGGAATGGCTTGCCACGGATGATGTTACCGACACCTGCTCCTCGTTTGCTTTCATATTTGGAATCATATTCTGACTGTACTCTGAAGCGTTAGACGAAGGAGAAGCCGCCGGGGATACAAAAAAAGGCTAAAGTCGGGCCAAAAAACTCACGGAGCATGCACTTGACGGGATAGCTCCGCCGCCGATATTTGACCGGGAGCCGTCGAGCGGTCCAGGTAACCGTAGGTCAGGCATGATCCCAGCTTTGGGAATTCGACCCGGGTTTGCCTCCAACCATCGCCCATTCCGATGACACACAATGGCCCCGCCCGTTTTGCGGCCAGCAACGCGCGCAACGTCTGCACATCGGCCTCGCTTCGGAGCATCGTCGCCACTTTTGGCACGGCCCCGTTTTGCCAGACCCGCTCCACGATTGACCCCAACTCCGCCAGCGGCGGCGTTTTCTCAAAATCGTGAAGGGAAACCAGGCAGACCTTGCCCAACTTCTTGGCCGCCCGCATCACATCCGCGCAAATCCGGCTGTTCAACTCCACATCCACCGCCGACACCGCCTCCAATCCCTGTTCGTAAAGAGCCAGCCGCGCCTCATCGTCCGCCGGCCACTCGCCGCCTTCGCTGCGCAGGCGGATGGTCAACAATACCGGTTTGCCGCCCGACTCGATAGCCCGGCAACGCTCCAACCAGTCTGCCGGACGCCTCATTTTGTCCAGGCGCACCTCCACAATGTCGCCTGCGAGCGGAATATTTCCTTCCAGCGACGACAACACACCGGCCACAAACGGGCCGTTTTCCAACTTTAACCTGGCGCGGTTCATAAGGGCATCATGCCGAAAAGACTTTAAACCATAAACCCAAAACTTTAAGCTCTCCTTCGATATAAAACATTTATGACAAAAACAATCATCAGGCCTGCCGCTTCCGCACCCGCGAGCGGCCCTTACAGCCATGGCGTTCGCGTCGGCGACTTTCTCTTCAGCGCCGGCCAGGTGCCGGTCGATCCATTGACCGGCCAGCTCGTCAAAGGCGATATTCGCGCCCAGACGCACCGCGTTTTGCAGAACCTCATCCTCATCCTGCAAGATCAGGGATTAACCATGGCCAACGTGGTCAAGACCACCGTCTATATGACAAACCTGGCGGACTTCGCCGCCATGAACGAAGCCTACGGGATGCACTTCACCAAAGACGCGCCCGCCCGCACCACCGTGCAAGTCAGCGCCCTGCCTCGCGGCGCGCAGATTGAGATCGAGATCATCGCCCATTATTAATGACACTCCTCCATCTCGCCATTGCGTTCGTTGCGTTTGCCGTGGGCGGCTTTCTGGGCTGGTTATTCGGCCGCATGGGGCGGAAGCAGACCGTTCTGCCGCCAGACAACCGCCTGGAAAATGAATTGCGGCAGCAACTGCAGCAACGCGAGAAGGACCTTGAAGCCACCCGGGGTCAACTCACGCAAACCGCCACCGCCCTCGCCACCGCCGAAGCCAATCGCGACGCCGCGCAAAAAACGCTGGCCGAAACCCGCGAACTGCACGCCGCCAACCTGCGCGCCGCGCGCGAATTTCAGGATCAGGCCCTGGCCGACTTGCGGCAGACCTTCCAAGCCTTAAGCACCGACGCCCTGCGCCAGAACGCCCCGCAATTCCTGCAACTGGCCAACGAGACCTTCGCCAAATTCCAGGAAACCGCCAAGGGCGACCTCGCCCAACGCCAGCAATCCATCGCCACCCTCATCCAGCCGTTGAAAGAACAACTGGACACCTACCAAAAACGCCTGCAACAAAGCGAGACCGCCCAATCCACCACCCTTGGCGAGGTCAAGAAACAATTGGAAGGCCTCGCCCTCAACAGCCAGACCTTGTCCAGCGAAACCCTGCAACTGCGCCGCGTGTTAAGCTCCAATCAGGCGCGAGGCCGGTGGGGGGAGGAAACGTTGCGCCGCGTGGTGGAGGCGGCCGGGATGAGTCCCCATTGCGATTTCACCGAGCAAAACCAGGTGGACGACAAGAAGCCGGACCTGATCGTGCATTTGCCGGGCGACCGGGTGATTATAATTGACTCAAAAGTGCCGGACCTTGATTTTCTCCAGGCCATTGATTCAGCCGACACAGTCAAGCGCGCCCAAGCACTCGCCATCCATGCCGGCAAATTGAAGGACACCATCCGCGACCTGGCCAAAAAGGACTACGCGCGCCAATATCCGCACGCCCTGGACTATGTGGTGCTGTTCCTCCCCGCCGAATCGCTTTTCAGCGCCGCGCTCGAAGCCGACCACGAACTGATCGTCTGGGCCGCGCAACGCCAGATCATGCTGGCCACGCCCGCCTCGCTCATCGCCCTGCTCCGCGCCGTCAGCGTCAGTTGGCAGCAGCACGCCCAGACCGAGAACGCGCGCGAGATCGCGGTCACGGCCCAGGAGCTTTACAGTCGCGTCGCGAAATTCACCGAACACTTTGAAAAAATCCGGGCCGGACTGGAAAAAGCCGGGAGCGCCTTTAACGACGCGGTGGGCAGCTACGAACGCATGGTGCGGCCCAGCGGCGAGAAATTGCTCCGGCTGGGCGGCGGCGCGGCGGTCAAGGAACTGCCCGTCATCCCAATGATTGATACCGCCCTGCGCCTGCCCCCCTCCTGACCCGGCACATTTCGCTCGAAATCAAGGACAAGACTCAAGTTTTGCCTGCCGCCGCCGATTAACCCTGTGGGATTCGAAATCCCAGGCGCGAAAACCGGCTCCTCCGTCTCTTTTTGCGGAACGCCATTTTTTTGACCGGCGCCATGCTGAATCACAAATGAGACCGTTATGACCGCCAGTGAAATAGTATCACAGGTTAAGGACTTGCCTGCCGTGTCCGAAACCACGCGCAAAATGGTTGTTCAGCTCAATCAACCCGAACTCCATCGCAGCGAACTGGTCAAAACATTGCGTTGCGACAACGTCCTGACCGCGAAGCTGCTCCGCGTCTGCAACTCGGCCGACTGCGCGCTGCGCGAACCGGTCGTCTCCGTTGACCAGGCCCTGCTCCTGCTGGGCAACGACGCCGTTTTCCGGATTGTCTGCACCATCGGTTTTGGAGATTCGATTGGATTTGGCGCGCCCGGTTACGCCGCGGAAGCCAACGGTCTGTGGAACCACTCAGTCAGTAACCTCCGGCAGAGCCGGAGGCTTGAAATAGCGTGAACCGCTCAAAG
>CAZLEE010000199.1:0-8003 GCA_964558455.1 uncultured Verrucomicrobiota bacterium | reverse complement strand
GACCCCAAATTTCGTTGACGAGGGTTGACGCGGCGTTAACATCGTATGCATTACTGGTAATAACTACCGGGCAAATTGAAGAAAGAATAATTATGGCAGTCAAAGTTGCAATTAATGGTTTCGGTCGCATTGGCCGGCTCGTCTTCCGCGCCATCGAAGAACAAGGCATGATCGGCAAGGATGTCGAAGTGGTCGCCGTGGGCGATATTGTTCCCGCCGATAACCTGGCTTACCTCCTCAAATACGATTCCACCCAAGGCCGGTTCAAGGGCGAAGTTTCTTCCCGCAAATCGTCCCCCGACAAGACCGAGGACGATATCCTGATCGTCAACGGCAAGGAAATCGCGGTGGTCAGCGCCAAAGATCCGTCCGGCCTGCCTTGGAAGCAGTTGGACGTGCAATTGGTCATTGAATCGACCGGCCTTTTCACCGATGGCGTGAAAGCCAAGGGTCACATTACCGCCGGCGCCAAGAAAGTCGTCATTTCCGCCCCGGCCAAGAACGAGGACATCACAGTGGTGATGGGTGTCAATCATCTCAAATACGATGCCGCCAAGCACAACATCATTTCCAATGCCTCCTGCACGACCAACTGCCTTGCGCCGTTGGTTCACGTGTTGCTCAAGGAAGGTTTTGGTCTCGAAGAAGGTTTGATGACCACCATCCATTCCTATACCGCCACCCAAAAAACGGTGGACGGCCCCAGCAAGAAAGACTGGAAGGGCGGACGCAGCGCGGCCATCAACATCATTCCTTCCACCACCGGCGCGGCCAAGGCCGTCGGTTTGGTTTGCCCCGAAGTCAAAGGCAAGCTGACCGGCATGTCCTTCCGGGTGCCGACCCCGACCTGCTCTTGCGTTGACCTCACGGTTCGCACGACCCGGGACACCAGCTATGCGGAAATTTCCGCCGCCATGCAGAAAGCCAGCGAGACCTATTTGAAGGGCATCCTGGCTTACACCAAGGACGAAGTGGTCAGCACCGATTTCGTTCACTCCAGCTTTTCGTCGATTTTCGATGCCGGGTCTGGAATTGAATTGAACAAGCGCTTCTTCAAGTTGATTAGCTGGTACGACAATGAATGGGGTTATAGCTGCCGCGTGGCGGAGCTGGTGAAATTCATGCTGTCCAAAGGCCTGTAATCGCCGCCCGCACCGGGCAAAGCAATGCGCATCATTGGCGGGAGCGCGGCCGGAACGATTCTAAAAGTCCCCAAGGGCTTTGACGTCCGGCCGACGCCGGATTTGGTCCGGCAAGCTGTCTTCAACAGTCTCGGCGCGCGTGTGGCCGAGGCTGCCGTGCTGGAGGTTTTTGCCGGCACGGGCGCATTGAGCTTGGAATGTTTAAGTCGCGGTGCGGCATCGGCCGTCTGTATTGAAAAATCCAGCCGGCACGCTCAATTCATCCGGCAGAACCTGGCCTTGGCCGGTCTGCCGGATTCTGTTATGGATATTCGGGTTCAGGACGCCTTCACCGCCATGGCCCAGATGGCGTCCTCTGGACGGCAATTCGACCTGTTTCTGGCCGATCCGCCTTACGGCGAAAAGAACATCAACCGCCGATCCACCTCGTTCGCCCAACAAATGCTGGACGACGCCAGCACCCCAAGGCTGATCAAGCCGGGCGGGTTGCTGATTTTGGGCCACACCAAGCGGGACACGCTGGACATCCCCCCCAATTGGCAGGAGAGCAAAATGCTCAAGCATGGCGACACCATCATGCGTTTCCTGCAGGTCCCTCCCCAATGATTTTGACCAGCACCCGTTTCCGCCGCCGCCCGTCGAATTCGCCGTAAAAAATCTGTTCCCAGGGGCCGAAGTCGAGGAATCCTTTGGTGATGGCAACCACCACTTCGCGTCCCATCACCTGCCGTTTTATATGCGCGTCGGCGTTATCCTCGCCGGTCAGATTATGGTGATAGGCTGCGACCGGTTCGTGCGGGGCCAGTTTTTCCAGCCAGACTTCGTAATCGTGCAAAAGACCATCCTCGGCGTCATTGATAAAGACCGAGGCGGTAATGTGCATGGCGTTGACCAGGCAAAGCCCCTCGCTGACGCCGCTTTTCCGGACCAGTTTTTCCACCGTATCCGTGATATTGACAAAGCCGCGCCGGTTCGGGACCTCGAGCCACAAGTGTTCGGTGAGCGATTTCATACGCTCAGGAAATATCAGATAAAGGCCGAAGGCTGAAGGCTAAAAAATGAAACTTCCGGGGAGGGCGGGCGGCACGACGGTTTCCGCCCTCCTGAGGGGCGGAAACGTTTAAATCCAGGCTGGCAGCGCGCCGCGACGCTTGGCGGCGGGACTGGTTTACTTGACAGAAAACTGGTAGGAGGCGGAATTCAGGCTGTCGGCCTTCGGCTTGCCAAAAGCGTCGTCCATGAAGTCGAACTTATAATGGAAACGGACAAAATCCTGATCGGGCGCGACCGGGATGTAAGCTTCCCAGCGATCCTTGACCAGGGGGACCGGTTGCATGGGGTAGGTTTGGAAGTCAACCACCACCAGCGGCTTGAATGAATTCGGGCGAACGACCTTCCGGTCGGTTCTCCACATTGCCTCAACCCGATAATAGCCCGTGGCAGCGCGGGGCGTGGTGCTGGGAGTCAGATTGGTGATGGAGCTGCAGCCAACCAGGATCATCGGCAACAGTAACAATAGGCAAAGTTTATTTATTTTTGACATACGCTTAAATTGAGCGGGCGGCATCAAGGCAACCCGCAGCAAGCCGATGTTGGACGCCTTTGCCGCCGAATTCAAGCGGTTTCAAATGGTTTAAATGGAGCCTTGCGCAACGCGACCGGCCGTTTTATTGTTACCGCTGCATTTGACCCCCTGCGGCGAGGCCGTGGGGGAGTGTTCGATTTTAACAAATCTGAATCCAGTATGATTGGCACAATTCGTCGGCATAACAAGCTGCTATGGATGATTTTGGTTCCTGTAACCATTTTCTCCTTCGCCTATTATTTTTTCCCCAACAACCGGAACGGCAGCGGCGGCAGGGAGGACGGCTCCGGCGTCAACTGCGGCTCGATTGACGGCGAGTCAATCACGGTGGACCAGCTCAGGGAAGCGATGCGGGAGGGGCGGATTTTCTTCCGCCTCAATTACGGGGAATGGCCCGACAACTCGGAAGCGAAACAAAAGGACTTGCGCCGTTTCGCCGAACAGCGGCTCGTGCTCAACTACGAACTGGAAAATTACCATATCGCGGTTTCCACCGAGGCCGCCGCCCGTTTTCTCCGGCAAGTGCTGGGAGTCAAGCCCGAGGATAATGTTTCCCCGGCCAAGATAGTGGAAGCGTTGACCAAACTCGGGCAGGAAGGCGGGGTAAGCCTGGAAGATTTCACCCGTTTCGCCCGCCATCAGGCCGGACAGGAATATCTGGTCGCCCTCATCGGCATGACCGGCAAACTGATCACCCCCAAGGAAGCGGAAGTTTTTTATCGCCGCGAAAATGAGCCGATCCAAACGGAACTGGTCAGATTCCCCGCCGCCAGCTATTACAGCAAAACAACCCCCGACAAAAAGGACATCGAGGATTTTTACAGCAAGCGCGAGGCGGATTACCGGGTGCCGGACCGCATCACAATCAACTATATTCAATTTGACGCCAGCAACAACGTGGCCAAAGCGGAAAAGCAGCTAGGCACGAATCTGGACGAACACGTCACGGCGCAATATCTTCAAGCCAACCCCGCCTCGTTCAAGGATGAATCGGGCAAGCAGCTCAGCGCGACTGAGGCCAAAGCCAAAATCAAAAAACAAACCATCCTCTACTATTCTTTGCTGGAAGCCCGCAAAGACGCAAATGCGTTCATGCAGGAACTGACTGAAGGCCACGACGAGCAGCATCCTTACACCCAGGCGGACCTGGCCAAACTGGCCCAAGCCCACAAATTCACCGTCAAAACGTCCGCGCCCTTCGATCAGCAGACCCCCCCCAAGGGATTGGACTTGTCCGCCAAATCCCTGCACGTTCTTTTCTCCCTGCGCAACGACGATCCGGATGACAAGGAACGTTCGATGATTTACGCGGAATCGCCCCTGGTCGGCGAGGACGCAGTTTATGTGGCGGGTTTGCGCGACCGCACGCCGAGCAAGGTTGAACCGTTGTCCGCAGTGTATGACAAGGTGGTGGAAGATTACCGCCAGAGCGAAGCGCTCAAGGCATCCAAAGCCGCCGGGGAAAGGTTCGAGCAAGCCTTGGAGGCAGGTTTGACCCAGGGGAAAACGTTCGACACCATGTGCGCGGCCCAGTTTGTCCGGCCCAAGGCCCTGACCCCGTTTTCACTTTCAACGCCATCCATTCCCGAAGTGACGGACAAGGAGGAGTATTATCAATTGCAGGATTTGGCCGGCAGAATGCATCCGGGACAATTCTCCCCGTTCATGGCCACGGCCGACGGCGGTTATCTCCTGTATGTGAAAGGTCATTTGCCTGTGGACGAAAGCGCGGTGAAGCGCGACGTGCCGCTCTATCTCGCCCGTATGCGCGAACGTTTCCAGATTGCGGCTTTCAATGCCTGGTTCAGCAAGCAATACCAATTGCATTACGTTGCGCCCCCCGGCGAACTTTCCGCCACCGGCGGCTAACCCGTGCCTGAACCTGTTAAATTATCGTCGCCCGCCACAAGCGAGTTCTGGGAAATTCCAGTTCTTTTTGAGGACAATGATCTGCTCGCGCTGGACAAACCCGCGGGCCTCCCTGTTTCCCCGGATCGCGCCAACCTCAAACGCCCCAGCCTCATCCAGTTGCTTCATCGCGGCATCGAGCGCGGCGCGCCTTGGGCCAAACATCGCGGTCTGACCTACCTGATGTACGGGCATCGCCTGGATACAGAAGCCAGCGGCATCATTCTGCTGGCCAAAAACAAACCGGCGCTGGTGACATTGGCCGCCCAATTTACCACCCTCGAACTTTCCCGGGTTTATCTGGCGCTGACGCGCGGAACCCTCGCCGAAGACACTTTCGCCACCGACGCCAAACTGGCGCCGCATCCGCTGCAAATGGGAGTGATCAGAGTGGACCCGGAGGAAGGCAAGCGATCCCACACCACTTTTACGGTGAAGGAAAAATTCAACACCTGCCTCCTCTTGGAATGCCGCCCCACCCCCGACCGTCGCAATCAGGTGCGCGTCCATCTCAAGTCCCTCCGCCTGCCCCTGGTGGGCGATCCCGTCTATGGTGGCCCGGGATTGTTTCTGTCCAAACTGAAACCCGGCTACCACTTGAAAAAGGAAAAGACGGAGCGACCGCTGTTGAGCCGTCCGGCGCTGCACATGGCGCAGATGATTATCAACCAACCCGTGACCGGCGCGAAAATATCCATCACCGCCCCTTGGCCGAAAGACATGACGGTGGCAATCAAATACTTGCGCCGTTACGCTGCCACCACTCCCGCCGCCCCTGCCGTCTGACCGGATTTTCCCGCCGGCTCTTACATTCTCCCGAAGTGGATGCTCATGGCGCCGCCGAGCAGGTTTTGCACCCGGATGTCGCGGCAATGGAGCGATTCCATTTTGGCGGCGACTCCTTTTTGCGCCGGGTAATCGCGCAATGATTCGTAAATGTAGGCGTAGGCGTCCGCATTTTTGGCAAAAACCCGGCCGAAGATCGGGACCAGAAATTTCAGGGCCGCGAAATCCATCGTCCGCCAGATTTTGTTTTCAGGCTTGCCGAAATCCAAAATGAGCAGGCGCGCGCCGGGCCGGGCGACTCGCGCCATTTCCTCCAGGCCCAGCTCCCAATTGGATAGATTGCGCAATCCGTAGCCAACCGTCACGATGTCAAAAGAAGCGTCGAGAAATGGGATGCGCAGGGCGTCGGCGCGCAGGAATTGGAGGGTCGGGTCCGGTTGCGGGCCGCCCAGCTTTTTGGCGCGCTCCCGCGCAACGTCCAGCATGGCCGCGCTGAAATCGATTCCGGTCACGCACGCGCCGGCCGCGCGCAAGGCAAAGGAGATGTCGCCCGTGCCGCAGCAGACATCGAGCGCGTTGTCGCCGGGTTTGACGCCGGCCATTTGGACGAGGAGCTGTTTCCATCGCCGGTGCAGGCCCAGGCTTTGCAAATCATTAATCAGGTCGTAACGGGGTGCGATGGCGGCAAAGAGATCTCCCACTTTGGCGGCCCGTTGTGTTCCCGGTTGATAAAATTTATTGCTCATGCGGCGCGTTGGACGGAAACCCTGATCGCGCCATGATGATACACATCCTTTGCGCGAGGGCCAATTGGAACTTGGACCATGATTTGAGCGGAGCGATCACGGGATGTTGGAAGTGCAGCCCGGTCCGGAAAAAAGCCTCAACCAAGGTGCTTTGGGTTCACCCAGGTTGAGGCCGTTGCCTGATTCTGACGTGCGGTCATGAGGAATGGACCGTTGCCAGATTTGTTGTCGAATGAGAAATTTCGCGGACACCGCCATCACGCGCCGGCGTCAGCTTGTGTTGCTGACGCAACCGGGCGGATTCTTTTCCGAGAATCGTGACAATGAGAAACAGTCCGAGAAAGAACGCAACCATCGGGAAACCCGGATGGGAAATCGCGGCAGGACGCGCAATGGCAAAACCAGCGGCAGACGATGCCAACGACAGAATTAAAACCGTTCTCTTCATGTCGCAGCCACTCTGCGCCAACCCCGTCCAGACTGCTCTCCATGGCTTGTGAAAGCCTTACCACATTTTGCGCCGGGGCGAAAGGCGTCCCCGCGAGGGGCGGCGGAGTCCGTCCAGTGCGGGGTCATGACGCGTCCATTCATCCGGCGCTACTCGTTGATGTCGCCGTGATCGTAGCTCGTGATTGCCTTGTAAAAATCGAGCTGCATCTGGGAATCACGGCGATTTTTTCGCGCGGCTTCCTGTCCGCGAAGGGCGCGGTTTTGCGAAGAAGAAAATCCGGCGGGCTGGGACGGGTGTTCTATCAGGCCGGTCTGGGTCCGGATTAAAAGCGGCGTCTCGCGCGCAAGTTCGCCACTGGCTTGTTTCATGCCGGAACTGTAAAGGAAGGGGCGGGGAGCGCTTCTCCCGTATTGCGATAAATCGCGCCTTTCTTGGCGTGGGCGGTTCTTCAGCAGGACCGGCCGGATTCCTCCCAGCGCACGGCGTAGAGAAGCAATTCGGCGGCGGTCTTCAGTTTGAGTTTGGCTTTGATGTTGGCGCGGTGGACCTCGATGGTCTTTGGGCTGACGTGGAGATGGTTGGCCATTTGCGACGTGTTCAATCCCCGCCCTATCAACTGAAACAGCTCAAATTCCCGGTCAGTCAGCGTTTCCACCGCCGATTTGCCGGCCTCGTTTCGTCCGGTGGAAAAGAGTTCCACGATGCGAGCCGACATTTTTTCGCTGAGATAGATTTTGCCGGCAAGGACATGACGGATGGCTTCCATCAATTTTTTCCCGTTCTCCCGCTTCATGATGTAGCCGCGGCCGCCGGCGCGCAGGACGCGTTCGGCATAGAACGATTCGTCATGCATGGAAATAACGAGGACTAAAAGCCCCGGATGCATGATCTGGATGTCCTTGAGCAGTTCCAACCCGCTTTTGCCCGGGAATGTGACGTCGGTGAGAACGAGGTCCGGTTTGCACGCCTCGATTTTTTTCAGACCCTCCTGGGCGTCGCCCGCTTCGCCGCAGACGATGAGGTCAGGCTCCTTTTTGACCAATTGGATCAGGCCTTCGCGCATCATTGGATGGTCATCAATGATGAGGATTCTTTTTTGGCGCCCGGTTTCGCTTTTTTTGTTGGGTGTCATGACTGGACAAACCTTCTGACGCCGCGCCGGGTTTCGATTCTTCCCCGCAACCCTTGTCCAGACAGGCGATCAGCCCCTAAAAACACAGACAACAGACACCCCGCCAGCCGGACGGTTTTAAATCAGCGACGTCACTGCAACAATGCTGGCGCGATATTGCGTAATGCGCAATCCCATTTCAAGGGAGTTTGCGGGGCAGGGTGTGAGACATAATTCTTCATTTAGGCCGCGAGGGGCAGCGCGTCGTTGCGTG
>CAZLEE010000198.1:0-8012 GCA_964558455.1 uncultured Verrucomicrobiota bacterium | reverse complement strand
TGAGCGGTTCACGCTATTTCAAGCCTCCGGCTCTGCCGGAGGTTACTGACTCCGGGGCCGGCTGGTTCTGTGTTCAGTGATGCTAATTGGCGCGTCGTCAATTTGCCGCATGATTGGGTGCGGGAGCTGCCTTTTGATTCCAAGGCTGATGTCAATCATGGCTTCAAGCCGGTCGCCGGCATTTTCCATTCCAACAGCGTGGGCTGGTATCGGCGCGTTTTCCCGCTGACCGAAGCGGATCGCGGTCGTCGGCTGACTTTGGAGTTTGACGGGGTCTATCGCGATTGCCGCGTCTTTTTCAATGGTTTCCTGGTCTGTCACCATGAAAGCGGTTACAGCAGTTTCCGTTGCGATGTCACCGATCTGGCCAATTGCGACGGCGAGAACACCATTGCGGTGCGGGTGGACGCCTCGGAGTTTGAGGGCTGGTTTTATGAGGGCGCCGGGATTTACCGCCATGTCTGGCTGGTCAAAACAACCCCCTTGCACGTTGCGGCTGACGGCACTTTTGTTTACAGCCGGTTCGATCATAATGTGCCGCAAGGCCCCGCCGCCATTCATGTCCAAACTCAGTTGCAAAATGAGGGGGACAGTCCGGCCCGGGCCGAGGTTGCGTATGAGATTTTTGATCCGCAGGGAAAATTGACGGCTCAATTCCGGCCGGCCGGCGTCCGGATGCGGGGATGGACGAATGCGGAGGTGTCGCAGAAGTGCGTCCTCTCCCAACCCGCGCTTTGGTCGCCGGAAACTCCCAATCTCTACAAGCTGGTCACGACCGTTCGGTCAGGCAAAACGGTGGTGGACCGGACTGAGACTGAATTTGGCATTCGCACGGTTGCCTTCGACGCCCAACAGGGGTTTCTGCTCAACGGCAGGCCTTACGAGATTAAGGGCACTTGCAATCATCAGGACCACGCCGGCGTCGGCGCCGCTTTGCCTGATGGTTTGCAATATTTCCGCGTCCGCCGGTTGAAGGATATGGGTGACAACAGCATTCGCACTTCCCACAATGCGCCCACGCCGGAATTGCTGGAGGCTTGCGACCGGCTGGGCATGCTGGTCATGGACGAAAACAGGCTGCTGGTGAGCGATCCGCTGACTCTGAATTATCTGAAAGGGCAAATCTGCCGCGACCGCAACCATCCCTGCGTTTTTATCTGGTCTCTTTTCAACGAGGAAGAATTGCAAACGACAGCCGTTGAGGGACGCGTCGCCGCCACCATGCAGCGGCTGGTTCATCAATTGGACCCGACCCGTCTTTGCACCGCCGCCGTCTGCGTGGGAGACATTTTTGAAGGCGTCAACAGTGTTTTGGATGTGCGCGGGTGGAATTATCACATCGAGGGTGTGGACAGCTATCGCGCGAAACATCCCGCGCAACCGCATATTGGCACCGAACAAGCCAGCACGTTATGCACCCGCGGTATTTACACCAACAACAAAACGCTGGGTTATATGGGTGCGTTGGACGTCAATGCGCCGGACTGGGGCAACACAGCCGAGGCCTGGTGGACCGTTTTTGCGGCGCGGCCCTGGCTTTCGGGCGGATTCGTCTGGACGGGGTTTGATTACCGGGGCGAACCAACGCCTTATCAATGGCCGTGCATCAATTCCCATTTCGGGGTCATGGACACCTGCGGTTTCCCCAAGGACAACTTCTATTACTATCAAGCATGGTGGAGCGACCGGGTGGTGCTGCATCTCGCCCCCCATTGGAACTGGCCCGGACGCGAAGGGCAGGACATTCCGGTGTGGGCATACAGCAATTGCGAGGAGGTGGAGTTGTTCCTCAACGGGCGCAGTTTGGGCCGCAAAACCATGCCCCGAAACTCGCATCTCCAGTGGACGGTTCAATATGCGCCGGGGGTTCTGCTGGCCAAGGGCTACAAAGGCGGCCAGGTTGTTGCCGAACAAAAAATCGAAACTGTTGGCGCTCCAACCGCGCTTAAACTGACGCCAGATCGCGCTTCCATTAACGCCGACGGCGAGGACGTTTCCATCATTACCGTGGCCGTGACCGCCGCAGCGGGGCAGGTTGTGCCGGTGGCGGCCAATCACGTCTATTTCGACTTGGCCGGTCCCGGCAAGATCATCGGCGTGGGCAACGGCGATCCCAGTTGCCATGAACCCGACGTCTATTTTGTCAACCCAATCCACCACCTGATCGCATTGCGAGACTGGCGTTTCAAGCGCGGCGCCAGCTATCCCAGCCCCGCCGAAATCGCCGTGGATGTGGATGACAGCCAATGGAACAAGGCGGACGTGAACAGCGATTCCGGCCCGTTGAACCCGGAGGAAACGGCCGTTTATCGCACTACGTGGCAAGTCAACCAAGCCACGCTGGCCGCGGCATCCGCCGTCACGGTCAATTTTAGAATGATTGACGATGATGGGTGGATTTATGTCAACGGTCACAAGGTGGGAGAGTCCCATAATTGGGCGGCGTCGGCCTCCTGTTCCATTATGGAGTTTCTCCATGAAGGCTCAAATTCCATCGCCGTTGCGGTGAAAAACCATGACGACGCCGGTGGGGTGAACAAGGGAGTATCCGTGGAAATTTCCGACAAGCCCGCCAAAGTCCAGTGGCAGCGCAGCGTCTTTAACGGGCTGGCCCAGATCATCGTGCAGGCGGACAAGCAGCCCGGCGTCATGACCTTGACTGCTCATGCCAACGGATTGAAAGCGGCCACGCTAGACATCACCGGCGCGGCGGCTGTTTTACGTCCGGCTGTGGGGCATAATTGAAGAAGATCAGTCTGCGTCCGGGTATTGAAAGACCCAATCGCCTTGCTTTTTGTCCTGGCGGTGTTCCTTGTTGAGGACAACCGCGCCGCCATCGTCTTTTTCGTTCCAGCCGACGGAATAGAGGATGAATCGGCCGTTTTCTGTGCGCCGGTAATGCAACGGCTGTCCGTTGATAATGTCGTGGGGAAGAACGGCGATGAAGCGCGGAGACAGGTCGTCGAGTTTGGCGGGATATCGACCTTCGGCCAGACGAAAGCGTTCCAAGGCGCACGACACTTGGGCCAGATCGACCTCGGTTTGAGCAAAGGCGGCATGTAGCGCGGCCCCCCCGGAGACGGGCAATGTGGACCGGACGAAGATATTATGATAAATAAACGATGCCGCGAAAAAGCTACTGTTGGTGAGTTTTTCCACAGCCAGGTCGAGCGTATGGTTGACACTTGGATTGATTTCCCGGGTTGCGAGGTTGTAGCGTGGAATGACCGTGTCTTGAATGGCGCGATTGACATTGAGCTGCTCAAGGTGAATCCAGCCGCTTAGCAAGTTTGGTGTTTGGAGCAATCCGTGATCAAAAAATTGATTGACGCAAATATCGCGCTCGCCATGCATGGATCTAACCATTGAGGAAAGCGGGTCGATTTTCTGCAAATGCTCCTGCAGGGCCTGAAGCTGAATGTCTGACCATTGGTGTTCAGCCAATCCCTCAGCCAACGGATTTAATGTGATCGAAAGCCCGGCAAAACGAACCAACTGCGAAATGAGCAGAGGTTCATCTTCCAGTCCATCCTCTATCTTAAACATGATATCAATACAATTCAGTGCCTTATCCGTGTGTCCGGATACCATTTCCGCTTTTGCATCCAACGAAAGGAGCGAAAGCAACGCTTTGGATTTTCTGAAATGTTCTGATACCGCATTAAAGACGTCCGAATTTTCCCAGTTTGTGTAAGGAATATTAAATCGACAATAGGGCCGTTGGCTGGCGGATTCCAATTCACCCAACACCGGCTCATGTTGCCGGAGGGTTTCCAGGATTATGACTGCGGATTGAGCCGGGCTGGCGCTGGGAACCAGGGACGTCAAATCCGCAGCCCGTCCGTAGTGCCAAGAAGAGAGTTGTTTGGCATCTCGGGTTTTGGGCTGATTTGTCAGCCATACGTAGGGATCTGCGTTCTCATTTGTATTGGTAAAATAAGGAATCGTTGCCAGATTTTGGCTGTCTGGAACCTGCGGGGGAATCAGGCGGGCGATGTCGAAGCGCTCGCCTTTGGCTTCCATGTCGCGTTTGTATTTATGCCAGGCCCATTTGCCGCGCCAATTTTCCTCGGCCCACAGGAGGGCAACGATCGTGATGAACGCGGCGAGCAGGAATAATGCGCCGCGCCAGCTCATCAGGCGGCGGAAGAAACCTTTTGGGGTATTGGGAGTTTCCATAAATCAACGGGTCAGCCGATTAATTCCCGTCGCACCAGTTCGCTGCGCGGTTTTGGGGCGGCTGGAAGCGCGGCAGGTTGGTCGTCGGTCGCGGACAGCAGTTGCGCCATCAGCCGGGCTTGCTCCTGAAAGGCGGGGAAAGATTGCGGGGCGCGCGATTGGGAGTTGCGCGCCAGTCGCGGTTCATCCTGCGAGGTGAAATGGAGCGCGAAAATCAGGACCCATGCCGCGCCGAGCGCGGCCCAGGCGCGCGGATGAGGCCAGAGCCATTGCTGCCACCGGCTGGCCGGGGGCTGGGCGGCGGCGAGGATTCGGGCGCGCCAATGGGGCGGGATTTCCCGGATGGGCTGGCGCTGCAATTGATTTTCAAAGTCGGTGTTCATTGAATCTCGTCATAGATGGGACGCAGCCGCTCGCGCAATTTGTCTAGTCCGTAGCGGTAGCGGCTGGCGGCGGTGTTGGGGGAAATTTCCAGGGTTTCGGCGATGGCCTCAAAGGTGAGTTTTTCCCACAGTTTCAAATGCACGACGGCGCGCTGATCGGGAGGCAATTCGCCCAATGCCCCGGCCAGCTTTTGCCGGAAAATCTGTTCATCAGGGTCCTCGCTGGGAGCAAACAAAGCCGTCGATTCGCGGGCCAATTGATCGCAGTTCCGCTCGCGCGCGCCGCGCCGGCGCATTACGTCGATAGCCAGATTGTGAGCGAGCCGCAAGAGGAATCCGCGCTCATCGCGCACGTTTTGCAACAAGGCGGGGCGGCGGGCCAGCTTGATGAAAAGCTCCTGCATGACATCCTGGGTGTCAGCCTCGTTGCGAAGCAGGTTCAGGAGAAAAGCGAACAGGGCGGGGGAATGCTCGTCGTAGAGTTGTTTGATGTCGGGCGTGAAAGCCATGTCTTTTAATCAGGACGCCGCCCGGTATAAAAATTGTCTGCCCTGAACACGATTTATTCCGGTTCCTCGCCCCAGCGAGGAAGGAGGTTCTGCGGGATCCCGAGATGATCCAGCACCCGGGAAACAACCGTGTCAACGACGCCTTCAATGGTGGTGGGGTTGTGATAGAAGGAAGGATTCGCCGGGAGAATGGTTGCGCCAGCCAGGAGGAGAAGTTCGAAATTTTTGACGTGAATCAGGCTGAGGGGTGTTTCACGGGGAACGAGGATGAGTTTTTTCTTCTCTTTGAGAGTGACATCCGCCGCGCGCAGCAAAACATCTTCACTAAAGCCGTGGGCGATGCGCCCCAGCGTTCCCATGGTGCAGGGGATGACGACCATGGCGTCAAGCGGGTTGGAGCCGCTGGCGAAGGGGGCGTTCATGCTTTTCAAGCCATAAGTTTTGACCCCTTCGGGCAGGCGCAAACCGCCGGGCAGCTCCTGAGCGATGACCACCTGCGCGTAATTGCTCAGGACGACGTGGATTTCGTGTTGACGCGGGTCGAGGCGGTCGAGCAGGCGCTGGGCATACATTGCGCCGCTGGCGCCGGTTATGGCGACGAGAATTTTCATCCGTTCACCCCCTCCAGATAAGTGAGAATCAGTTCCGGCAGGATTGTGCTGTAACCGCCTTCCAGAACACTGAAGGCCGGGACTTCCATTTTCCGAATGGTTTCGCCCAGCCAGAAGAAATCTTCCACCTCCAAGGTTCCGTCAGAGATAGGATCGCCGATGTAGGCGTCGAATCCGGCCGAGACGGCGATCATGTCGGGCGCGAATTTTTCCAGGGTGGAGAAGGCGCTGGATAAAATGGCGCGATATTCGGCGCGGGGCAGGGCTGGAGCGACGGGGAAGTTGAAACAATTGCCGCCGCGATTGGTCAGGCCGGTGCCGGGATAAGCCGGGTGTTGGTGGACGGAAATACAGGCGCAGCCGGGTTGATCCAGCAGAATATCTTCCGTTCCGTTGGCGTGATGCACGTCAAAATCAAAGACGGCGACCCGTTTGCAGCCGGCGTTGCGGGCGGCGAGGGCGGCAATGGCAACTGAGTTAAGATAGCAGAAGCCCATGGCGCGGTTGCGCGTGGCATGATGGCCGGGCGGACGCATCAGGCTGAAGGCGTGCCGGCCCGCGCCGGCTGATTTGAGCGCCTGCAACGCGCCTCCCACCGAGCGGCGCGCATGTTCTGCGATGTTCGGATAGGCCGGGGTGTCGTCATCGAAATCCACGGGTCTGGAAATGTTTTCCAAATGTCGCGCCGAATGAGCGCGCAGAATGTCGGCGTCATCGGCGGGAAGGGGACTGGCCCAAGACAATTTTAATTTGTCCTGGGTTTTGAGAAGTTCGACCGCCTGGCTGACGCGCTCGGGGCGTTCGGGATGACCCTGCGCCGAATATTCCGTGCAACGGGGATCGGCGATGATCTGAACCACAACGTTCTAGGCGCCACCAGCGTGGCACGAATTTTTCAGGATGGCCTTGCCGTATTCGCGGTTCATGCGGGCGATGAAATCAAGGCTGATGTTCTTCGGGCAGACCGCTTCGCACGACCCGGTCACGGTGCAGGCGCCAAATCCGGCTTCATCCATGGTCTTGACCATGTTGAGCACACGCCGTTCGCGTTCCGGCTGGCCTTGCGGCAAAAGAGCCAATTGTGAAACTTTTGCGGAAACGAACAACATGGCGGAGGCGTTTTTGCACGCGGCCACACACGCTCCGCAGCCAATACAGGCGGCGGCATCCATCGCCGCGTCGGCGGCATCCTTGGGCACGGGGATACTGTTCGCATCGGGCGCGCCACCAGTGTTGACGGAGACAAAACCGCCGGCCTGGATGATGCGGTCGAAGGCGCTTCGGTCTGTGATTAAATCCTTGAGTATGGGGAAGGACTTGGCCCGCCACGGCTCAATGGTGATGGTTTCGCCATCGTGAAAATGGCGCATGTGCAACTGGCAGACCGTGGTGCCGTACTGGCCGCCGTGGGCCTTGCCGTTAATCACCATGGAGCAGGTGCCGCAAATGCCTTCGCGACAATCGGAATCAAAGGCGATGGGGTCCTCGCCCCTGGCGATGAGTCCTTCGTTGACGACGTCAAGCATTTCCAGAAAGGACATGTCCTCCGAAACATCCTTGGCTTCGTAATCGACGAGTTTGCCTTTGCTCCGGCCATCTTTTTGCCGCCAAACTTTGAGGGTAAGATTCATTTCAAGATCACTTATAACTGCGCGTGCTCATGTGGACTTCTTCGTAAACCAACGGTTCCTTGTTCAGAATCGGCGCTTTGCCCTGGCCCGCATATTCCCATGCGGCCACGTAGGAAAAGTTGGCGTCATCGCGCTTTGCTTCGCCGTCGTCGGTTTGGAATTCCGTGCGAAAATGGCCGCCGCAGGACTCGCGCCGATGCAGGGCGTCCATGGCCAGGAGTTCGCCGAACTCCAGAAAATCAGCCACGCGCCCGGCGTGTTCGAGATCCTGGTTCAGGTCATTACCTTCCCCGGACACTTTGACGTTTTTCCAAAATTCTTCGCGCAAAACGGGGATTTGCCGCAGCAATTCCTGCAAGCTTTTTTCGTTGCGGGCCATTCCGCACTTTTCCCACATGAGGGCGCCGAGTTCCTTATGGAAGGAGTTGACCGTGCGTTTGCCTTGGATGCTGAGCAACTTTTTGGTCAGATCAACAATGCCGTTCACTGCCTTCTTAAATTCAGGATTGTCCGTCTGAACCTTGGGCTGTTTGGCCGTGGCGAAATAGTCGCCGATGGTGTAGGGCAGGACAAAATAGCCGTCGGCCAGCCCTTGCATGAGGGCGCTCGCGCCCAAGCGGTTTGCTCCGTGGTCGGAGAAATTCGCCTCGCCCAGCACAAACAGGCCGGGGATGGTGCTCATCAAATTGTAGTCCACCC
>CAZLEE010000197.1:0-8030 GCA_964558455.1 uncultured Verrucomicrobiota bacterium | reverse complement strand
TTATGCTCAAACGTCTCGGCTGAGAAATACTGACTTTTCAAACAGGCTCTTAGGTTTGGCGCTCCCTTAAGCGGAGAAGGCATGAGTTCGGATCGCACGACGGCCACCAATCAGTACGGATTGGATTTTTACACCGATTTCCACCGCCGCATGTCGATCACCCAAGGCGGCAATGTCGGCATTGGCACCTATTCTCCCTCGCAAGCCCTTGAGGTAAACGGCAGTTTCGTGCAGATTGACGGGGCCAATGCCTACAACGGGGCCGGCCCGATAGATGCCTACATCGGCGGCAATGGTTCGGGCAGTGACGTGCAGGTCGGGAGCATGAATAGCAGCATCGGCAATGTTGCGTTTTATAACTGGGGAAACAGCACCTACATGCATATCTACTGCAGCGCCATTACCATTGAAGGCGGTTCCGATCTGGCCGAGCCGTTTGCTGTTTCGAGCCAGTCCGGCGAAATCCCCGAAGGCTCGGTGGTGGTGATTGACGAGGACAGCCCGGGGCGTTTAAAAGTGAGCAGCCAACCCTACGACACCCGCGTGGCGGGCGTTCTCAGCGGCGCCAACGGCATCAATCCCGGCATCCAGATGCAGCAGCAGGGCTTGCTCGAAGGCGGCAAAAACGTCGCCCTCACCGGGCGGGTTTACGTGCTGGCCGACGCGGCCAACGGCCCCATCAAGCCGGGCGATTTGTTGACAACTTCCGCCACCCCCGGCCACGCCATGAAGGTCAACGACCACGCCAAAGCCTCCGGCGCGATCCTGGGCAAAGCAATGACCGGATTGAAACAAGGCAAGGGCATGGTGCTGGTCTTGGTCACCTTGCAGTAATGGAGACCTCGTTTATGACCCGCAAACTACCTGAAATGATCGCCGGCTTGGCGCTGTTCGCTCTGCTCGCCACTCCAGTCCTGGCGGCGGAAAGACAAGTGCTCAAGGGCCATGTGCCAGCGGCAGTGGCAAGGCTCAACCTGCAGCCAACAGGCCGCCTTCCGGCCACCGACCGCCTGCATTTGGCCATCGGGCTGCCGTTGCGCGATACGAACGCCGCCGCCGACTTGTTCCAACAGATTTATGATCGGCGCAGCACGCAGTTTCATCGCTATCTGACGCCGGCGCAATTCGCGGAGCAATTTGGACCCGCCGAGAAGGATTATCAAAAAGTCATCAATTACGCCAAATCGAACCGGCTCGAAGTCGTGCGCACCTTTGCCAACCGCGCCTTGGTGAGTGTTGAGGGAAATGTCGCCGACATTGAGGCAATGTTCCATGTCAAAATAAGCGCCTATCAGCACCCAACGGAAAGCAGAACGTTCTTCGCCCCGGATGTGGAACCGTCGGTGGATGTCGGCATGCCAATACTCTACATCAGCGGTATCGACAATTATTCCATTCCCCATCGCAACGGGAACAGAATCCAACGGGATAAAAGCCAGGGCGCCATCCCAAACGGCGGTTCAGATCCAAGGGATGGCTTGTATATGGGGCATGATTTCCAGCACGCCTACGTTCCGGGCACCAGCCTCACCGGGGCCGGTCAGGTGGTTGGATTGTTTGAGCCTCAGGGTTATACGCCCGGCGACATTCAGGCCTACGAAGTGTATGCCGGACTGTCAACAAATATCCTTGTCACCAATGTGTTGGACAGCTTTTCCCTCACTCCCGCCCCGAACGGGGGAAATGATGAAGTGGCATCGGACATCGAACTGTCAATCGCCATGGCGCCAGGACTGCGGCAGGTCAATGTCTATGAAGGAACCAACAACGCGGAAATGATCAACGCGATGGCGGAGCCATCCACGGAAAGCGTTCCGCGCCCGAACCAGATCAGTTGCTCCTGGGGCATCGAGGGCGACACCTCGATCACGCAGGGCTTGATCCAACTGGGGCTGCAGGGCCAGTCATTCATGTACGCCATCGGCGACAGCGGCGCTTATCAAAACGGCGTCAACACCGGCACCGATAAGAATTTACTTTACATGACGGCTGTCGGCGGCACGCAATTGTTTATGACCAATGGCGGCCAGGGCTGGCAATCGGAAATTGTCTGGCATGATCCGCCGCCGACCAATTTTATTTATTTTGCCTCAACCGGCGGAGTGGTGAACCAAGACCCGATTCCGTACTATCAACAAGGCGTCAGCATGGCCCTGAATTATGGTTCCACCCAGTATCGGAATGTCCCTGATGTCGCCCTGGTGGCCAGGGACATCATGATCTTCTATACGGCGCAATCCACCAACGGCCCGAATGTCCCGGGACAATATTCCGGATGGGTTGGCACCAGCGCCTCGGCCCCGCTTTTCGCCGGCCTGATCGCGTTGGCGAATCAACAAGCGGCATCGGAAGGCGAACCGCCTCTCGGATTTCTCAATCCCGCCATTTATGAAATTGCAGAGGGGCCTTTGTACACTAATTGCTTTCACGACATCACCAGCGGCAACAACGCATGGACCAACGTGCCAGGAGGAACCAGTTCCGACGGCCTATACCCCGCCGTCGTTGGTTATGACCTTTGCACCGGATGGGGGACTTCGGCCGGTCCTGCCCTGATTAACGCCCTCACCGAAGGATATGGCGGCCCCGTTTTTGTCAACTTCAACTACAGCGGCACCCAGACTGGAAGTTACGCGCAACCGTTTAACACCATGGCGGGAGGGATAAGCGCCGTCAGCTCAGGAGGGACAATCATCATCGAGAAGGCGGGATCCAGTTCCGAGACCCCCGCCATCACAAAAGCCATGACGATCAGGGCCAATAACGGGCCAGCCACCATTGGCCAGTAACCAAGGCAACCTAATAAATATATTTATCAAAATGAAAAATTTGATTTTCTTCCTGGCGTTGCTGATTCCGACGTTAAGCCATGCGCAAGCCTATTCAATTGCTTGGTATAAAGTCGCCGGGGACGGCGGCGCTAGCAGCGGCACGAACGGCAGCAGCGTTTATTCCGTCAGCGGCACCATTGGCCAGCAGGACGCCGGCAACGCGATGAGCGGCGGCAATTATTCCCTGACCGGCGGTTTCTGGAGTTTGGTTTTCGTGGTGCAAACCCCTGGCACGCCGAATTTGACCATCGCGCAATCGGACAACAGCGTCATTGTCTCCTGGCCAAACACAGGCAGTTACACCTTGCAACAGAACAGCAACCTGGCTGCACCAGCGGCTTGGGCAACGAGTGGCTATCCCGTCACCACCAATTCCCCTGCCGGCACCAACAACGTCACCATCACGCCGCCCGCGGGTAGATTATTCTTCCGCCTGGCCAATCCGTGACACACGGGAAGGTGCTGTGTCTGGTGGGCACCCAAGGCATTGTTAAAGAAGGTGACACTGGCAGCCGACCCGGTCCGGCCACCGAAATGCTCTCGCTTTCCCAATGGACTTGAGTGAAGCGCCCCCTGGTTGTAGATGTTGAATATGCCATTATTAAAACTCGAAACCACAGTTGTCCTCCTTGAGGATAAGCGGCAGGCCCTGCTCTCCTCCCTGTCCAAAACCGTCGCCGAAACCATTGGAAAACCGGAACAATACGTCATGGTTGTTGCGAACCAGGCTGCCATGCAAATGTCCGGCGCTCCGGGTGACGCGGCCTTTGTAGACATTCGGAGCATCGGAGGGTTAACCAACGACGTGAACCGAAAGCTCTCGCAGAAAGTCTGCAAGTTGCTGCACGATTCTCTCAGGGTTCCGCCAAATCGTGTTTACCTGAACTTCACCGACATCCCGGCGGGCAACTGGGGTTGGAACGGGAACACGTTCTGTTGAGGCGAAGCGCGGGACGTTCAAGTGGCTTCGCGCCAAGACGCAACCTGGGCAAATATGAAGTTTGTCCAATGGTTTGAATATTCGGCTGAGAAACACGTCGAATTTGCCGGAGCCTTGGGAAAGAATCTGAGTGGGTTTGTAGTTTTTCCCATTCAGTTGCAATTCCGAGGTAACAGGGAGGTTTGGTGTGGGGTGTTGAAGGCCGGCGTTGCGAGAACGTCCGGCCTTTTCCTCGTGGAATTGCTGTGACCGGCTGCGGAATTGGTGTATCATAATGAACGCGTGAGCACTTGCACTTGGAAGCTTGTTGGCAGGAATAGCCGGCTATTGTTGATATTCCTCTTCGCCGCCGAATCGGTTCCCGCCCTGACTCTCAACTTGCAAAATTCCGGCAGTGTTCTGGCCATGTCCAATGTCAACGTGACCGTGCAGTATAATTTGACCAACGGGAATGCGACATTCTATTGGCAGAATTCAAAAGTCATTTCCTCCTTCTACAGCGGCGCCGGGTTGAGTTCCGGTTATATCAAAGGCACCAACTACACCGGTTGGAGCTACGCCGTTTCAGGCTCCAACGAGGTTGTGATAACAGCGGTCGGCAACGGACATCCGACCATGAGGCAGTTTTTTACTTTCGACCAGGCAAACAGTTTCCTGGTTCGGATGGAAATGGACGGCACCAACCTGAGCGGCAACTGGATGGGGCCGGTGGTGGTGGATGCCCCCGGCGGCGTTGATATTGGCAGCTACGGCGATGACCGCGCCCTTTTTGTCCCGTTCGACAACGACCACTTCATTTCCTACGATGCGATGCCGATTGCCAGCAGCAGCGTCAGCTACGAAGTTGGCGCCTTTTATGACAATGTCAGTCGCAACGGCTTGGTGGTGGGTTCGGTGACGCATGATACGTGGAAAAGCGGGGTTTATTGGTCCGGATCGGGCAATAAACTCAACCAAATGAATGTGTATGGCGGAGCGGTGTCTTCCAGCGTTACCTGGGATGTGATGCCGCATGGGGCGGTCTCCGGCAACAGTATTTCCTCGCCGACTGTCTTTGTCGGTTTTGGCCCGGATTGGAGAACGACGATTGAATCTTTTGCCGATGAGAACACAGCCATGGTCCCAAAACTGACGTGGACCAACGGGGTTCCCTTTGGGTGGAACAGTTGGGGCGTCATTCAGACGGGGATCAACTACACGGACGCGACCAACGCCTCCGCCTTCATCAAGAACAATTTGCAAGGCGGCAATTTCAATAACAATGGCACAGTCTATATCAACCTGGATTCCTATTGGGACAACCTGAGCGACTCCCAATTGCAGGCCTTTGTCAATTACTGTCATGCGAACGGGCAGAAGGCGGGCATTTATTGGGCGCCGTTTGTCTGGTGGGGTTCATCGACCAACGCGGCCGGTTGGACCGTGGAGGGCAGCAGTTACACTTATAGTCAAGTATTGCTCCAAACCAGCGAAGGCGACTATGAGACAAACGACGGGGCGCTGGCCATGGACCCGACCCACCCCGGCACCCAACAGAGGATCAATTATTACGTCGATCAGTTCACCAATTGGGGATTCGACTATATCAAACTCGATTTTCTCTCTCATGGCGCGCTGGAAGGAGTTCACTTTGACACCAACGTCACGACAGGCATGGAAGCCTTCAACGAAGGCATGGCGTATGTGTTCCATCAAATCAACGGCACGATGTTTATCAGCGAATCCATCGCCCCGTTGTTCCCCTATCAATATGGTCATTCCCGCCGCATCGCCTGCGACGCCGGAACCTCCGGGATCGGCAACACGGAATACACCCTGAATTCAGTTTCCTACGGATGGTGGCTCGATCGGCTCTACTGTTATAACGATCCGGATATAATGGTTTTTCAAGGCCTGACCACAAATGAAAATCAGAGCCGCCTCATTAACGCGGCCATCACCGGACTGTTTCTTGACGGCGACAGCCTGACCAATTCCGCCAGCCAGAGCGCGGCCGCCGGCTGTCTGACCAATGCCGCCATCAATGTGCTGGCGCGCGCCGGGCAGACGTTTATCCCGGTTGAGGGCAATACGGGCGCCAGCGCTTCCACTGTTTTCACCGGCCGGCAGAACGGCGCTTCGTATCTCGCCGTTTTCAATTATTCAGGAAGCGCAAGCGTCACCAATGTGGACTTGTCCCGCGCCGGCATAACGGGCGTGATCGCGGCGGTGGATTTGTGGAACGGAAGCCTGCTGCCGGTCGTCAGCAATTCGCTGACCGTCCCGTTGAATGCGGAACAAGCCCGGCTGTTTGAATTCCTCGACCCGATTGTTTTGCAATCGCCGCAAATGGCCTCCAACGGCACACTCAGTTTCACATTGGCTGGCAACGGCGGCTATCTTTATGCCATCCAGAGCACGACGAACAGGGTTGATTGGAAGCCGGTGGCAACGGTGACTAATACGACCGGTTTTGTCCAGGTGGTGGTGACAAATCCCGCCCCGTTTTCCGGAGGTCGCTATTATCGCGCAATAATCTTGCCGTGAACGCCGCCGCCATTAAATTCGTCCCATGCGATACTCCGTGCTCGTTCTCCTGCCGGCAATTTTAACGTCGCTGGCAGCCGGATCGGAAACCACTTACGATGCCGCGTCGGCCGTTTTTTCACACGGGGCGGAAATTCAGGACTGTCCCTCCTGCCCGGGCGGCAAACGCATTGTTCGCATCGGGGGCGACGACAACAGCACGGCAACTTTTCCAAACATCGTTGTTCCAACTGACGGGCTTTACCAGATGACGGTCTATTTCGGGACTCCCAACGACAGCGCTTTTGACATTGCTGTCAATCATGAAACCGCACCAAGGTCCGTGATTTTCCGTCGAGGCGGCCGGAGCGAAGACAGCAGTCAAATCCTTTTTGTGCCGCTCCATGCGGGCGCCAACAGTGTCACGTTCGGTAATTCGCGCGAATACGGGCCGGACCTGGAGCAAATCTCCGTCGGCGATGCGCCGGTGGCGTCGCACTCGGTTTCCGGCGTCATCAAGGATCGCGCCGGAGCGCCGCTGGCCAATGCGGAAATTCTTTTGTCTGGCAGCCTTGATCGGGAAACCACCACAGATGCGCAAGGCCGCTACGAGTTCAAATTCCTGTCCGGGGGCGAATACCGTCTTGCCCCCCATAAAACCGGCTGGGGCTTTGCGCCGGACGATCAACTTTTCCCGGCCCTGACCACAAATGCGGACGGGGCGGATTTCGTCGCCCGCGCTTTTCCGTCCGCGCCGCCAAAGCCGGTCGTAATGGAATCAGGCCGCTGGCGCATGGTATATGACCTTGCCAACGGGGTGGCCGATATTTCATGCGACGGAAGACTTTTGCTGGGCGGCATCCGCGCCGAGGCGCAGCTTCCCGGGACGGTGACCAGCATGGATTATTTGCGAAGGACGATTGCGCGCCGCCGTGTGAAAGATCGCTTTGGTTCCGGCGTGGAAATTCAAGTCAAATCGGCTGACAACGACCGGGATAAAATGGTCCAGACGTTTTGGTTTTATGATGATGCCGGTTATTTTCTGACCCGGTTGGAAGTCATCAAGAAAGACGGGACGGCGTCCGGTTTCATGGCGCCCATTGTTTCGGATACACCGATCAACCTGCTTCCGGCTGGAGACAACCGCGCCTTGTTTGTCCCATTTGATAATGACAAATGGATACGCTACAACGCAGTCCCTTCCGGCGGAAAGGTAACCAGCTACGAGGTTTCGGCCTTCTACAATAACGCGGGCCGGCAAGGGTTGGTGGTGGGATCCATCGACCATGACACCTGGAAAACGGGGGTGCAATCAAGCACCACCGGCGGCGAACTCAAGGAGCTGAAAGTCTTTGGCGGCATCACCTCCTCCACAACGCGCGACACGTTGCCGCATGGCAAGGTGGCTGGGAGAACGATTCAATCGCCGAGAATTTTTGTCGGGTACTTTTCCGACTGGCGGACCGGCCTTGATACCTTCGCCAAAGCCAACGCAGCCGTCGCCCCTCCCCGTCCGTGGAAAGGCGGGGTTCCTTTCGGCTGGAACAGTTGGGGCAAGCTGCAATTCAACATCTCCTACGACAAGGCGATTGAGGCCTCCGATTTTTTTGCAACCGGACTGCAGCCGGATCATTTTGAGAACAACAACATCGTCTGTATCGGTTTGGACGCGGGCTGGCAGAAATTCACCGACGCCCAACTAAGAGCCTGTTTGAAAACTCAAAATAGTACCAATAAAATCAGCATTTTTGTAT
>CAZLEE010000196.1:0-8139 GCA_964558455.1 uncultured Verrucomicrobiota bacterium | reverse complement strand
TTATTCGCACCCCATCAATCCGCTGCAATTTTCCTCCACCGTTTATTGGTATCAAGTCGGGCCGCACTCGCCTTTGCCGGAAATGCTCCCGGCCACCCAACGCGCGCCCTGCGCCCGGCGGCTGTTCTGGCCGGCTGGATTGCCCTACTCGTCCCCCGCGGATTTCCAGGCCAAAGGCGGCAAACTGCTTGTCGGCTGCGGATTGTCCAGCGCCGAAACCGTGTGCCACCAACCTGGCTATTCCATCACCATAAACCCCAAAATCCAGCAATGGGTCATCTGGAACGGCGATGTTTTCTACTGCCGCATGGCCCCCCGCCAATTCGAGGCGGATTTGAATCTGCCCAAAGGCGCCAAAGGCACCCTTCGCCTTTACATTACCGATCCGGATAATTTCCAGGGCGGACGAAAAGAAACAATCATCGTGGGCGGCGACAGTGTCGGAACCTTCGAGAACTTTCAGCAAGGCCGCTGGATCGACGTGCCCGTCAGCGCGGAAAAGACCGCCGCCGGCAAATTGAGCATACAAGTCGTCAACGCCCGCAAAGGGTCCAACGCGGTGCTCTCAAACATCATCTGGCTTGAGCAATGACGGTCTCATCATCCCCCGCCCGCGCCGCGGTTCCTGACATAATGAACCGCGCCGGGTGGGGCGTCTGATGCGCAATTGCCGGGGCACGGTCTGATGTGTGCCGCCCCGTCGCTGAGACGCGGCAAATTTGCGTTTTTTTGCTGTTTTTCAGCAAAAATCGAAATTGTAGCCGATTTGTGCGTAATATACGCAGATAGTTGTTGCAAATTTTTAAAAATCAGCAAAGATGACTTATGCTTCTTGAATTTCGAGCACAGAACTTCAAGTCCTTGCGGGCCTCGCAGACATTAAGTTTGGTGGCGAGTGATCGGGACAAGGACACCCTTCCACAAAACACACTGACTGCGAGCGCGCCCGGCATGGAAGAGATGCGGATGTTGAAAGCCGCCGCAATCTATGGGGCGAACGCCTCCGGTAAATCAAATCTGATTCAGGCATTAAACTACCTGCGCAGTTTCGTGTTGAACTCGGCGCGGTTGCTCTCGCCAAAACAGCCAACCGGAGTCGTGCCATTCATCTCGGAGAAAGACGCGGTTCAGCAGCCGACGGAGTTGGAAGTTGATTTCGTGCATCTGGACACTCATTACCGCTTCAAGGTGGTGCTGACTTCAAATCAAGTATTGGAAGAGGTCTTGGAAGTGTATCCTGATGGCCGCAAGCAGACTTGGTATCGCCGGTTTTGGGACGCGGAGTCAGGAACGTTCCGTTACGAGCCGACGCAAAGCTCGGTGTTCAAACGGGACCCGAAGCAGGAGGAGTTTACCCGGCCTAATGCGTTGTTCCTGTCAACGGCGGTGCAGTTGAACAACGAGCAGTTGCAGCCGGTGGTGGATTGGTTTCGCACACAGTTGCGGTTCAGTGTGAAATTTGGATCAGCCCCGAATTTCATAAGCACTGCCCGATGCCTGGAGGCTGGATATCCGCTGGCCAATCGCTTGCGGAAACTCATGAAGTCCGCGGATTTTGGCATCGCTGAAACGCGGGTTTGGAAAGAACAGGTTGAGTTTGAAGAGGAGGATGAGGGATCCGGGGAAGTTCATTTTTTCAAGCAGGAGCGCACCCGGGTGAACTTTCGTCATGCCGGACTGGGGGGGGCGGAATTTGAGTTGCCACTGGAAGATGAATCGGCTGGAACACGGGAGTTTTTCACTCTGGCCGGTCCCTGGCTGCAAGCTCTCGATCAAGGAGTGACACTTGTTCTGGATGAGTTTGACACGAACCTGCATCCGTTTTTGACGCAGGCATTGCTGGAGTTGGTATTCAAGCCGGAGCATAATCCCAAAGGGGCGCAGGTGATCTTCACCACGCACAATCCGCTGCTGCTCGACCCAACCTTCCTGCGCCGCGACCAGATTTGGTTCGTGGACAAGGACACTGAGAGCGGATCGTTTGTCTATCCGCTCACCGACTACAAACCGAGACGCGAGGAGTCGCTTTTGCGCGGTTATCTGTCAGGCCGCTATGGCGCGCTGCCGTTTATCCCGCGTGGCCTCATGGATTCCGAACCCGAAAAACCACCGGCCAAGGGGGGGGCGCATGGCTGCTAAACCAGGGTCGCCGCGACCGCACGAGGAACAACGAAACTACTCCCGGCGGATACCCGCGACGCCGCTTCCAGGCGAACCGTCGTTGGGTGAATCGTTTCTCATCGTCACCGAAGGCGACGTGACCGAGAGGCTGTATTTCGAGTCAATTCGCACGGCGCTGCAACTGACCCCGGTCACGGTGAAGGTGGTGCATCCCAACTGCACAGATGCCGTGGGCTTGGTGCGTGCGACGATGTCCATGTATGAAAGGGACAACGATGGCAACCGCATTGCAAAAGCACCGGTTGGCAATCGTGACGTCAAAGTTTTCGATCATGTATGGGTGTTATTCGACACGGATGTTCCAGGCCGGCAGGGACAGCTTGGATCGGCGTTGGAATTGGCGCGAAACGAGAACATCCACATTGGCCACTCGACGCCGAGTGTGGAAATCTGGTTGTTGCTTCATTTTCGCGACCGTCCCGGTCCGCTGTTGGATAGCGCCGCAGCGGAGCACGCTGTAGGCGCCGCGTGGGGAGAGCATTACGACAAGCGCGCGGAAACATTTCCAACCCTGTGGGCCGCGCTCAAGCCCAACATCCCGGCTGCTGTTGGGCGTGGGGGGCAAGTTCGTAGATACCACGAGGCCGCCGGCACACCATTTCCGCCAAACCCTTCAACCCAACTGGATTTGTTGGTTCGCGCGCTTGATGCTTCTGTGCAACCACAACTGCGGATTATTCGCTGAGAAACATCATCCCCCGCCGCCGGCCCCGGTTCCTGACATAATGAACCGCGCCGGGATATTTGATTCGCAATTGCCAAGCATGTCCTCCGCCCATGCCATTCATATCAATCAAATTTCGAGCAATAGTATGGCACCCCCTCCGCCGTTGCGCGGAAGGAAAAATCGGGTCAGTTTTTCTGTGTGGTCAAGAATTTCAACTCTGCCACTGCGCTAATATATTCGGTGGAATTTTTTTGATCTGTGGCGATGGATTTTTGGAGACAATCCTCGGCTGCGGCCGTGTCGCCAGCAAAGAGGTGTTTCGAACCGGCATAAAAATATGCTTCGCATGACTGCCCCATCTCCTTCTTTTGGTCCTCATTTTTGGCTGCGGCCAGAAATTCCTGTTTAGGTAGTTGACCGGTGAGAAAACGCCCGACCTCGGAAACCCAGTCGTCGGGTTTGGTGGCAGCGCGACCAGCCAAATAAGTTTGCAACTCCGTGCTGGCGGCCTCTGCCTCGCCCTCCCTGGCACGGATCAACCAGACCCGAAAACGGGCATAATCATTGGAAGAATCCAGCTCAACCGCTTTGCGAAAATCAACCAAAGCGAGCTGAAAATCGTGCGAGTCATAACGGAGACAACCACGACAGAAGTAGGCATTCGCATAATCCGGTTTCAATTCGATGGCTTTGGTCCAGTCAGTGATGGCGCCGTCCAGGTCACCTTTTTCTTGCTTTGCGAGGCCCTTTTTATAGTAATCAACTCCCGCGTCAGAACAGGAGGTGGTGACCTGAGTCAAAAATATGGCCATAAGTAAAAGGAATTTCATGTTTCTGTGCGTATGATTTGCATTCACGTCGCGCAGTTGCCGGTTCATGATGAAAAATTATCCAATGGGCCACCCCCCACTATTTAACTATTTGTTTTACTACTCATTGTGCATCTTCTTCAATTCCGACAAATCCGCTTTGCATGTCCGCCATAGCCCTGCGAAGACGGAAGCGCATCGCACGCACCTATCCACAGCCGGCGCTATCCGCCCCATTGTCGCCGCCACCCCGGCCCAGCCACCCCGTTTCATCACCACTTTTCCCCATTTTAGCCACACGCGCGAGCGTCCACGTAATAATTTGTTCACCTGTCAGCCTTTAGCCTTTTATGCCCGCTCCGGCAAATTCGCGACGTATGGGCTGCGGCATGGGCGTATCCTGCTCAAAGCTCCATTGTTGTCAACAGCTTAAAAAAACCGCTTTTCTTGTGCCTTTGTTTTTCCGTTTTTCGCGGTCATGCAAGTATCGGCGCTCACAGACATGGTGATGGCCTGCCTTCACCCAGCCTCTCCCGCTGCGCGGGCGAGGGGTGACGTCGTCCGTCTCCTGCAAATTTCCGCGGTTGCTTCAGTCGGGAATTGGCCTAAAGGCAAATGCCGGGCCTCACAAATGTTGAACGTATGAAGTTGACCCCACTATCGCCATTACTTGGACAGGGCGCTCAAGAGTTCGCGGTTTTCGCGGAAGACCACATCGCACGCTTCCTCAAAGGACAGGTTTTTCCCGAGCCACGGCTTGATTTTAGGATCCTGACTGCCGACAACTTTCTTGGTGAGAAAAACAAAAATCTCCCGCTGCTCCCCGGCGGGCAGAGCTTCGATTTGCTGCATGATTTCAGCGGCGCTCACGCGACTAACCTACCGCAATTTCCATACGCCAGCAAGCCGGAATCCCCATGCTTTGAAAACCGTTTGACTTTTTTTGTCTTGAGGTTTAATGAATTTTAATTAGTATCATTAGTAGGTAGATTATGATTAACCAGGACGCATCGAAATTGACTCATAACGAAGAGTTGAAGGCTAACAATCCGATCCTGTCGGGAACGATCAGCGAGACGCTGGCGGATGCCAGCAAGGACCGTTTTTCCGAGGACGATTACGAATTCCTGAAGTTTCACGGCATTTATCAACAGGACGACCGCGACAAGCGCAAGGTGGCGAAGGAGTATATCTTCATGGTCCGCACCCGTTTGCCCGGCGGCAGGCTCAAGCCGGAGGTGTATCTGTCCCTCGACCGGCTTTCCGACCTGTATGGCAATCACACCATGCGTCTCACCACCCGGCAGGCGTTCCAATTTCACGGGGTGACCAAGGGCAGTCTGGGCAAGTTCATGAAGGGCCTCAATGACTCAATGGCCACCACCATGGCCGCTTGCGGCGATGTCGCCCGCAACGTCACCTGCGCGCCGACGCCCGCCACCAGTCCGCTGGTGGACGAAGTGCAACGGCAGGCGGCGGTTGTCTCCGACGAACTGCTTCCGAAGATGCGCTCCTACCACCAAATCTGGGTGGAAGGCACGCCATTGAAGTTGACCGAAGAGGACGCGAATTTTGTGGACCCGCTCTACGGCAAAACCTATCTGCCGCGCAAATTCAAAGTCGCCTTCGCCATTCCGCCTTTGAATGACATCGATGTTTTGACCGACGACTGCGGATTCATCGCCATTGCTGAAAACGGCAAGCTGGCCGGCTATAATCTGAGCGCAGGGGGCGGCATGAGCATGAACCACGGCAACGCCCAGACCTATCCGCGCCTGGCCGATGTTGTTTGCTTTATCAAACCTGAACAAGTGGTGGCGGCCGCGAAGGCCGTGTTGACCATCCACCGGGATTTTGGCGACCGCACCAATCGCAAACATGCGCGGCTCAAATACGTCATTGCGGAACGGGGCGTGGAATGGTTCCGCGCCGAACTGGCCCAACGGCTCGGTTTCACGCCCGAACCGGCGCGGCCTTTCCAATTCACCCGGCAGGGGGACCTTTACGGCTGGCACAAGCAACTGGACGGAAACTATTTTCTCGGCCTGTTCGTGCAAAGCGGACGGATCAAGGACGCGGGCGATTACCGTTTGAAAGAAGGCCTGCGCAAGGTGGTGGAACAATTCAAGCCCGAACTGCGCCTGACCCCCTCGCAAAACATCCTCCTCGTCAACATCAACACTAAAGACATGGACGGCATCACGCGCGTCCTGGCCGAACACGGCGTCGCGGTGGAAAACCAGGGCGGCAGCCCGTTGCGCCGCGCCTCCATGGCCTGCCCGGCCCTGCCCACCTGCGGTCTGGCCCTGGCCGAGTCGGAACGCCTGATCCCCGACGTCCTGGCCCGCATGGAAAAATTGCTGGCCGAGGTCGGAATACCCAACGAGGAAATCATCTTTCGCATGACCGGCTGCCCCAACGGTTGCGCCCGTCCGCACATGGCGGAGCTTGCCCTGATCGGACGCGCTCCCGGAAAATACCAGCTTTACCTGGGCGGCAACGCGTCCAGCACCCGCCTGGGCCGACTCTTCAAGGAGAACGTCAAGAATGAGGATTTGGTGACGGTGCTGCGTCCGCTCTTCGCCCAATTCGCCCGCGAGCGTCTGGCCGGGGAACGGTTCGGCGATTTTGCCGTGCGCATCCTGCTGCCCGCCGCCGAAGCGACCAAATCCGCCGCCGAAGCCACCGCCGCCGTGCCGGCTTGAGGCCTGCCTTGCAAAAACCCCAAATAGCAGCCGGCGAAATTGCGGCGTTGGACGCGCAATTTTCCGGCCGGCGATCCGAGGAGATACTCGCCTGGGCCGCGCAACGTTTCGGCCGGCGCGCCGCCATCGGCACGAGCTTTCAAGGCGCCGGCCTGGTCATGATGCACCTGGCCAAAGAGGCCGGGCTTTCCTTTCCCGTATTTACGCTTGACACAGGTTTGCTTTTTCCCGAAACCCTCGATCTGTGGCGGCGTCTGGAAGATTTCCTGAGCTGGAAAGTGGAGCCGGTCGTCCCCGACCTCACTCTGGAACAGCAGGAAGACGCGCAAGGGCCGGCCCTGTGGGATCGCGACCCGGACCTCTGCTGCACCATCCGCAAAGTTCTGCCCCTGCAATCCAAGCTCCGCGACCTGGATTGCTGGATCACCGGCTTGCGCCGCGACCAATCGGACACCCGGTCCCGCATCGGCATTGTGGAACTGTACACGCTGGACGAAAACACGGGGGCCGACATTGTGAAACTGAATCCGATGGCCAATTGGTCCCGCGAATCAATCTGGGATTACATTCGCCGGCACAAAATCCCCCACAATCCGTTGCACGACCAGGGATACCGATCCATCGGCTGCCAGACCTGCACCCGCAAAACCGGCCCGGGCGCCAATGAGCGGGCCGGACGCTGGACCGGTTTCAAGAAAGTCGAATGCGGCATTCACACCTTCATGTCCAGAAAGGTGGACTTCCAAATTTGACCCCGATTTTCCCCAACGCACTCCCTAAAAACGGCGCGCAACCTTTAAACCGCGTCCGGCCCATTTTCTCTCTTGCATTTCCAACCGGCGACTGGCAGCAATCTTCAACAATATGACATACAAAGATATAACACCCCCCTCCGGCGGCAAAATCACCGTTGTCCGCGGCCAACTCAACGTTCCTGAAAATCCGGTCATCCCCTTCATTCGCGGCGACGGCACCGGCCCCGACATTTGGGCGGCCGGCGAAAAAGTTTTTGACGCCGCAGTCAAAAAGGCCTCCGGCGGCAAACGCAAAGTTTCATGGTTCGAGGTTTTTGCGGGCGAAACCGCCTTCAAAAAATTCAACGACTGGCTGCCGGGAGATTCCATCCAGGCTTTCAAGGAGTATCTGGTCGGCATCAAGGGGCCTCTGACCACGCCCGTGGGCGGCGGCATCCGCTCGCTCAACGTCGCCCTGCGCCAGATGCTTGACTTGTATGTCTGCCTGCGCCCCGTGCAGTATTTCCCCGGCGTCCCCTCGCCTGTCAAACATCCAGAGAAGGTGAACATGGTCATCTTCCGCGAAAACACGGAGGACATTTACGCGGGCATCGAATACGCCGCCGGTTCCGCCGACGCGCGAAAAATGCTCAATTTCCTGGCCAAGGACATGCCCAAGTCATTTGACAAGATCCGTTTCAGCTCCGAGGAAAGGGCCCGTGAATTCTGGGCCGCCGCCGGCGCCCCCAATTTTCCGTCCGACGTGCGCGTCGGCTTGGGGATCAAGGCGGTGAGCTACAGCGGTTCGGTGCGCCTGATTCAAAGCGCCATCCGTTACGCCATCCAATTCAAGCGCAAGAGCCTGACCCTGGTGCATAAGGGCAACATCATGAAATTCACCGAAGGCGCGTTCCGCGACTGGGGTTATCAGGTGGCCAGGGAGGAGTTCGGCGCGGTTGAAATCGACGGCGGGCCGTGGTGCAAAATTCCCGAAGGCAAACCCGGCGCCGGCCTGGTCATCAAGGATTCCATCGCCGACATCA
>CAZLEE010000195.1:0-8270 GCA_964558455.1 uncultured Verrucomicrobiota bacterium | reverse complement strand
CCTTATGCTCAAACGTCTCGGCTGAGAAATACTGACTTTTCAAACAGGCTCTGAGAAGCTCGCCCCTGGAAGAAAATTTGATTGGTCCTATTCGATAGAGGCTATCAACGGCGGTATCATCCACACCAACAGCGACTTCTTGTATCAAGCGCCAGAAACAGGTTATGTGCCAAAGTATGAGTTTTCCGCGTCAGCCACGAACGCCCATTGGGCCGGTTGGGCTAAGGAGCAATTCTACATTAAGAGCCGAGGCGGCCAGGTTTATGGTTCCCTTGAGGCCGAAATTGGCACTGATTATGATGACCATGCTGTGTTTAAAGCAGATTATGCATTAAATCCCGCTGGCTCGCGCAATTTGGAGCGGTAGGCAAGGGGCAAGGCTCCCCTCTTCGCCGAGACTGAGCCGTTTGCTTCTTTTTTTCAAGACTACGCCACAAACGGCGCAGACTCGTCGAAGTCCCGAAGTCAGCCTGGCCGTGAAGTCGCTGGCTTCCAGCTTGCGCCCTGTTTGCCCTTCGCAACATGGAATCCATCGCCGTCACCGCCAGGCAATGAGGGCATGGAGGGGAAAGTTTTTTCCGCCGACGCTCCGCAACGGAGCTATGGCGAGACAAGGAGGATGTGAGTTTTGGTGTCCGCTATCGCGGAGGGGAAGGAAATCGGACGGGGCCTTGACCCGCTCCAACCACCGCGAGGGGCGGAGAAGCTGTCCATGAGGACATAAATATTGTCCGGCACTGAAAAGATTTTTTCCAACGAAACGGGCGGGCGAATTCCAAGCGGCTTTTAATTTGGGGCAATCCGGGCTAAAGTTCTTTTGATGTTGGCGGAACCTGATCAGATTCGTGAATCGACACAACGCGGACGGCTGGATGACTTGCTGGGCCGGTGCGTTGAATTGCCGGTCTATCGTTCGCTCCTCGCCCGGACGGGGGGTGCTCCGGCGGCTTTGGAACAATTTCCGTTCATCACCAAGCGCGATATGCGCGAGAATTTTCCCGGCAATTTCCTTCGGTCGGGACAGACGCTCGAAACTTTGCTGGAAAACAATGCGGTTGAATTGGAATACACTTCCGGCACTTCGGAGGAGCGCGTGCCGGTGGTTTTCCGGCGGGGTTGGTGGGATGAACAGGAGGAGCGCGTGCTGCGGCTGAACCGTTTCGTGGCGCGCGTGCTGGATGAACCTCTGGCCGTCCGCCGCGCGACCATCACAACGCCCGCCTGCAACGGCCGCTCCTGTCCCACGGTGTGGCAGTCGGCTGCCCAACGCACCATCGGCGCGACGCGGTTCTTGAACCTAGCGCGGATTCCGTTCGTCCTTAGTGACGCTGAATTGGCCCGCATGGCGGAAGAAATCACCGAATGGTCCCCCCGTTTTTTGGATGTGTCGCCTGTGCATGCCGTCTGGTTCGCCCTATATTGCGAGCGGCTCGGCCTCCGTTTCCCGTCCCTGCGATTTATCCTGTGCAGCTACGAGTTTGCCAGCGTGGTGCATCGGCGGATTCTGCGGCGTGTTTTTGGCGTGCCGGTGTTCAACCTCTATGGCTCGACGGAAACCGGCCATCTGCTCATGGAAAACGAGCGCGGCGAAATGCTGCCCAATCACGAGAACGCCCTTCTGGAAGTCTTGTCAAAGGATGAGCGCGGCGCGGGCGATCTGGTTGTGACCACATTGACCAACGACTACATGCCGCTCGTTCGCTACCGCATTGGCGACCTGGTGGAACGCCGGGGGGTTGCGGGTGCGGAGACTTACGTGGTTCATGGCCGGACGGGCGACACGCTGCGGTCTCGCGACGGCCGGCGGGTGACCACCTGGCAGGTGGACGAGTGTTTCGCCGATATTGCCGGCATGGCCCATTATCAACTGCGGCAGGCGGAGAACGGCGGGTGTCTCTTGCGTTATGTGCCCGAAGGGAATGGACCGGGGGTGGAGGAATTGAAGAGGCTTGTCTCCCGGCTCGAAAGCCTGTTTCAGGTTTCCGGCAAAATCGTCACCAAAGCGGTGGATTTGCTGCTGCCGACGCCTTCAGGAAAATTCCGCCTGACCTATCGACGCTGACTTGGGCGCCGCGCGCGGGTTTGTCAAATGGGATGCCGCCTTTCCGCCTTCCCTTTCCTCCCCTGTTTCCGTACCATTCCACAATGTCTTATTTGAAAATGATCGCTCCCAAATCCGCCCTTGGATTGTTATTTGTCCTGGCGTTTCTGCTCGTTGCCGCGCCTGCCGGCCGCGCCCAAAATACCGCTGAAGCCCCCGAAACCTTGGCGCAACAATTCCAAAACCCGCCCCGCCAGGCCCGGCCCTGGGTTTACTGGGTCTGGCTGCACGCCGGCACCACCCCCGCCGCCATCACGCGCGACTTGGAGGAAATGAAGGCAAAAGGCATCGCCGGTTGCATCCTTTACGATACCGGCCCCGGCAACATCGGGCGCGTCACCGAGAAAATGGTTCTCGTTGGCAAAGAATATCACGTCGTCAAGACGGATGAATTCAAGGATTCCTACATGACGCGGGTTCCAACCGGCCCCCTTCAGGCCTGGTCGCCGCAATGGCGCGAATTGGTTCGTTTTGCCGCCAAGGAATCCGCCCGCCTCGGCCTCGACCTCGTGGTTGCCGACGGCCTGGCCAACACTTCCGGCCCCATCACCGAAGAATTCGGCGAGCAAAAAATGGTTTGGAGCAGCACGCCTCTTTCCGGGTCTCAATTATACGATGCCATTTTGCCCGATCCTTCTCTTGAAAAATCCAAGGGCAAAGCGCGCCGCAAACCGGGCTACCGTCGCGACATCGCCGTGCTCGCCGTGCCGGATCAACCCGGCTTTTCTCCCGCCAAGGTGATCGACCTCACCGCAAAAATGGACGCCGCCGGCCATCTGCGCTGGACCGCGCCCGCCGGCAATTGGACCCTGCTGCGCTTTGTCCAAGTGTCCACCGGCGCCCGCAACGACTGGGGTTATTACACCGACAGCATGAGCGCCAAAGCCCTCGACAAAACGTGGGAAGTCACCATGGCTCCGTTGCTCAAGGAGATGACTCCCGCGGAACGCCTCGGCCTTCATGGCATTGAGGACGACAGTTGGGAATCCGGCCCGACTTACTGGACGGCCGCCTTTCCCGCCGAGTTCAAACAACGGCGCAGTTATGATTTGATCCCCTATCTGCCGATCCTGGCCGATGTCAAGATGAGCGACGCCGACACCCGGACGCGTGTCCGCCGCGATTACGAACTGACCATCAGCGATCTCATTGCTGAATATCATTATGCCCATCTCAAAAAACTCGCCAACGCCAACGGCCTCATCTGCTATTCCGAAGCGGCCGGCCCCAATTACGACCAGGCCGACATGCTCAAAACTTCCAGCCGCGTCGATGTGGCCATGGCCGAATTCTGGATGCCGTCCTACCATCGTCCCCGCCCCCAGGACCGGTTCCTGTTGCGCAACGCCGCCTCCGCCAATCACATCTACGGAAAGCCGCTCACCTTGTGCGAATCCTTCACCTCGCTCGGCCCGGAATGGGAGGAATCTCCCTTCAGCATGAAAAACGTCGCCGATCAGGCGTTCTGCGACGGTTTGAACCAGGTCTGCATCCATGCCTTCAGTCATTCACCTTCGCTCACCGCCGAGCCTGGTTACGTTTACTTCGCCGGAACCCATTATGACCGCCATCTGACCTGGTGGGAGCAATCCCCCGCCATCAATTCCTATCTCGCCCGTTGCTCCTTTTTGTTGCAGCAGGGGAAATTTGTCGCCGACGCCATTTTTTATCATGGCGATGGCATCGGCAAAGGCGAACCGAGAAAAACCATTCCCCCCGCTTTGGGCGAAGGCTACGACCACGATAACTGCAACCCGGAAGTCGTTCTGACCCGCATGAGCGCGCGCGACGGACGCATTGTCCTGCCGGACGGAATGAGCTATCGCGTTCTCGTCCTGCCCGACAATACGCCCATGTCTCTGGCTGTTCTCGAAAAAATGGCCGCCTTGGTTGAAGCGGGCGCGACCATCGTCGGCCCGCCCCCCAGTGGAATGGCCGGAATGGTCCTGCATCCCGGCGACAAAACAAAATTCGACGCCCTGACCGCGCGGTTGTGGAGCGGCATGAACGGCGCGACGACCGCGCCAAAACAAGTCGGCGCCGGGAGCGTGTTTTGGGGGCCGACGGTCCGCCAGGTTTTGCAAACGGCGGGCGTTCCGCCTGATTTTGAACCGGCCGGCCTGAGCGCGGACGGCACGATGGATTGGATTCATCGCACCGCGGGCGACTCCGAAATTTATTACGTCGCCAGCCGCTGGGCGCGCCCGGAAAAGGTCCAATGCGCCTTCCGCGTGTCAGACAAACAGCCCGAATTGTGGAACCCCGTCACCGGCGAAATGCGCGACGCGACCGCCTTCCGCCAGGAAAACGGGCGGACCATTGTTCCGCTGGAGTTTGATCCCTGCGGCTCCGTCTTCGTCGTTTTCCAAAAGACCATCCCGGCCGGCCTTACCGGGAAAACCGCCTCCAATTATCCGACCCTGCAAGTGTCAACCACACTTTCCGGCCCCTGGACGGTGGATTTCCCGTCCGGACGCGGCGCCCCGGCGGAGGCGGTCTTTGACAGTTTGATTGACTGGACGAACCGGCCCGAACTCGGGATTAAATTTTATTCCGGCACGGCTGTTTACCACAAAAAATTCAATTGGGACGCCGCGCTCCCGCAAGGGGACCGCCTGCTGCTCGATTTGGGCGAAGTGCATGAGGTCGCCTCGGTGCGCCTGAACGGGCGCGACTTGGGCGTCTTGTGGACCAAACCCGCGCGGGTCGATGTCACGGACGCGATCAAGTCCGGGGACAATGATTTGGAGGCGACGATTGTCAATCTGTGGCCGAATCGTTTGATCGGCGATGAGCCGTTGCCAAAGGAGTTGCGCGTCACCGAATCGAACGTGCATAAGTTTGGCCGCGCTTCCTCGCTCTGGCCGTCCGGCCTGATCGGCCCGGTTTGCTTTTTAAACGCGAAGGCGCCAGCCCAATAATCAATATGAATCTTCCCAAAACAGGCGCAGGGACGGTGTCGTCCCTCCTTTTTGCGTTCGTCCTGGCCGGCGAGGCGCGGGCCGGATTGGTCTTGAACCTGGATTCGTTGCAGGTTCACCCGGCCGCCGCCGCGCAGATCAGCCTGAAGTCCGGTCCCGCGGACGAATTGCGCTGGGAATCTTCCGACCCCAAAATCGCGCAGGTGTTCCAGAACGGTTTCGTGGTGGGGCTGAAACCCGGCCAGGCTCGCGTCACTGTCCGTCGCGCCGACGCATCCGACACCACCCAATGTCTCGTCACGGTGACGCCCGTCCCGTCGTTGCTGGCGGACCCCTCGACGCTCAAGCAATATCCCGACGACCGCTCCTTCACGGTGGGCGGGCGAAAGTGTTTTGGCAGCGAGTTGAATGGCCAGCGCGCTTCCGATCCGGCTGAGAAACGTTTCACCCGCTCCAACCGCGTTATCAATCCCAAACCGTTGCGCGCCGACAAACCGCTCGATTGGGAACTGCTGCCCAACGCCGAAGTTTTTGACGGCGCCGGCATCCTGATGGGAACGGTCCCGCCCGGCTTGAAGGTCGGCGGCCGCACTGTTCCGGTCAGCATGTTCAACTTCGGGGCCGGCAAGGTCATTGGCGGACGGGTTTGTCTCTACGCTTTCAGCGTTTCCATCAAACCTTCCCCCGCCGCCGCCCGTTCAATTGACTCCGGTGCCCTGGCCGAAGGCCGGGTGGCCGTCTCCGCCTGGCTGCCCTTGGATGGGGTGGCGGACAAGGAAACATTGCTCGGCCGCATCGGCCTGGGCCGGGCCGGATTGCCCGCCCTGCCGCTGGAGACAACCGGACGCCGCGTCACCGGCGGCGATCCAAAATCATACATGACTCAATTCGGGGAACTCAGCATCGTGCGCCAGATCGCCATCGGTGCGGTGCCGTCCCATTACCTGCGCCGTCCCGGCGGCACGATCAACCTGGTTTATTCCGTGCCGGGCTTCGGTTTGGGCGGGCAGGGAACGGATTCGTTTCTGGTCGGCGACGCGTTGGAATTCTATCCGGCCAAGGGCGCGAAGGTTTTCCATCAACCCACTTACTACCCGTCGCAGGATCCGCGGGCGGGCCAGGTCAGCCCCCAAACCATGACCTTCCTTTACGGCGCGATCAAATGCAACGGCGAGCCTCCCGTCTATGGCTGGATCGCCCAGGAAGCCCTGGCCCCGTAGCCGCCCTAACGCTGGATGCGGGCCGATCCGCCCTTGGCGAAGGTCCTTACCTGCTCCACCGTGGCCATCGTGGTGTCGCCGGGGAAGGTGGTCAGCAATGCGCCGTGCGCCCAACCGAGGTTCACCGCCTCCTGCGGGGTTTCTCCGTTGAGCAGTCCGTAAATGAATCCCGACGCATACCCGTCCCCGCCGCCGACGCGGTCCAGCACATCCAGTTCGCATGTCGGCGAGGTGCAGGTCTGGCCGTTCACCCACGCCACCGCGCCCCAACTATGCCGGTTGGTGGAATGAACTTCGCGCAGGGTGGTGGCGACGATCTTGATCTGCGGATGCTTCTTGGTCACGTTGCCCATCATGCTGAAAAACGCGCCCGGATCGAGCTTGTTCGCCTTGCGCACTTCCGGCCCCGGAATGCCCAGCCCCAATTGCAAATCCTCTTCGTTGCCCACCAGCACGTCCACCTGCTTGACAATCCGGTCCAGCACCGCCGCCGCCCGTTCCGGGCCGCCCGCGATGTCCCATAATTTGGCCCGGTAATTGAGATCAAACGACGTGACTGCCCCCGCCGCCTTGGCCGCCTGCATCGCTTCAATGATGACCTCGGCCGTCGTGGCGGACAGCGCGGCGAAAATCCCGCCGCTATGAAACCAGCGCACGCCCCGGCTGAAAATTTCCTTCCAATCAAAATCGCCCGGCTTGAGCTGCGCCGCCGCCTCGTTGCAGCGATTGTAAAAAACCACCGGCGCGCGCACCCCCTGGCCGCGGTCGGAATACACCGTCGCCATATTCGGGCCATGCACGCCGTCATGCTTGAAATGCTTGTAAAAAGGCCGGACCCCCATGGCGCGCACCCGTTCGGCGATCAAATCCCCGATGGGATAATCCACCATGGCCGAGGCGATCCCGGTTTTGAGCCTGAAACAATCCGAGAGATTGGCGGCGCAATTAAACTCGCCTCCGCTGACATGAATATCGCACCGGGACGCCTTGCGAAACGGAACGACGCCCGGATCCAGCCGGTGGACGAGCGCGCCGAGCGACAGAAAATCCAATTCCCCGTCCTTGGGAATATTCAACCCGGTGTCGGTTTTGCTTAAATCATTGAGATTCCTCATAATGAATTGTTAATCCCGCCCCCGTTCACAAGTCAATCGCAGAGCGTCGGCGCCTTCCGAACTTGCCCGCCGGGGCTGGGGGCTGGAAAAAGCTGAAAAGCTGAAAAACTGAAACGCTGAGACACTGAAATCGGATGGGGGCGGGGGGCAAAAGCAGAAATTGGGAAAGTAGAAATTCAAATGGGAAAAGCGGTCGCATGGAGGCCTTCTGTTGGTCGTCATTGATCCTCATGTTACGGTGCGAGAAAAAAAATTATGGGGCTGTGGTAACGTTACAAACGTTACGAGCCTTTCTTCCAATGGTTGCAGAATATTGTAAAACAGCGTGTTCCGAAAAAATGAGTCCAGGCGCGGCGTACACATGCCGAAACAGTTAGTAAGTGTTACGGAAGCAAAAGCTGAAATTGGGCGGGGACGGGGGGCGGTAATCCGGTGTGCGGTAGCAGATGGAACTTCCGCGGCGGCAAAAGAGCTACCAGCATAGCTGGCTGGTGAATGGTCGGCGTCCTCCGTCGCCAAGGCTTTGGAGGACAGGCGAGATGTTGGTTCGGTGCTCATTTTTCTGTCTGGCGGGAATTATGGCACAAGTGGGGGAAAAAGAGGAGCTAACCGTGACCCTTTTCTTCACTTAGTTATATAGCGTGTTTGCAAGGCGTTACGCGTTTCGCGCCCGTTTTTGTCAATTATGTTTTCTTGACACAAGGGCGGAAAACAGGAGATGGAAGATTTGATTTCATCAAGGCCGCCGAAAATCCACTGCACGTTTATACAAATTCCTTGTATATTCGTGCAATGCGCGGCCAGGCCAAAACAGTTTCCGACGCGCTCTTCGGAATCGCCGAAGGGCAGCAGGGCTATTTCCAATGCCGTATAGGAATTGGGGAGGGATTTGCGAAGTAACGTGCTGATGGCC
>CAZLEE010000194.1:0-8330 GCA_964558455.1 uncultured Verrucomicrobiota bacterium | reverse complement strand
CAAAAATGCTGATTTTATTGGTACTATTTTGAGTTTTCAAACAGGCTCTTACACTCGGCCAGTTCCTTCCGCATCAAGACACCCGTTCCATCGGTGACAATTACCTGGTCTGGAAATCTGGACAGGACTTCGAGCGATTTGGTTGCGACATAGGTTGGCGCACTGCCTTTTAACATTTCAAATACTGCTGTGTCAGTAAGAACAGCCATATTGCTTTTATGGTTCCTCTGAGATGCGTTTCCAATGGTGGGTACGCGTCTTGAGGGTTTGTTCGCAAACGATTTTGATCAACTACAAGTTTCATAGGTGTCCTTTTGTAAGTTAAATCCATTTTCGTAGAATTGTTTAGAGTTGCGTTTAATTCTTTAAAGATCCGCCTTGAGGAGTCGCTCCTCCGTCTTCGCAGTGTTGAGGACTAGACGTAGCCATCTACTCCCATGCCGCATGTCTTTCGGCGGCGGCGAGGTAGTAGTAATGATGTATTGGAAACTGGCGTTTTCAGCAGATCCAAAGGCTTGCTCCATTTTCCTCGCGGAGCAGGGGTCAACCCATAGTTTGGTTCGTTTTGGCATGGTTTTTTAATCATTCATCGCCGCCCGTGCCCAAGGTGTTTCCCGCTGGCTTGCATCCATAGATGCAGTTTCATGTTGGCGCTTTTTGATGTCCCCAACCCCACTCGCCCGGCAATCCATTTGAGCGGCAGGGTCGTTTCTTTTCTCAGCCGCGCGGCCAGAGCCAGCTTGCCCGGGTCGCTCACATTCACGTTTTGCCAGACAGACGTGTTGGTGTTGGTCACGGCCAGTTGCTGGCGAAAATATTCCACCTTGCGATACGGCGCCTGATTGTTGACCGTCACGCAGTTGGTAGCCAGGGCGTCGCTCAAAGCAAAGGAATTGGACGGCGAGGAGGCAATCGAACCCAGCCGGTTTAAATAATCGTATTGTTTCGCGGTGGTCATGCGCGTCGTGCCGTTTTGTTGGAGCATAGTCTGACCCGCCAGCGATGAATTGACAAGCGCGAATAGGGCGCCGACACGCGTCCTTGCCGGGAGGGGGGGAGGGAGTGGAAAGGCTTGGCCGGATGTCAGAGGCCGCGGGCCAGGGTCCAGACACAGATGTCGGATGCGCCGGATTTGCGCAGGATGCGCGCGCAGGCGCTGGTGGTGGCGCCGGTGGTCAATACGTCGTCCAGCACTATGATTTTTTTCCCGGTCAGTTTTTCGGAGGAGCGGGGGGCGAAGGCGCCTTGCATGTTGGCCTCCCGCTCGGGGCGGTTTAGCTGGGTCTGGGTTTCGGTGGGTTTGATGCGCCGCAATAGTTTTATGTTGACAGGAATTTTTGCCGCGCGTCCGAGGTGGCGGGCCAGGCGCTCGGCTTGATTGAATTCGCGTTCGCGTTCCTTGGCGGGATGGAGGGGGACCGGCACGATCAGGTCCCATTGCTCGTTTTGCAAGACGGGGACGGCCTGGCGGATGAGGAGATCGGCCAGAAAGGGTTCAAAGTAGAGGGCGTGGTTGTATTTGTAGCGGTGGATGACTTGCAGGATGAAGGGGTTGACCACCACGGCGGATCGGGCGAAACGAAAATGGAATTGGAGGTCCTGGCAATTGGAGCAGGTGAACGGGCGGGTGACGGTTCCCGGGTAGGGAATGCCGCAGCGGTTGCATAAGGGCGGGGTAAGGAATCGCACTTGGGACCAACATTCCCCGCCAATGTAACCTTCCCTGGCTCCGGCCCGTTCGTGCCGGCAGATTTGGCAGACTGGGGGGTAGATGAGATTCAAGGCCGCATCCCAGGCGTCGCGGAGGAGGGATGGAAACGGCGCGCGCATGTCAGGCGGGGCGGGGTTTTTCCGGCGGAAGGGTCATTCTGGAGACGGCCCAAAGGAGGGCGGCGAGAACGGGCAGGGCCAGCCAGCCGTCGATCAATTTGTCGGACCCCCAGATGGCGGGGTTGCCGGAGGGGGTGGTGACGGTGAAAAAGCCGTAGAACCTGAGCCAGAAGATCCAGCCGGCGTGGAGGCCCATGGAAAAGAAAAGGGCGCCGGTCCGTTGGTAGGCCAGGGCGAGAATGGCTCCGGCGATGAAGAGGGTGAGAACGGCGGGAAGCAACGGGGTCCCGCTGCAAAACATTTTCGGCAGGAGCGCCAATCCTGTTGTCCAATCAATGTTTTGCGGCGCGGCTGATTTTTGGAGGAAATGGGCCAGCGCGTAAACGGCGCTGCTCAGGACGAGGGCCTTGGGCCAGGATACGATTTTGCGCAGCAAGCCGAAGAGCGAGCCGCGAAAGAGAATTTCTTCCAGGACGGCGACGATCAGCGCGACGGCGGCGGCGCCGAGGAAATGCCCGGCCATTTGGGATGGGGTGTGGTTGGGGTTGAAAGTCCGGCCGCGGAGAAGGAGGCTCAGGGCCGCAACCAGGGCGAGGGAGGCGAAACCGAGCAGAAAACCGAGAAAGGCGTTGGCCGGCGACCGGCGGGAGACGGTCAGACCGAGGTCGTGCCAGGTCAACATGCGGCAGGAACGCAAGAGAGGCCAGAGGCCGAGGAGAGCCAGGCCGAGGATTGAGCGGACCACGAAGCGGGAAAAGGGATTTGCGGCCAATTTTGAGAAGGCCGGCCACTGGGCGGCCAAACTGTGCGCGAACCAATACAGCCAGGGCGCCAGCAACGCGCCCCCCACGAAAACGAACACAAGATAAATCAGCAGCGAGCGAATCGGCCGCATTGGGGGAGGTTAAGAGAGCATCTCCGTCTTAGCCAAGAACATTCGCCGGATGAACGGGCAGAACCGGTGGTGTTTGTTTTGGTAATTAGTTTTATTCCAGTAGCTTATGAACAATCGGTTGCCGATCCAAAAAAATGCGCGTTTTTCTGCGGATTTTTCTTGCGTTCACTGTCCATTTACGATACGGTTTTGTCTCAGACAGATACGGTGCGAACCAGAAACCAAAGCGCAATGCGGGCTGTCGGTGCGAATGTATGGCGGCCCGGGTTGGCTGAAGCAAGAAAGGTCTTTTAATGAGAACCAAATTCATCTTGGGATTGGCAGCAGGAATCATTGCCGCCGGTCAGGTCGCCAGCGCGCAGAATGTATCGACTGGCATTGCCAGTGATAAGAATTTCACCGAGGCTGTCACGGCGATAGACTGTCCGACAAACTTGGATGTGGGGGACGGGTCCTTTAACAGTCAAGCGCAATCCACTTCCCCGGCCCGCACCGATGTCATTTCGATGGCCGCGATGGGTTGGCAGAGCACGGAAGACGGGCTGAATGCGGTGGTTTCGGATGGTTCCTCATTTTTTGAATCTGCCGGTTGGTCTGAATCTGATTTTTCCACGGCACGGGTGACTGAGGCCCCCAGTCTTTCCAAGTTGGCGGCGAACCATTCCCCGGTGCATGTCGATTCTATCACGGAGAATTTGGCGACTCCTGAACCCGGGACAATCGGGTTGTTGATGGTTGGAATTGGCGCTCTGGCTTCGCGCTCCGTGTTTCGTCGGAAGAATAAGATCTGACTTTGTTTTCTGGTTTTTGGCAACGCTGCCGGCTTGGGCTGGCAGCGTTTTTTTTTGCGCCAGGCGGCGGCAAAAATCCGGCCGCTATTGCCAGAAGCAGGCAATCGCGCCGAGGCCGGCCGAAATCAGCCATATCACCACCACTGCCTGACGGGTGGTCAATCCACGGCGAACCAGACGGTGGGATAAATGATTGGTGTCACCGATGTAGAAAGGTTTGCCCGCGCGCAAGCGCAACACCACCACCCAGGCCAAATCTCCGAGCGGAACAGCCAGGATGATCAGGGGAGTGAGGACGGCCAGCATGCGCCGATGGGTGGGGGTGTAGAAATGGGGCAAAATGCCGAGCACCGCCAGCAGGTAACCCACCAGGTGACTGCCGGAATCGCCCAGAAAGGCGCGTGCTTTGGGAAAGTTATAAGGCAGAAATCCCAGCAACGCGCCGCTGATGATGAAGGCCATGGTTGCCACCAGATATTGGCCCGATTGCGCCGCGACCAGGCCGAAGGCCGCCGCACCGATGACCCCCAAACCCGCGCAAAGCCCGTTCATGTTATCCATGAAATTGAACGCATTGACCACGGTCAAAATCCACAGGACGGTGATGAAATAGCTGAAAAGGATGTTGGGGACAAAAAGGGTGACACGAACGCCGGTGGCGGCGACGACGAGGGCCGCCAATAACTGAAAGGAAAATTTCGCGGCGGAGCCGAGGTCGGCCTTGTCATCGCGCAGGCCGGTCAACAGCATGCCAAACGCGCCGGCCGTGATGCCAAAGAGTTGAATGGCTCTCTTGCCCAGGCCGTATTGGAAAGGGGCCATCGCGCCGGCGGAGGATTGCAAAAACACAAAAGCCGTTCCGCCCAGCAGCGCGGCCAGCAAACCAGTCATGACCGCCGGGCCGCCGGCGAGAGGAGTGGGGGTGGAATGGATTTTGCGGTGGCCGGGATCATCCATGACATCGTGGCGGACGCACCAGCGCCGCCACCAGGGCAGGGTGCTGGCGGTGGCGAGGGCCGCCGCCAGCAATGCCAGAATATAGAGGGTCGCGTGATTCATTCGGGCAGGGTTGCGGCTAGTTGCCGGTACAATCCGCAAATGTTTTCCACCATGGTTTCAACCGAAAAGTATTGGCGCACGAATTCACGTCCGCGCGTTCCCATTTGTTCGCGCAAGCCGGGATTTGACCCCAGTTGAATCATGCGTTCGGTCAGTTGGCTCAAATCGCCCGGTGGGACAAGAAAACCGGTTTCTCCGGACAGGCAAACTTCGCCGACGCCGTCGCAATCGTAGGCGATCACCGGGCGGCCTGCGGCCAGGGCTTGGGGCAGCGCGCGCGGCAGTCCTTCCCGGAGCGATAAGTGAACCAGCAAATCCATGACACCCAAATAACGCGGTATTTCCGAGGGGGGGACAAGTCCGGTGAAAATAAAATGTTTCTGCAATCCCAACGACGCCACCCGGTTTTGCAGACGTTCGCGCCAGGCCCCGTCGCCTACCAGCAAAAATTTGAGGCGCGGGCAGCGCCGGATCGCCTCAGGCGCGACGCTGATCAGGTCGTCGTGGCCCTTGAGCTTGAACAGGCGCGAGATTTTGCCGACCACGATGTCGGCGGGTTCGATTTGCAGGCGCTGGCGCAAGTCGGGATCATTGCGGGCGGCCAGAAAAGGTTCGAGGGGAAACCCGCTGAGGATACGGGTGTATTGATCGGGGCGCCCGATGTCGGCGGCCAGATATTGGCGGGTCATGGCTTGGGCGACGCTGACGAAATGGGTGGTGCGCCGTGCGGCGAGGCGTTCGGCGGTTTTGAAAATGCCATTGGACAGGGGACCCTGGAAATTGCCGAAGGAAGGGCCGTGAATCGTATGGATGATGATGGGGACGCCCGCGCGGGAGGCGGCCAGGCGTCCCAGAATCCCGGCCTTGCCGCTGTGGGTGTGAACGATGCGGGGCCGGGTTGAGCGGAAAAGCCGGGTCAGACGCTGAAGGGCGATGAAATCGCAAACCGGATTGATTGCGCGAACCAAGGCGGGTTCAAAGCGAAGCAGGCCGGGGTCATCATGGAAAAGGGAAGCGAGCGAACCCTCCGGCCCGGTGGAGGAGCCGCTGATGAGATCGACTTGAAAATCCGGTTTCCGGCGCAGGCCCAAAACGGTGGCGACGGTGTTTTCCTGCGCGCCGCCGATAACCAACCGGGTAATGACGTGCGAGACGCGCATCCGGCCGGGCCTGGTCACGGTTTTTCGAGCTTTTTCAGCCGTTGCAAGACCTGTTGGTAGTCCGGGCCTTCCTGAGGGGCGGAGCCAAGAAAGCGTTTCAGGTAATGAATTTCCATGGCGCGATCCTTGGTGTGGGCCGCAATTTCGGCCAAGCCGAAATCGACGACGTAGGGCTGGTCGGGCATGAGCCGGCGCAGCCTCTCGTAATCATCGCGGGCGGCTTGCATTTGATTGACTTGAATTTCGACGATGGCGCGATTGAGAATCGCGGTCGCGTTATCCGGCTGGATGGCGATGACCTGATTCAGGGTTGAAATGCCGTGATCGAACGATTTGAGCATGATTTCGACCTCGGCTTTCTTGAGCAGGATTGAGGTCGGGGTGTAGCGGGGGTCGGGCGTCCGTCCGGCTTTCGCCGCTAATTGCAATTCCTGGTTGAAATAGGCCAGGGCGTTTTGAAAACGGCGGTTGGCTTCGTCCTGATTCGGTTTCTTTGCGCGCAATATGTCGATGGCGCTGGCGCGGTAAAAATCGGCCAGGATGTTAATCCGGCCTTCGTCGGAGGGATTTTCCTGGAGCGCCTTGCGCAACAGTTGTTCAGCGGTGGCGAAATCCCCCTTGGTGTAGTAAGCAAGAGCCTCCACGCGTGTGACCTCCCATTTGTCGGCGGCGGGGCTGGCGTGAAGCTGGCGGATCACGTCAAAGGCCTTGTCGGGTAGCCGCCAGTCAACAAATGTTTTGGCCAGGTCCAGCAGGGCGGGGGGGTCGCCGGGCAGCAATTGCAGGCGGCGAGTCAACAAAATTGCTGATTGGCGGTAATCATGCCCTTCGGCCATGAGCTGGCCAAAATCAAGATCAAGGCCCGGTTCGTCGGGCGGCCCGTTGTACTTAAGGATGGCGGCGGCGCTGCGATACAGGTTAATCGCCTTGAAAAGACGGTCCTCGGAGTTGATGGGGCGATAGTTGCCTTTTTGCGCCTGGGTGTTGTAATCCTTGTTGATCCCGGCAATGAAATTTTGCTGGTTGAGCCGGACCGCTTCGGTGAAATAGGCGTTGGCCTCCTTGAAGTGTCCGGCCTTTTGCAGTTGCACGCCCCACGAATCCAAATCAACGGAGAGGAGGCTGCTGAGGGCGGCGGCGTTGGCATCCAACTCGGCAGCGGCCGGGAGGGTGGCGAGTGTTTTTGTGGTCAGCCGGTTCCAGACCGCCTCATTTTCGGCGATGTCCTGCGCTGTGATCAACGGGGGGCTTAGGATATTGCTCGGATAGAATTGCGCCTCATAGACCAAGCCGTGGGGTTTCAGGTAAAAGTTCTCAAAATAGTAACCGAAACTCGGATTCAAATAGTAGATGGGGTAAGTGTGGTTGACTCCGGCCAGAAAGACGATCAAGGCCTGGGGCGGCAGGACGCGCGGCAGTTTATCCACCGGGTTCGTCACTTTTTTCAGTTCCGGGTGGCGTCCGATCAAATAAGAAATGTATTCGCGATGTTGAAACGATCCGGTTTCGATCAGGATGTTTTTGTTCGTTTTGCCCGCGCGTTGGAACCCTGCCTCGATCAGATACAATTGCACGGGGTCATCGGCCAGGATGATGGCGGGTTTGGCGGGGAGGTCCCGCATGGTTTCGTCCGAGAAATCGGTCAGCGCCTTATTGGTGTGCGCGTTGATGCGGGGAAGGTTCTGGTAGAGCAGGCCGCAGGGCGCGGCAATGGCCAGGATCCAGAGCAGTCCCAGGATGGCGCGATTGAGCATCTTGGACAACCCGCCGGCGCGTTCCCAGACCAGCAAGGAGTTTTTGCCATAGACCAGGAGAATGTAGCCGCTGAAATACCCGATACATAAGGCGCCAATATAATAGAAGGTCAAAAATCCGGCCGGCTCATCGCGCAGGCGCAAACTGGGGCTGAATTTGAAATCGAAAAACATGATCAGGGCCAGCAGAAGAAAAACCACGTGCAACAGCCGGAACATCAGTTTGGTCAAGGCATTGCCGGCCGCGCTAATTTCCCCCTCAAAGGAGGGCCACTTGATGCTCGCAAAAATCAGGGGCAGGACGGTGGGCAGGGCGGCGACCAAAGCCACCCAGCGCGGAATCGAGCGGAGGCCGAAGCGTTGCGCGCCCAGTTCCATGTGCAGCAACGTTAGAAAACCGGCCTTCTCCGGTCCCAGACTGCCGACGGCCGGCATGAGCAGGTAAAGCAGCAACCCCAAAAATCCGCATCCGATTATGCGGGCGAGAAAGCGCCAGTTGAAAAAATTGACTCCCTTGATCCATACCAGCGATATGAGGAAGAGGGGGAAAAAAGCGATCAAGGCCCAGTTGTTGGTCGTGCCCAGACCGTAAACAAAGGCGAAAACACCCAGCCATTTGTCGTCCTGCGAAATGCGGAATTTGAGCAGGCAGTAAATCAAAAAGGCGAAGACAAGGACGTCGAGGGTGTCCACGGTGGCCGCCATGGCGTCGCGCCAGAAGGTCAGGTGCAGGCCGAGGATCAGGACGGCGAAAAGGGCGGGGAGGAAAGCCATGCGGACGGACAGGAGGGAAAATTCCCCGCTTTCCCGCTGGCGTTGTTCCTTGGTGCGGTCGTGCGGG
>CAZLEE010000193.1:0-8353 GCA_964558455.1 uncultured Verrucomicrobiota bacterium | reverse complement strand
GCCGCGCGTGCTGATGCCAAGTTGGGAAATGCCGAATTGGGTCATGATCGCCTCGTAAATGGCCATGCCGGGCAAAATAACGTCGCCGCGATTGGGGGGCATGCCGGGAATTTGCAGGCGTCTGGCGAGGGGCATCTGCCATTGCTCGCGCAAATGAGACTGGATGCGGGTGAGGGAAATTTGGGTTGCCTCGATTTTGTCGCGATCAAATCCCGACATGGAGGTCTCGATGCGGGCCAGGATGGTGGCGGTGCCGCCGGTGCCAATGAGACGGACCGGGCCGCTGCAGGCGCGCAGGGCCGGTTCGACGGATGAGACGATGTATTTGGCCAGAAATTGTTGCAGGAGGGAGCGGCATTCCGCCAGGGCGTCAAGTCCCGGAGGATCTGTCAAATGCAATTGTTCCAGGAGACGGACGGTGCCGAGGCTGTAACTGTGGCGGAATTGCGGGGTGGACTGGCGGCCGACAATGAACTCGGTGCTGCCGCCGCCCACATCGAGAATGAGCACGGGCGATTGACTGAGATTGGGCGCGCTGGTGACGCCGCGGAAGACCCATTCGGCCTCCATGTCGCCGGTCAGGATTTGTGTTTCCAGCCCGGCGGTTTGGCGCACGGCGATGATTAATTCGTCGGCATTGCGGGCGTCGCGGGCGGCGCTGGTGGCGATGGCGCAGACGGCGGAGGCGCCCAGCTTGGTGGCGGAGGCGCGGAATTCGGCGACGGCATCGGCGGTCAGGGCAATGGCGGGGCGCTGCAATTTTTGTGTGCCGTAGAATCCGGCGCCGAGGCGGGTCTGGCGGCTCATTTCACAAACCGGGATGAGCGCGCCATCCTTGATGTCGGCGACCAGCACCTTGACGGAATTGGTGCCAATGTCGATGACCGCGCGGCGGTTTGGAATGGGGGCGGTTACATTCAAGTTCTGGATTCAACCAAGCACAATGGTCATGATTTTTCGCGGGCGGCGCGGCGGGCCAGAACGGCGGCGCCAATGATGCCGGCGTCGTCGCCTTTTTTGCTGGCGACAATCTCAATGCTTTTGTTGGTGCCGCTCATGATGTAATCCTCCGCCGTTTCGGTGATGATCGCCATCATTTCATCGCCCAGGGCGTCGATGACGCCGCCGCCCAGGACGACGGTCTGGGGGTTGAGAACATTGGCGAGATTGGCCACGGCGATGCCGATGTATTCGGCGGCTTCCTCAACGACTTTTTCGACAAACTTATCGCCCTTGCGAATGGCCTTGCGGAGGTCGCCGCTGCGCAAGTCATTCAATTCGGGGCCAAGCATGTCGGTGAGCATGGTTTTTTGGCCGGTTTTGATGGCGGCGTGGATTTTGCGGAAGATGGCGGTGCGGCTGGCAAGGGCCTCAATGCAGCCGCGATTGCCGCAATTGCATTTTGGACCGCCGACTTCGATGACCATGTGGCCGATTTCGCCGGCGGTGCCGTCGAAGCCGTGGTATAGCTTGCCGTCAATAATCACGCCGCCGCCGATGCCTGTGCCGATAAAAAGGCCGATGACGTGGCTGGGCTTGGCCTGAAGCTCCGTTTCAAAGATGCCGAGCATGGCGCAGTTGGCGTCGTTTTCAATCGAGACAGGAACGTCCAGTTCTTTTTCCAGTATTTTCTTAAGGGGGACGTCCTGCCATTGGAGGTTGGGGGCGAAGATGACGCGGCCCAACTCGGAATCAATGGAGCCGGGAGCGCCGATGCCGACGCCGCGGAGCAGTTTTGCATCAAGGTCGCACTCGTCGATGGCGTCGCGAACACAGCGGGCGACGCGGACAATGACTTCATTGGCGCCGCGTTCCGGTTTGGTGCTCATTTTATTGCGACCGAGGCAATTTAATTGCGGATCAAAGACGCCGGCAAGAATTTTGGTTCCTCCGAGGTCAACGCCTACGAAATATTCTCCTTTAGTGGTGGATTCAGCCATGGAATGGGGCGGTTCAGGGTTTATTCAGCGAGGACACTGGCGATGCGGCGGCGAAGTTCGGCATGAACCTCCTCGGGGGAACGGCGTCCGTCAATGATGTTAAAGGCATAAGTGGACTGGAGTTCCTTGAATTTGGCCGCGACGCGGGCCTGGTATTGCATGAAACTGTCAAACATATCTCTGGAAAGGCCCAGGTCCATCCCGCTTTCCCAATAATCAAGCGATTGGTTTTTGGCGAAATTGCGTTCGACCAATTCCTCCGGTTCGACGTTGAGGTAGAAGACGGCGTCCGGCACCAATGCGATGCCGTAGAGATTCTTGAGCCAGGCCAGGTCGATGCCTCGCACCATGTCGCGCACCATCAGGGTGTAGATATAACGGTCGGCCAGCACCATGAAACCGGCGCGCAAGCCGGGCAGGATGATGTTTTCCAACTGGTCGGCAAAATCCGTCGCGTAAAAAAGACTGAGGGTGGTGTGGCTTAAAATATTTCCCTGTTGGGCATGGTCGAGTTCTTCACTGACGAGCGTGGAGCGTTTCAGGCCGACTTGAACGGTGGCGTGGCCGGCGCCTTCCAGCCATTCGACGAGGCGGGCGATCTGGGTGGAGCGACCGGAACCGTCGGCGCCTTCGACGACAATGAGTTTGCCGGCGAGTTTGGACAGATCGACGCCGGGGATGCCCTGGCCGTAGAAGCGGCGGTGTTTCGCCTTGGGCACAACGATGCGCGGATTTTTTTTAAGCGAGGGAATGCGCGTGGTTTTCATGATTCGACGGGGTGCTTGTAAAGGCGGAACTTGCCCAGATCCAATTTCGAGGCGATGAGATTGCGCAAAATGGTTTGTTGTTCCTCGATGGGCTGATTGGCGTCTATGACGAGGAATTTGAAATCGGCGCTCATGGCGAGGTATTGTTCCAGGATGCGGCCCTGGAAAATCCGGAAACTTTCATAGGGATCGGTGGAAAGGCGAAGATCCATGCCGGCCTCGAAATATTTCAACTGGGGACGCCCTTCGAGGATGCGTTGCAGGGAAGTTTCGAGGGACGCCTTGAAAAAGAACACGAGGTCGGGGATGGCGGCGAAGTTGTAGATGCCGCGCACCCAATCCGACTGGCAGCCGCGGACGGTGTCGCGGGCGAAAGCGGTGAAAATATAGCGGTCGCACAATACGATATAACCGGCGCGCAAGAAGGGGACCAGTTGGCGTTCGTAGCGGTCGGCAAAGTCGGTGGCGTGGATGAGGCTGAAGGTGGTTGGGGAGAGAAGTTCGCGCTTTTTCCCCTTGCTCGTGGCGTTTTTGACCAGCACGGAGGAATTCCACTCGCTGAAGAAGACCTTGAGGCCTTGCAATTCGAGCCAGCGTTTCAGGAGGTAAATTTGGGTGGATTTGCCCGAGCCATCCAGCCCCTCGACGGCGATCATTCGCCCCCGGAATCCCAATTCAGCAAAAGTTTTCATCGGCACTTGAATGTTTAAAGTTTTTGGGGTGGAAAGGGAAACAAAATCGGCGGCGGATTTGGGGGCCGATGACTGAAAGCAGCCTCTATTTGGTTTCGACCGGGTCGCGTCTGATGGCGATAAAGCTTTTGGTGAAACCAAACATTTTTTCGCGATGAATCTCGCAGTCTGGAAAAAGTTCGCGCACTTCCCGGTAGGATAACAGCCTCAACCCGTCGGCCAATTGCCGGAGATTCACGTTGTCGCCGCTGCGAAACAGGCCGCGAAAAGAGCAATAGCGGATAATGCGCCTGGCGAACGGCCACGGCAGATAATGAACGAAGACCGTGATGAAGTGGGGTTCGATGAAGAACCACCGATTGGGGGTTTGCACGAAAAGTTGCCGTCCGACGCGGCGCACTTCCGCCGCAAAACGCTGCTGGTCGCCCCATGTGCCGACATGTTCGATGACGCTGTTGGAATAAACGATGTCAAAACTTTGGTTCGCAAACGTCATGTTGAGCGCGTCTCCTTTCAGGTAGGTGACGCGGTCCGTGGTTTGCTGGGTGGACGGAGGATCGAGATTGAGACATGTGACAGAAGAGGCGATTCCCTTGTTGATCCAGTCGTTCGAGTAACCGCCCACGTCTAGCAGACGGGTTGACGCGGCGGGTTTGAAAACATCCAAAAAAAGTTGAAACCGTCGTTTCCGCAGGGCCGGTTGGAACGCCTTGTAAAACTCGTAAATCCCAAATTTCATTGCTGGCGAAGCATGTGGTCTGGGCCGCGATCCGGTCAACGTAAAAGCAATGGCTGCCGCCGGTATTTGGGCCGGATGCCAACATCCCGCAGGTCAATCGGGTGGAAACCAAGGCGCGGGGCTGGAGATTGCGGCTGCAATTGGAAGTTTTCCTGCCGGGGAGCCACGAACAACGGGTCGATAAAAAAGGTGTGCTGATCATGGCCGCGCTTTTGCCAGGCTTGGAGCAATTGCAACGTCCCGGTGTCCCCCGCCTTGCTTCGGGTGTCGAAATAGATGTTGTGATCCATCTCCAAATCATCGTTCCAATTGCCTCCCATCAGCCAGCCGGTGTCGAAATAAACGATGTTGTTGGTAAAGATGAATGAGATGTGCGTTTCAGTGCGCGTGCGCATGAGTTGGTTGCCGGGGTTTAAGGCGATGATATTGTTGCGCACGATGTTTGCGAGGCCGTAGTGCTGGTGGAATCCGGCGTTCTGACAACGATAAACGATGTTGTTTTCGAGGACGATGCCGGTGCTGCCTTCGTCCGTGTAGAGTCCCCAGCCGCCGTAGCGATAGATGTTGACGTCGTGGATCAGGTTGTTGCGGATGATGGCGCCGGGTTGTCGTCCCAGGGTGTAGATGCCGCCCATGTCGCTGAGCATGCCTTGGCCGATGTCGTGCAGGTGATTAAATTCGACGATATTGCCGCAACAGGTTGTTTCGCCGTAGCCCCAGGACCAGCCGACGGATATGGCGGTGTAATAGGTGTGGTCCACTTCGTTGTGCGCAATTTCATTGTGGCTGCTCAGGAGAATGAAGATGCCAACGGCCGGGGCGCTGACGAGACCGATGTCGTGGATGTGGTTGTCGGTGATGGTGTGGTGGCCGCAGGGAAACGGGGTGGCGTCAGCCGGATTCATCTCGCCGACGCGGATGCCGCCCGCGCCAAGGTCGGTCATTTCGTTGCCAATGATTTTGTCCATTTCGCAACCGCGATTCAGTTGCAGGGCGTAACCGCCGAGGCGCTGGAAGACGCATTGTTCAAAGGCGCAGTCGCGGGCGAATTCGGCTTGAACGGCTGCCGGTATTTCCACGGCGGCTTGAGGGTCCATGTCCGTCCCGCCCGCCAGCGGCCAGTCGGTGTCGGCGAAGCCGATGCCGCGGAACACGATGTCGCGGGCGGGTTGGAGCGGGGTGCCTTTGATTTGCACGAGGTCGTAAAGGCAGGGGGCGGTGATGGAGGCGTTGAGAATATCCTCGCCGGCTTCGGGCCAGTAAGTGAGAAGGCCGGTGGCGAGGTCCAAATGCCATTGGCCGGGCCGGAGCGGGATGGGCGCGTTTTCAATATAGTAACGTGCGTCGGACTCGGAAGTGTTGGGCAGGGCGTCGCCCGCCAGGGAGACGGTGTGGGAGGAGGCAAAGACTTGGCGGATTTGATTCCGGGACTGCGCCCAGGCCAGATAGGCGATTAACTCAACATCGCCGGGTTGCGCCCATTCGGGGCGGATGTCGCCGGCATGAAATGAAAATTCGGTGGGCCGGTTCGGGATGCCGGGTCCCGCCATGTGCAAGAAACCGTGTTCGGGAAGGCGGGTGCGCTGCTTGCGTCGGCCGTTGACGAAAAGTTCGTGAAAAACCCAGTTGCCATCGCGTACGCCGGGGATTTGTGTTTGCCAGACGTTCGGATTGGACGGGGACCGTTTCCAGCCGTGAATGGCCGTCTGGCTGCTGAAGACGGGAGATTCATGGCGGCAGGCTTCGATGAGCAGGCCGGAGTCTTTCCCTGTCAATAAGAGCGGTTCAGTGAGGAGATATGTGCCGGTGTGGAGACGAAGGCGGATTTTGTCTGCGTTCCTGCCGCGGACGCGGCGGGATTGTTCAAGGGCGGCGGGAAGGGAAAATACGGGGCTTTGGGTGGTTCCATTGGTGGCAACCTCAAAGGTTTGAAGTCCGGCGGCGGCGGGGGGGGCGGACGAAACCAGGGCCAAGGCGGCGACCAACGGCAAAAAAATATGTTTGACTCTACTCCGGATAAAAGCGGGGAGTGATTTAAGCCGCATCGAAATGCCTCCGGTAAAGCTGGAATGCCCGGGCGGAACGTTCGGGCAGATAATTCAAGATGGACTCCGGTTCTTTGGCCAGGCTTTCAACGATTTGCAGATTATGTTCGTAGCCCGGATATTCCTGTTGCAGGTCGCGGATCAAATCGTGGACGTTTCGTTTTTGATAAACGGACGCTTTGTTGTACACGACTTTCGCGCCCCGGGCTTGGAGGTAATAAGAGGCCCAAATATCGTCCATCCGCCCGACATGCGGAAAAAGGAAGTAGTCCCTGAGCAGGGCGCCGCGCAGGAAAGTGTTTTGCGAGTTGAACGGCCCCATCTTATTGGCGGCGATGGGGAAGCAGGCCGGGTCGAAATCACATTCCGGGGCGTGTTCCAAACGGCAGAAGGCGTCGATGTCGGGGTCGCCATTCCAAAAATCGGCCTGGACATCCACCAGGATTTTGCGGCGGCTTTTGCGGTCGTAATGGCGGCGGGGGAGAAGTTGGAGGGGATAACCGCGGTGCCAGAGGTTGGGGTGATTGGTGGCGCCGACGGGGTCGAAGGCGGGCAGGGCGGTTTCGTAATAATTAACCTCGACTTCGCGGCCGACGAGCAGGTCCAAACCCCAGCCCTTGAGCGGGATATTGTCGTCATCCACCACGGCGACGACATCCGCCTTCATGTCATTGGCCCAGAGGAGGCCGAAGATGCGGCGTTGGATGCAGTTCCAGCCGATGGCGTCGGACAGGGCGGGGTCGTATTTCTCCTGCTCCCTAGGTGTCACATACACACCATGGCGGAGAGGGTAATCGCGGGGCGTTTTCTGGTCGCCGATGACGACCAGCTCCCAATCGGGCATGGCTTCAAAGGCCTCGATGGCTTGGGTGGGCGGATTGATGGTGGTGGTGACGATGACGCGTTTCATGGTTTGGGTTTCAGGATGGAGCGGCGCGAGGCGAAGCGGGTGCAGATGCCGGTTTTAAAGTAAGCAAAATTTTGGAAGAAGGAATTTTGGGACTCGCCCTCGCGGCGGGCCTGCCAGATGGCGGGAATTTCAGTGACAACCACACCAAGACGCAGGGGCTTGACAATGGTTTCGAGATTAATGGGGTGGCGGAGTTCCTTCCATCGGATGGCGCGGGCCAGAGGCACGGGCAGGATGCGGAAGGCGTAAGTCATATCGGTAAGCCGGGTGGCGTAAAGGAGGGAGAAAAAGCGTTGAAACAGCCAATTGCAGACCAGTTTGATTTTGGAATAACCGTGGAACTGGCCGGCGATGCGCCAGCGGGAGGCGGTGGTGATGCCGGCGGGGTTTTTGCGGGCTTGCGCGATCAGGGCGGGAACTTCCCTCGGGTCGGTTTCCAAATCGCTGGCCATCATGACAACATGGCTGCCGCGGGCGGCGTCAAAGGCATCCTGATAGGCGCCGCCGAGGAAGGGGCGATGTTGGCGCAGAAGCACGATCAGGCCGCCCTGCTGCTCTTGGAGTTCCGCGATGACCGACATGGATTGCGGGATGGTTTTGTCGCAGACGACAATCAGGATTTCGCGGATCGACTCCCTGGGGGTGTTGCGCAGGATGATGTCCACCGTCTGGGTAAGCGAAACGGTTTCATTCATGACCGGAAGAACGATTGTCGCCGAGGTGAACTGGGTGCTGACCGGGAAATCATTCATGGTGAACGGAAAAATTCATTATTCGCAGTATGCAAGGATGACGTTCCTTCGGGCAAGAAAAAGAGCCGGGCCGGAACGCCGCCAACTTCGCTTCAAAAATCCCTGCCGACGACCATGATGCATTTGGCATAATCAACCATATTGGAACTAATTCCCGATACAGTGATAGTAATGTTCGGAAGGATCATGCCTTTTTTTTGCTGGCCGCGCTTGAGCTTCCTGCCGGTAAGAAAGAGAGCCACACCTGCCACGACCAAAAATGGGATGAACCGCAAGAATTGATCGTAGAATACACGATAATTGGTTGAAACCTCCTCACCCATAAGCCTCCAGTTCAATGTTGCGCAGAATATATAGGCTCGGCAACGGCGCGCAAACCACCATTATTATTCCTGCAACTTGAAGGCATTTGCCAAGTGACTTGCGATTCACTCTATCGTCCTTTGAGATAATAAGTGGTTCCTCGACGTTTTTAATGGGTAAAAGGGGGAAAATCGGTTTTTCTGGT
>CAZLEE010000192.1:0-8374 GCA_964558455.1 uncultured Verrucomicrobiota bacterium | reverse complement strand
CATACAAAAATGCTGATTTTATTGGTACTATTTTGAGTTTTCAAACAGGCTCTTATAATATCGACAGTCATTAGCTTGGTGAGCTGTCCTTCCTGCTGCGACTTCAACCACATAAACGACGTGATCTGGAGCGGAACTTAATTGCACAGAGTGGATGATTACATTTGGTCGCGGCTGAATCGTGGAAATGATGTGCTCCAGCCATTCCTTATTAAATTCCCGGCGGTCAATTGGATCGATCTTTTCAGGTAAATGGCTCAGATTCTTTGCATCGAATTGTCGCACTCCGTAAATAATAACTCCACCTCCTGAATTGGCAAAAGACGACACGTCCTTGGTGATTTCGGTGGTCTTTTTTTGTTCTTTAGCCAGCGCGCCTGCGGCTTTATAATCCAAGTTAACGCTTTCCTCGATCTTGCCCGTTATATACGAGCAAATTCTCGCCTTATCCCATACCGTGTTCATTGTGTGATGGAACTACATCCAGCAGAACGATTTTTCAATGTTTTAATGTCATGTTAACAGGGTTACATTGATTCGACGGAATATTTTAATGATGCCCGACGAAAATTGCCTCGAACCGGAACTGCGCCGAGGCTGATAGCGGTACCAATTCATTCGACGGCAAAGGGCTTCATTTCGATTTGGCCATCCATCATCCGGGCCGGGAGTTCCGGCTTCCGCGTCAACGTCCGCCGGTGAAAGGGACTGTAGAGCAATTTGAGGATGTCGGACATCTTCATGTGGCGGCCGAAGGTGCGCAGCAGCTTCCAGGTTCGGATCGGACGCTTGAAGATGCGGTGGAGAAACAACAGACCATATCCTTTCGCCCGCAGTTGGTTCACCACCGGACTGGGCAGGGTGGTGGGATCGATATCCGAGCACTTGAACCACTTGTGCCAATCCCGCTCGTCGTCGATGATCCCCCGCGCCACGTACTCCTGCCAGAGCGGCGTCCCGCGGTAGGCGCACAAACGATTGAAACAAAAAGTGTCCAGCTCCAGCCGGGCGGCAAAACGGAAGCTCTCAACAATATCCTCCTTCGTTTCGCCGGGCGAGCCGACGACGAAGAATCCGTGGACCCTTTCGATCCCATGTCGTTTCGCTTCTCTGACCGCGTGCTCGACTTGGGCGAGAGTCTGCTTCTTTTTGAGTCGGCTCAGCACTTTCTGAGTGCCTGCTTCCACGCCAAATGCCAGGAAATTGCAACCGGCCTCGCGCAGGACCGGCAACTGTTTGATTCCGACTGAATCCACACGACCTTCGCAGCCCCAGTGAAACTCCAGCTTGCGTTGAATGATGTCGCGGCAAATTTTTTCAATGCGCTGGCTGTTGATGAGAAAATGGTCGTCGGTCAGGTAAATCGAGCGATAGCCCATATCGTTCAGCTCCTGCAGTTCTCCCAAGACATGCTCGGGCGAACGGCTCCGCCACCGGCCTTTCCCGAGGGCCGGAATATCGCAGTAGATGCAGGAATACGGGCAGCCGCGCGACGTTTGCACCGTGCAGAATTTGTCCAACGAAAGCACCGCCGGGACATCCAGCGGCAGGGATTCGATGTAATCAATCGGCAGGGTGGTTCGGTCGGGATACGGAAACCGGTCCAGATCACAAAGGGGTGGACGCGGGGTGTTTTGAACGATCCTTTCCCCCTCGCGCCAGACCAAACCTGCCACAGAACCTTGATTATCGAGGTGATCCAGGTAATCCGGCAGCAACTCCTCGCCCTCGCCGACTCCCACGCAGTCGATGTCCGGACAATCCCCGAGAATGCGATCCGCATTCAAGGTGGCGAACGGTCCGCCTACAATGATCGGAATCTTCGGAGCCTCGGCTTTGAGTCGCCGGGCCATGCTTTTGGCGGACGGGTAAGTGGTTGTCGATAAAAACGAGAGCGCAATCACGTCGGGCGGCTCTTGGGCAACCGCTTGGGCGATGTGCGCCGGCTTCATCTGTGGATGGCATGTGTCAAACATCCGCACCCGGTGTCCCCGTTGCCGCAGCACCGGCGCGAGCGTCTGAATTCCCAGAGGCGGGAACGCCATCACTTTGACCCGCCCGCCGGCGGCCCTTGTCCGGTCCAATTCCTCCGGGAGCACCCGGCAGAAGTTGTCGTCGCCCACATGCACCAGGAACGTATTCATCCGCCTTTTGTTCTTTCGTGTTTTATTCGACAGCGGTTCACCGTGAAAACGACACCAAGCCTACGTTTTAAGCGTGATTTTAAATATGGGGTGAACACCCCATTCCAGATGGCTCTCTTTTTGCTGTAAGCTCCGCAGGTGAAATCCGGTCGGCTTTTTCACCGCCTTCGCCCTTGATCTTTACGCCCTGCTCACTGGCAATCCTGAAAGGATTGCAATCATTCAGCCCAGCGGTTGGCGCGAACGCGCCTACCTTGGGAAAAGGCCGGAATGCGTATAATCACGCCATGTCCCAATCACTGGCCAAAATCCTGGTTCAGACCTGCCAGCTTCCATCTCCCGTTTTTCGCCCATGTGTCAAGAAAACATAATTGACAAAAACGGGCGCGAAATGCGTAACGCCTTGTAAACACGGGGGATATTTTTTCAAAGAAAAGGGTTACGGTTAGCTCCTCTTTTTCCCCCATTTGTGCCAAAATGCCCGCCAGATAAAATAATGAGCAACGAAACAAAGACTTCCGCCGCCAGATCGGCGCAGATGGTCCCGGTCCCTGCCGGAGGCCCGTTGCCGGCCGCTTTTTTTTCTCCGATTTCAGCGTTTTTCGACCCGTCTCCGTCGTTCCTCGCCGCCCTTCTTGAGGTCGTAACAGTTAAGAACAGTTACGGCCAGTTTTACGAAGTGTTACGCTCGTTTTGTTGGAACTCGATTTTTTACAATCACTTACAACCATTTGAAGAAAGGCCCGTAACGTTTGTAACGTTACCACAGCCCTATAATTTTTTTCTCCTCTCAGGAAAAACCAAATCATGAGGAACAATGACGAACAACAGAAGGCCTCCATGCGACCGCTTTTCCCATTTGAATGATTAAAACAATGTCCATGGTGGCAGGAGGGATAAGAGTTCAATCAAAGTGACACTTGGGCCTTTTCACACCGCCACCCATGTTCCATTTTACCATGCGATCACCTCAATTTTGCGGCGCTACCGCCCCATTCGGTCCGTAGGTTGTGATGGTGAACAACCACTGCAGATCAACCCCGCCGTCCTTTGGGGTGGTACTGTATGAATTGACACTTTTGCCCAGTATGGCTGGGTCATGCCACCGCTTGATGATCGCATGACCATCTGCAAACGACAGGCCGTTGGCGTTGTTGTGATACGTGGCAGGCGGATTTTCATAAGTGGTGGAGCCGGGAGTATTCGCGGCGCAGCCATCATCGATGGTGAATGGGCATTCGTCCCAAAGGAGCCAAGTGGCGGCAGGCAGCTTGATGTCCGACACTTTTTTGAACTGGCTGATGTAGGTCGTATCAATCACTGTTTCAGCCACATCAGTACCGCTGCAAATCCAGGTATTCATGGACACGCTGCGCGCCCGTGGAGTGCCGCCGCCCCCCCAGGGAAGATAGGTGCCCGCGAGCACACTGGCAACGTCAGCCGGGCAGCGGTAAACCAAGGTGCTATTGACGTAGGGGTACATAACGCCAGACTTGATATAGTTGATATTGGTGGCGGAGCCATCCGACGTAACATCCTGCATGTTGCCGTCAACCCACATATGCGCAGTCAGGCTGTCTTCTCCCTGACCCAACCCGCCATTGGGAGCCACGTTGTCCTTAAATTCCCCCGCGTAGGACACCCATGCCAGCGTCAATTGCTTCAAGTTGCTCATGCATTGCGTGAGCTTGGCCTGATCTTTCGCCTTGGCCAGGGCGGGCAAGAGCAGCGCCGCCAGGATGGCGATGATGGCAATGACCACCAAGAGTTCAATCAAAGTGAAACCACGGGCCGTTCGATCCGAGGACGCGTGCATGGGGGGAGTTTTATAGAAGCCCGTTTTTTTGGCAAGCCAAATGTGTAAATGTATATACAAATTAACAAATCCAAAAATGGGGGCGCCATCAATCGGGCCTGGGTTCGGGTCTTCCCCCGCGGGGCATCGAAGGGGCGGATTCGTTGGCGAATTTAGGCAAAAAGAAACATTGAAACATTCCGGGTTTACGCGTATAAACGCTTTCAGTCAGCAGGCAGGCTAAATCAGCGCGTCCCACCGGTCGGAGACCTGGTGGCGGGCGAGGCATATAATGACCAAACAGTCAGACATGTTGCGAAGCGGCCGTGAAAAGACGCGGTTGCGCGTTTTGCTTTTGGGGGATTCGCCGGGCGATGCGGGATTGCTGATTAACCACCTTGAATCCGACGGTTACCAAATTGATCATCAAAACGTCTGCAACATCCCTGCTTTGGAGAAGGGGCCGTGGGATGTTGTGCTTTGCGACTACACATTGCCCGGATTCAGCCCGGTGACGGCGATCAGTCTGCTCAAGGGAAAAAAGCTGGATTGGCCGTTCATCGTGGTTTCGGGGCAGGCGGGAGGGAAGATGGCAGCCGAGGTCATGCAGGCGGGGGCGCATGATTTCATAACCAAGGATGACCTGTCGCGCCTGGGGCCGGTGATAGAGCGGGAATTGCGCGAGGCAAGCATCCGGGCGCAATGGACGTCCGACCTGCAAAGGTTGCTTTACCTTACCGCCATCGTCGATTCGATGGGGGAGGCGATCATCAGCTACGACCCGGATGGAATCATCACGACATGGAACACCGGGGCGGAGCAACTTTTGGGGTACGCCAGGGCGGAGGCGGTGGGGAAGTCTGTTTTCATCCTCGTGCCGGAATCCCTGCGCGCCAGCACGGCGGAGATGCTGGAAGGTCTCCGGCATGGGAAGCCGGCTGAGCCGTTGGAAACGACGCGGTTGCGCCGGGACGGCACGCCGGTGAACGTTTATTTGACAGTATCCGCCATCAAGGACGCGGACGGGAGGATGATGGGATTCGCCTCCCTCTCCTACGACATCACCGAGCGCAAAAAGATGGAGGAAGAACGGACGCGGATGATTGACGAATTGCACCAGATGCTGTCCAAGGTGAAGACCTTGAGCGGCCTGCTGCCGATCTGCGCGTCATGCAAAAAGATACGCGACGACCAGGGATATTGGCAGCGGTTGGAAACGTTCGTGAAAGAACATTCCAACGCGGAATTCTCCCATTCCATCTGCCCTGACTGTCTGAAGAAGCTTTATCCCGATTTCATCGAGCCGACGGAATAAAGCTCTTGCAGGTCAATAACGATAATGGTCGGCCTTGTAGGGGCCTTCGCAGGGCACTCCGATGTAGGCGGCCTGTTTTTTGGACAGGCGGGTCAATTTGACGCCGATTTTTTCCAGGTGCAGGCGGGCGACTTCCTCGTCCAATTTTTTGGGGAGACGATAGACCTCGGGGGTGTAGGTGTCCTTGTTTTTCCACAAATCAAGCTGGGCCAGGACCTGGTTGGCGAACGAATTGGACATGACGAAACTGGGATGTCCGGTGGCGCAACCGAGGTTGACCAGACGGCCTTCGGCCAGGAGGTAAAGGCAGTTGCCGCCGGGGAAAGTGTAGCGGTCCACCTGCGGTTTGATGTTCAACTTTTTGACGCCTGGCGCCTGGTTCAGGCGGTCCACCTGAATTTCGTTATCAAAATGGCCGATGTTGCAGACGATGGCCTGGTCCTTCATTTTCCGCATGTGCTCCAGGGTGATGATGTCGCAATTGCCGGTGCAGGTGACATAGATGTCGCCCTGTCCGAGCGTTTGCTCGGTGGTGGTGACTTCAAAGCCTTCCATGGCGGCCTGCAAGGCGTTGATGGGGTCGATCTCGGTCACGATGACGCGGGCGCCGAAGCTGCGCAAGGAATGGGAGCAGCCTTTGCCCACATCGCCGTAACCGCAAACCACGGCGACCTTGCCGGCCACCATGACGTCGGTGGCGCGCTTGATGCCGTCGGCCAGCGATTCGCGGCAGCCGTAAAGGTTGTCAAACTTGGATTTGGTGACGGAATCGTTGACGTTGATGGCGGGGACGAGAAGTTTTTTGGCGTCCCGCATCTGGTAAAGGCGATGAACGCCGGTGGTGGTTTCCTCGCTCACGCCCTTCCATTCCTTGACCACGTCATGCCAGAAAGAGGGACGTTCGACGGCGACACGTTTCAAGAGGCGTTTGATCACGTCCTCCTCGTGCGAGGCGCCGGGGGTGTTGACCCAGCCGTCGCCATTTTCCAATTCGTAGCCTTTATGGATGAGCAGGGTGGCATCGCCGCCGTCATCGACGATCAACTGGGGGCCGAGGCCGCCGGGGAAGGTCATGGCTTTGAAAGTGCAATCCCAATATTCCTCCAACGTTTCGCCCTTCCAGGCAAAGACGGGGACGCCGGTCTTGGCGATGGCGGCGGCGGCGTGGTCCTGGGTGGAAAAAATATTGCAACTAGCCCAGCGCACCGAGGCGCCCAAAGCCACGAGGCTTTCGATGAGCACGGCGGTTTCAATCGTCATGTGCAACGAACCGGTGATGCGCACGCCGCGCAACGGTTTGGCAACCGCGTATTTGCGACGGATGGCCATCAAGCCGGGCATTTCGTGTTCGGAAATGTCGATGGATTTGCGGCCGTATTCGGCCAGGGAGATGTCCTTGACCAGGTAGTTATGGGTTGCGCCGTTATTTTTGGCGGCGACAGACGCGGCAGGTTTCGTTCTGCCGGAGGCGGAAAGTTTTGAAGGCATAAGAAATGAACGGTTTATTTTTGGCGTGGTTTCAACGGACAGCTTTGCGCAGGGCGGCGACCTTGTCGGTTTTCTCCCAAGTGATGCTGGCCAGATCATCCGTTTTGCCGAAATGACCGTAGTTGGTGGTTTTGGAATAAATGGGGCGGAGCAGATTGAGCTGCTTGATGATGGCGGCGGGTTTAAAATTGAAGACCTGGCGGACGGCGGCCTCAATTTTCTCGTCGCTCACGGTGCCGGTGCCAAAGGTATCCACGCAAACGGACACCGGATCGGGATAGCCGATGGCGTAGGCAAACTGAATTTCGGCGCGGGTGGCCAATCCAGCCGCGACGATGTTCTTGGCCACATAACGGCCCATGTAAGCGGCGCTGCGATCGACCTTGGAAGGGTCTTTGCCGCTGAAAGCGCCGCCGCCGTGCCGGCCCATGCCGCCGTAGCTGTCCACGATGATTTTTCGGCCGGTCAGGCCGGTGTCGCCCTGCGGGCCGCCGACCACGAAGCGGCCGGTGGGGTTGATGAGGCATTGCGTTTTTTTGTCGAGCATTGCAGCGGGCAGCACCTTCAACACGATTTGGTTGATGATGAAATCCTTGATTTCCTTATGTTTGACATCGGCGGCATGCTGGGTGGAAACGACGACATTGACGATGCGGACCGGGCGGCCATTCTCGTATTGGACGGAGACCTGGGTCTTGGAATCGGGCCGCAACCAGGCGACCTTGCCCGTTTTGCGCACGCGATTCAACTCACGCCCGAGTTGATGGGCATACATGATGGGGGCGGGCATGAGTTCCGGTGTTTCATCGCAGGCGAATCCGAACATCAACCCCTGGTCGCCCGCGCCTTGTTCGGCCGTGTCCTTGCCTTCGGCCGCCCGGGCATCGACGCCCTGCGCGATGTCGGGACTCTGGCGGGTGAGCAGATTGGTGATGAAAACCTTGTCGGCGTGAAAGACATCGTCGTCATGCACGTAGCCGATCTCCCTGATCGCGTCGCGCACGATGTCATTGATGGACACCCTGGCCCGGCTGGTGATTTCACCGCCGACGACAACCATGTTGCTTTTGGCGTAAGTTTCGCACGCCACGCGGCTGCGCGGGTCCTGGGCCAGATAGGCGTCGAGAACGGCATCAGAGATGGTATCGCAAACCTTGTCAGGATGGCCCTCGCCAACGGACTCAGAGGAGAAAATGTAATTTTTATTCATGTTTATTTTACACCTTTAAAATACATATTGACATATCCTGATAGGAAGATATATTGGGCTGACATGAGCGTCAACCTTTATTTGCAATGCCGGCCATATTGAAATCATTGCGGGCCTTGTCCGACCCGACGCGGCTGCGGATAGTGGCTCTTTTGGAAAAGACCGAGCTATCGGTCAATGAGTTGCAGGAGATCACGCGGATGGGGCAATCGCGCATATCGACGCATCTGGGGTTATTGCAGGAATCGGGGTTGCTGGAATCGCGGCGGGAAGGGAAGCGGACGTTTTACAAAATTTCGACGGGAGCGGACATGGAGGCGGCGGAATTGATGGGATTGGCGGTGAGGGGGGCGAGGGAGTTGCCGGAGAACAGGCCGGATCAGGCCAACCTGAAGCGCGTGGTGTTGAAGAGAAGCCAGCAG
>CAZLEE010000191.1:0-8438 GCA_964558455.1 uncultured Verrucomicrobiota bacterium | reverse complement strand
TAATAATCGTTGTCGCGCAAAAAGAGGGCGCGCGCCGGCACATCCACGCCGGCCCCGGCGACACGCCTTTCATCCTGGACAATATCGACCAGCACATACATGCCGGCCTTGAGCAAGTCATCGGGATTGCTGACTTGGCCGCGAACCTTCACCGTGGCGGTGGCCGGGTCCATGGTATTGGCGATGTTTTCCAAAGTGCCGTCAAACACCTTGCCGGGAAACGCGTTGCAGACAACACGCAGGCGCAAGCCTGTTTGCAGCGCGGCCAGGTCGGTTTCGGAGACATCCAATTGCAGCCAAAGCCGGGCGGGCTGGGAGATGACGAACAAGGGATTGAATATTTGGGGCACGTTGCCGAGCATCATGTCGGGGCGCAGTTCCTGGCCGGGGTTGATGTTTTTTTCGACCACCACGCCGGCGAGCGGCGCGCGCAGCAAGTAAAGCGAATTTGTGCGGCTGATGTTGCCGCCGTAATTGGCAAGCTGGGCCAGGGCGCGATCCTGTTCCGCCTTGGCAGCCTGATAAGCGGCATCGGCCGCCTCGACATCCTTGGAAGCGGCTGAACCGTGGGCCAGCAAATCATGGACGCGGGCAAGCGTCTTGTCCGCCGCGGTGAAATTCCCCACCGCAGTGCGGGCGGCGGCCAGAGCCTGGCCGAAATCAGGCGAATCAATTTCCGCCAACGTCGTCCCGACCGACACCGGCTGGCCGATGTCGGCTTTGGTGGCGATAACGCGACCGGACACCGGCGTAAAGACGCGGGCGGTGACGTCCTCATCCCAAATCAGCCGTCCGGTCACATGGGTCACGGCGAAGGTTCGCGGTTGGGCGACTTCCACGCCGATCAAGGCCAACTGGGGGGCGTTGGCGGCGAAAGTGACGGAGGCATTCGTGATGTCCACCACGGGCGCGGGCGATTCGGGCGGGGCGACAATGTTCTCCCTGTCGCAACCTGCCAAAACCACGCCAGCCAGTAAAGCGAGCCATCTCATTTTGCAAATCTGTTTCATCTTTTATTTGACTCCAATTCGGACGCGGCGAGGACATTGCGGGCGGCGATCACGTCCGCCACCGCGCTGGCGGTGTCGGACAAGGCTTGGGCCTGGGCCATGCGCACGGTGTTGTCGGTGCGTTCGGCTTCCAGCAAATCAACCAGGGTGGCGGAACCTCTTTCGAAGGCGAAGGCAATGGCGGCGCGGCTTTTGGCGGATTGGGGCAGGATGACCGTTTGGTAGCGTAGCAGGCGGTCATGGGCCTCGCGGTATTCCACCTGGGCGTTGGCGACATCGGACGCGGCCTGGGCCTGGGCCTTGCCCAGAGTCAGTTCAAATTGATCGACAGCCGCCTGAGCCGCCTTGATGTTGCCGCCATTCCGGTTCCAGAGCGGCAACGGAAAAGAAACGCCAATGCCAAAAGTGTCGTCCGGCGGCGGTCCAGGGGGGACGGGATTGTGTTCGTATTGCACGGAGACGGTCGGGTCGGGAATCCGCATGTCCTTTTGCAATTTGAGATTAAACTGGCCGCCACGAAGATCGGCCCGGGCGGCAAGGATATCGGGCCGGGCGGCATCCGCCGCCGCCAAGGGTTGGGGCGGAACGGCCTGATCCATTTGCTCCAGACTGTCGGCGGGAATCCACTTTCCTTCGGGGTGAGTCACGCCCATCAACACTTCAACCTGTATCCGGGCCTGGACGGCGGCGGCTTGGGCGGCGGCTTGTTGCAATTCAAATTGCTCCGCGCTGATTTGGATTTGTTTCAGATCGGAATCCGACAGATCGCCTGCCTTGAAACGCGACAGGCCGATGTCGGCCTCGCGCTGCATGAATTTGGCGGATTCCGCCAGGATTTGTTCATTGTCACCGGCAAGCAAGGCGGCCACATAAGCCTTGGTCACGCCCTGGTCCAAGGTTCGCCTGGCATCGAAAAAACGGGCTTTCGCCCCCCGGGCGCCGGCGCGGGCGGCGGCCTGGCGATCATGCCGCTTGCCGCCAATTTCGATCAGTTGGCTGATGGCGGCGATGGTGTCGTAACTGCGGCTCCAGATGCCGTTGCCTTCGGTGGTGGCAATGTTGTGCGTGGCCAGATTGGCCGAACTGAGAGAGAGGGTCGGATTGGGAAATTCCCGCGTGACAATGAATTGCGCGGTGGCGGAGTCGATGCCGGTTTTGGCGCTGAGCAAATCCCAATTCCGTTGCAGGGCAATTCTTTTGGCATCGGCCAGGGCGAGGCGCAAAGTCCCCGGCGCCGCCGTTTGGGCGGAAACTGTTTCCACTGCGAAAAGGCAGCACAAACCAATGAAAATGTTTTTAACCAATCTAAATTTTTCTCCTGTTTCCAATCGCGCGAGCCTTTAAGCAACGTTCATGCCATCGTTTCCGGTCAACGGCGCAACCTATTGTACATAGGCAGGTTGGATATTGGCCAGGCCACCGGGTTTTCGCCTGTCTTGTCATTGTCTTACCATCAATGGTAACTTTCGTGCCACAATGAATCGGGCTTTGAAATTTCGACTGACCGCTTTCGGACTGGCCATCGGGGTGCTGGCGTGCCTGATCGGGGGAGCCGCCTACGCCAGTTGGCGGGAGGTCAGCCGGTTGCAAACCCGATTGAGCACGGGCCACTTGCGCAGTTATGAAATCGCGGATCATGTGCAGGATGAGATTCTGGAATTGAACAGCCGCCTGGTGCGTTACGACCTGCAGCAAGATCCGCGCGATTGGGAGACTTATCAACATGAAAGTTCAAACCTGAGCAAATGGATTGACGCGCAAAAACCGGTCCTGAGCGGCACGGAGTTGGATGTGCTGAACCAGATTGATCGCGCCTACGCTGTTTTTCTGACGGCGGCCACCAACCGGATTCCCCGCCCGGATCAAGGCCAGGAGGCCAAGTCGTTTCATATTGAAAGCATCCAAAAAGAGGCGCAAACGCTCTTGAAACTGGGCGATCAACTGGAAGACGCCCACCGCCAGGTGCTGGAAGATTCGCTGGTGGCGTCGCAAAAATCCGTTTCCTGGTTGCGCTGGGTGATTTTTGGGTCATTGTTTCTGCTCCTGGGGTCGCTTGCCCTGTTGTCAACCACAGTGTATCGGGAAATGATAACGCCCTTGCGCATGAAACTGGTGGAAAGCAAAGCGGTGATCGAACGGCAGGAAAAACTCGCGTCGCTCGGCGTGCTGGCGGCGGGGGTGGCGCATGAAATCCGCAATCCGCTCACGGCGGTCAAGGCGCGGCTGTTCAGCCATCAGCGCTCCTTCGCCAGGAATTCGCCCGAATACCAGGACGTGCATGTCATCGGCGAGGAGATCAACCGGCTGGAAAGCATCGTGCAGGACTTTCTGCAATTCGCGCGGCCGGGGGAGCCGAAACTGGCGGAGATGACGGGGGAAAAGCCCTTGCGGGAAGTGCTGGATTTGATGGCGCCGCAATTTGAGAAGGCCGGCATCCAGATCAAACTGGACATCCAGACGCATGAGACATTCCGGGCCGACCCGCAACAATTGAAACAGGTCTTGATCAACCTGGTGCAGAATGCGGCCGAGAGCATCGAGCGGAACGGGCGGATCGTCCTGCGGGCGCGCAGCGGGCAGGCGCGGCTGGGCGGGCAGAACCGGGCGGTGGTGATTTTGGAGACGGAAGACAACGGGCGCGGGATTCCGGCCGAGGTGCAAAAGAGATTGTTCGACCCGTTCTTCAGCACGAAAGACACGGGAACGGGATTGGGGCTTTCCATTGCGGCGCGCATCGTGGAGAAGCACGGGGGATTGCTCGAATTTCAAACCCAGCCGCATCGCGGCACAACATTCGGCGTGATTTTTCCCGCCTGCATTGCCAATGGCCGCTCCTAAAATATTATTGATAGAAGACGACGCCAGCGCCTCCGCCGCGCTGGAACGGGTGTTGCGCGACGAGGATTACGACGTGGTCGCGATGGCGCGGGGCGACACCGGACTGGAGGAGGCGCGCCGGAACCATTTCGACCTGGTCATCACCGATTTCAAACTGCCGGGGTTGAACGGGCTGGAAGTGGTGCGGCAGATTCACACGGCCCGGCCGCGCTGGCCGATCATCTTGATGACAGCCCACGGCACAACCGGGCTGGCCATCGAAGCGACCAAGCTCGGGGCCTACGATTATTTGCTCAAGCCGTTCGAGATGGAGGAACTGCTGGATTTGGTGGCCAAGGCGGTGGCGAGCAGCCGGCTGATGTCCGAACCGGTGGAACTGGGCACGGGCGAAACCCTGCGCGACGCCATCATCGGCAACAGCCGGAGCATGCAGGAGATTTACAAGGAAATCGGACGCGTCGCGGCCAAGCCGCTGACCGTGCTGGTGCGGGGCGAAACAGGCACGGGGAAGGAGCTGATCGCCCGGGCCATTTACCAGCACAGCGAGCGGGCGGAAGAGGCGTTTGTCGCTGTCAACTGCGCAGCCATACCCGAAACCCTGCTGGAGAGCGAATTGTTCGGACACGAACGCGGGGCCTTCACCGGGGCGGAGATGCGGCGCATCGGGCGGTTTGAACAGGCGGACAAGGGCACCATTTTTCTGGATGAAATCGGGGACATGAGCCTGAACACGCAGGCGAAATTCCTGCGCGTGTTGCAGGAAAAATGCATTGAACGGCTGGGCGGCAAGGAAACCATCCAGATCGACGTCCGGGTCATCGCCGCGACCCATTGCGATTTGGAAACGGCGATGCGGGAGAAGCGGTTCCGGGAGGATTTGTTTTACCGGCTGAACGTGGTGCAGGTGCTGCTGCCGCCCTTGCGCCAGCGGACGGAGGATATTCCCAGCCTGATCAAATATTTTCTGCAAAAATACGGGGCGGAACTGGGGGTCGAATCCCCGGCGATCCAACCGGAGGCGATTGCCTTTTTGTGCGAGGAACCGTGGCCGGGCAACATCCGGCAACTGGAAAATGTGGTGCGGCAATGCCTGCTCCTGTCACGCAAATACACCATCACCCTCGACCACGCCCGCCAGGTCGCGGCCAAAACGGGGCGGTCGGCCGAAGGCTCCGATGCGTCGATGGCGGCGTGGATTTCGGATTTCCTGATCAAGGCGCGCAACGGCGAAATGGAGCGGGTTCACGCCAGGGTGACGGAGGCGATTGAGCGGGAGCTTTTCGCGCAAGCCATCCATCTGGCCCACGGCAACCAGGCCAGGGCGGCGCGCTGGCTGGGCATTTCGCGGCTGACTTTGCGCGAGAAATTAACCGGCTTCGGCCTGCGCCCGGATACGGACACGGATTAAGACCGGGACGGGACGTCCGTTTTGCGGCGGCGCGGAACAGGTGCGGAGCCGGCCCGCGCGAGCTTGATGAATTCCATCTGACTGCGCAATGGGGGCCTTTTTTTGGGCCGGGGACGGACGTAGTCGCCATCAGGGCGCAGGCGCCAAGCCTTGGCCTCGTCCTGCAACGGGATGCCCAGGAATTCCTCTTTGACCCGGCGGCGCAGGGCGGGATCTTCCACGGGGAAAACCGCCTCAATGCGCTGGAAAAAATTGCGGGGCATCCAGTCGGCGCTGCCAAAAAAAATGTCCGGCCGGCCGTCGTTTTCAAAGTAGAAAATGCGGCTGTGCTCCAGAAAACGATCCACGATGCTGCGCACGGTGATATTGTCACTCAGGCCGGGCCGGCCGGGGCGCAGGCAACAGATGCCGCGGACGAGCAGGTCGATTTTGACCCCGGCTTGGGAGGCGCGGTAAAGGGCTTCAATGATTTCACGGTCGCAGAGCGCGTTCATCTTGGCGATGATGCGCGCCGGCCGTCCGCGCCGGGCATTTTCCGCCTCGCGGCCGATGAGGCGGATGAGGCGGTCGTGCAATTGGAACGGCGACAATAATAATTTTTTGCCCGCCTCAAAACGACCGATGCCGGTGATGAGATTGAAAACGCCGGCGACATCCTCGCCGATATCCGGCCGGCAGGTGAGCAGCCCGGTGTCGGTGTAAAGGCGGGCGGTGGTGGCGTTGTAATTTCCGGTGCTGAGATGGACGTAGCGGCGAAGGCCGTCGCGGTCCCGGCGGACGATGAGGCAGAGTTTGCAGTGGATTTTGTAACCAACGAGGCCATAGACGACATGGACGCCGGCTTTTTCCAATTGCTGGCTCCACTGGATGTTGTTGGCTTCGTCAAAACGGGCGCGCAATTCCACCACGGCCGTGACCTGCTTGCCCTGCCGGGCGGCTTCCATGAGGGCGCCGACGATGCGGGTGTCGCCGCCGGTGCGGTAGAGTGTTTGCTTGATAGCAAGGACATCCGGATCGCGCGCGGCGGTTTCGAGAAACTCCACCACCTTGTCGAATGATTCGTAGGGATGATGAAGCAGGATGTCCCGGCGGCGGATGGCGGCGAAAATATCCGGTTCGTCGCGCAAGGCGGCCGGCACGGGGGCGAGAAAGGGCGGGTCGCGCAAATCCCGCCAACGACCGCCTTCGTAAAGCGCCATCAGGCGGCCGGGGGTGAGAGGGCCGCCAGCCAGGGTGACGTCGGATAGTGTCAAACGCAGGGTGCCTAGGAGGGCGCGCAGGATGCCCTTGGGGCAGGCGCGGTCAATTTCCAGGCGGACGGCGTCGCCTTTGCGGCGGTTGTGCAATTCGTTTTCGACCGCCTTGCGCAAGCTGCCCGCCTCCTGTTCGTCGAGATAGAGTTCGCTGTTGCGGGTGACGCGAAAATGCCAGCAGCCGAGGATGGCCGTGCCGGGGAACAAATCCTTCAGGAAATGGCCGACGACCTCGCCCAAAAAAACGTAATCCTCGTTCGGACCGGGGCGCGGGAGTTTGACGACGGGGGGCAGGACGCGCGGCACTTGCACGACGGCAAGATGGCGCAGGGTTTCCTGGCCCGTTTTCATTTCCAACTGGACGATGATGTTGAGGGATTTGTTGAGCAATTGCGGGAAAGGATGAACGGGGTCGATGGCTAGCGGGGTCAGGACGGGCAGGGCCTGGGTTCGGAAATAATTTTCAAGCCAGACCAGGTCCGGCGCATCCAGTTGGCGCAGACTGAGAAAGGAAATGCCGTGTTTCTTCAGGGCCGGGACCAATTCCCGCCGCCAGCAAAAGGATTGTTCGCGGGCGAGACGGGCGATGCGGGCCTGCACGGCGCGCAAGGTCTGCGCCGGGGTCAGGCCGTCAAAACCGCGAATTTCGATCCCGGTGTCGATCTGCTCCTTGAGGCCGGCGATGCGCACCTCGAAGAATTCGTCGAGATTGGAGGCGGTGATGCAGAAAAACTTCAGGCGTTCGAGCAGGGGATTGGAAGCATCCCGGGCCTCGTGCAAGACCCGCTGATTAAACTCCAGCCAGCTCAACTCACGATTAATGAAGCAAGCCGGCGCAAAAGAGACGACGCCCTCGGACATAAGAAAGACCAACCGTAGCCAAAGCGGGCCGGCTAGTCCAGCGCGCAACCGCTTTGACACGGGAAGAATTTGAGTGTCATGGGAGTTGAGGAATTTGGAGAATATGGCGTTGCCAACCCCAGGGATGGCCCGCACGCGCCGGGTATGATTCCATTTGCCAAGGAAGGCTGCTCTTTTGGCGGCGCCGCCGCAGGAGCTTTGCCGTTCAATGAAAAGCCCGAGCGTAAACGGCTTGACCGCCGGGGACCCCGGACACCACGATGACCCAACATGAAACTAAGCCACATTTTTTTAAGCGGACTATTTGCCGCGCTGTTTTTCCAAGTTGTGCAGGCGCGCGCGGCTCAACCCAATGGACCGGTTTGCTCGCTCATCGAGCGCATCGCTCCGGGACATGCGCAGGATTTTGCCATTGAAACCATACCCGCTCCGGCTGGCGGAAATATTTTCGAAGTCGAAGCGGTCGGCGGAAAAATTGTGTTGCGCGGCGACAGCCCGCTGTCGCAGGCGGTCGCGTTCAACTGGTATTTGAAGCACTGCGCGCTGGCGGATGTTTCATGGTACGCGGATGACGCGGTGAACGCGCCGGCCAGGCTGCCGCTGCCAACGGGGAAAATTCAGAGGACGACTAAAATCAAGAACAGATTCTCCAAGCCTTGGCGGACACGCCGGTAGTCCTGGTCAACGGCGCCCGACAAACCGGCAAGAGCACTTTGGTGCAATCGGCGGAATTGACCGGGCATGGCCGGCAGTATTTGACGTTCGATGATCCCGGCGTGTTGGCAGCGGCCAAGCGCGACCCTAACGGCTTCATCGCCGGTTTGCAGGCCATGGCCAATGCGTTGGGCAAACGTTGGAATAGAATTACCCGGCTCTCGGGCGATTCTCACGATGAATGAGAGCAGCCAGAATGGCATCCAGAACTTGATCGAGGCGCTTGCCGGCGTCTTCCGTCAAGAATCGCAATACAAAATATCCATTTTGTTGCAGGAGGGCATCCTTCCGCCGGTCCCGCCGATACGCGTCGGCGTCGGCAAAATGTTGCGCTCCATCCAACTCAATGACCAC
>CAZLEE010000190.1:0-8636 GCA_964558455.1 uncultured Verrucomicrobiota bacterium | reverse complement strand
GTGCGGGCTATGGATTGGCCCCATGATGAAAGTAATCGCCCCGTGGTTTGGTGTGTCCCGCAGTCGCGCTGGCGCGGCTTTCCTTGCTCTTTTGAGCGGCTTCCTTTTGCAATTTCCAGTCTGTGCGCAAACGAGTGAAGAGGATCTGATTGCCATTTTGCAGTCGGATAAACCCGCAACGGAAAAAGTGGAGGCGTGCGCGAAGTTGAGATCGGTCGGGACAGACCGCGCGGTGCCGGCCTTGGCGGAATTGTTGACGAACGACGAATTGTCGCATTCGGCGCGGTATGTGTTGGAGTCGATGCGCGGGGATGCCGCCGGTCAGGCGTTGCGGGGAGCGTTGGAGAAGACGTCCGGCTCCAATCAGGTGGGAATCATTAATTCTCTGGCAGTGCGCCGTGACACCAAGGTGGTGCCGGTATTGGGTCGGCTGGAGATGGGGGCGGATTCCGACGTGGCTGTGTCGGCGGCGGAAGCTTTGGGACGCATTGGCGGGGTGGAGGCGGCGGATGCATTGCAGTCGGCTTGGACGGAATCAAGCGCCGTTGCGCTGCATAACGCTCAAAGCGATGGCCTGCTGGTGTGCGCCAATCGGTTTTTGGCCGAAGGCGGGAAAAAACGGGCGGCGAAAATTTTTCAGGAGCTGTATGACCACGAAACGTCCAGTGGGATGAAGACGTCCGCTTTCCGGGGATTGGTCTTATCCTCAGGCAAACGCGGCATCGACTTGATGCTGACGACGATTCAGAAGGCCGACGGCTCCAGCCAGGGTGCGGCCCTGCACCTGGCTTCAACCGTGGGAGGAGCCTCGGTGACGGAGGCGCTGGCCAAATTGCTGGCGAAATCGTCGCCCGCGTTGCAGATCGCCTTGTTGCAATGTTTGCAACAACGCGGCGATCAGGCGGCGTCGCCGTGCGTGGCGGAGATGCTGCAAAGCACGGATGCGGATGTGCGTATGGCGGCCATCCAGGCCTCGGGCGATTTGGGAACGGGGGCGGCGGCGTTGCCGTTGGCCCGGCTGGCGGCCAGCGCCACGGGGGTGGAGAAAACGGAGGCGCGCGAAGCGCTGGCTGATTTACGGCATGGGGCGGTGACCGGACATATGTTGAAGTCCTTGAACGTGGTATCGCCCGATGTGCAGGCGGAATTGATCCGGGCCTTGGGCGGTCGCGGCGATGTGGCGGCGGCGCCCAAATTGATGGAGTTGGCGCGCAGCAACGACGATTCGCTTCGTTCGGCTTCGTTGCAGGCGCTGGCCTTGCTGGTCGGCCCTGGACAGGTGCCGGACATGGTCCGGCTGGTGAGCCAGGCTGCCAATGACGACGCCCGCTCCGAAGCGGCGGATGCGCTCGGTTCGGCTTGTCAACACATTGAAGCGCAGCAAGGCCGATTGGATTTGACGAGCCTGACGACGGCGGCGCGAAGCGCTGGAACGCCGGCGCGGGTGGCGTTGCTGGGGGTTTGTGGCGGCCTGACCGCTTCGCCGGTGCGGGAAGTGTTGCGGGTGTCGGTGCAGGATACCGACGAGCAGGTGCGCGCGGCGGCGATCCGGGCGTTGTGCGAAAGTCAGGATGCGCAACTTCTGCCGGATATGTTGAGCGTGGCCGGCACAATGAAGGCGGTGAATTTCCGCATGCTCGGTATTCGCGGCGCGGCGCGCATGGTGACGCAGGCTCAGCCCGGCGAGGTTCCGGTTTCGCAGAAGATTGAGACGCTTAAGGAATTGCTGGCCGTCACCTTCAACGCCGAGGGAAAGCGCCTCGTCCTGTCCGCTCTGGCTTCCGTGCCGGATGAACAAACCTTGCAAATGGCGGTTTCCTTGCTGGACAACCCTGAAACCAAAGTCGAAGCATCCCAGGCGGTCATAACAATCGTCCCGGCCATTTCGAAGCAGCATCCCAACAAGACTGCGGCAGCCTTGCGCCAAATCCTCAAAGAGCCGGCCAACGACGCGATTCGCAACTCAGCCGAGGCGGCCCTGAAAAAGATCCGTCCGGCCAAATAATTATTTCCGGGCGGCGACGGATTCGGCCACTGACTGTTCCAGAACGGCCAGGCCTTCTTCCAACGCCTCCTGCGGAGTGGTGAGAGGGGGACCGATCTTGACCGTCTGGCCCCAGGCGCCGACGGGCGAGAAAAGAAGCAATCCCTTGCGATAACAGCGTTCGACGATGTCGTGTGCCAGGTCGTGATCCGGCTCCTTGCGGCCAGCCTTGACCGTTTGCAAACCGCCCACCAAACCGCGTGCTGTGACATGTCCGACGACTGCCGGATGCTGGCGTTGGATTTTTTCCAGACCGGCGAGGAGTATTGGCCCAAGACGCGCGGCGTTGGCGGTGAGTTTCTCGTCCAGAATCTTTTTGATGCTGGCCATGGCGGCCGCGCAACAGACCGGGTTGCCGGTATGGGTGCTGGTCATTGAGCCGGGGGGAAATTGATCCATGATGGCGGCGCGGCCAATCACGGCGGAAATGGGCAGGGAACTGCTGATGCCTTTGCCGCAACAAATCAAATCCGGCGTGACTCCGTAATGTTCAAAAGCCCAGAATTTTCCGCTGCGCCCAAAACCCGACTGAACTTCGTCAAATATAAGGACGACCGAGTTCTTCTTGCACCAATCCGCCATTTGGCGGACATATTCGACCGGCGCAAAATCGGGGCCGACTCCTTGAAACGATTCCATCATGACCCCGGCGATATTTTCCGGCTTGAGACCGGCCCGGTCAATGGCCTTGAGAAAGGTGTCAAAGCTGGTGTCTTCCTGCCAATAACCGTCGGGGAAGGGGGCGTTGATGATGGCGGGGTCGAGATTGACGATCCAGGATTTTTGAGCGGTAAAGCCGCCGGCCTGCTGGGAGCCGAGGGTGCGTCCGTGAAATCCGCGTTCGAAACCGACCAGCCCGAGCTTCTTCTTGCCGCCCGTGGCCAGACCGTGGGCGCGGGCCAGTTTTAAGGCGCACTCGGTTGCTTCCGCGCCGGTGGTGAGGAGAAAAACCTTGTCCAGTCCGGCGGGGGCCAGCTTGGCCAGACAGCTTACCAGGGCGGCACGCTCTTCGCTCGGAAAACAATAGTTGTGCAGCAGGCCGCTGTTGACTTGGTCGATGATGGCGCGCCTGATTTCAACCGGGCCGTGGCCGGCGTTGGCCACCAGTACGCCGGAAGTCCAGTCCAGCCATTGGTTGCCAAATTTGTCAAACACAAACAGGTCCTCGGCCCGATCCCAGACCACGGGCGGCTGTCCGCGCATGGACTGCGGTTCAAATTGGCGCAACGCCTCCAAGGTGGGCAGGGAGCCGGGATTCGGCAACAAACCGGCAATGCGGCGGTATTTGGTTTGGACGGTTGCGACTGGCTGGGGCACAATGCTGAATTCTTTTCCCATATGTGAGATTTCTTTTTCTATACGTCAATAATATTATTACCGCCATCATCGTCGGGAGGACGGGGCGGGGCCGGCGGTTTGCCGCGATGAAATTGAACACTGGCCCGGCTGCCTTTGACAAGCGGTTTCAGAATCAGTGAGGCGGCGCTGATGATGAGCGATCCCCAGAAGGCGGACCAGAATGTGTCCACCGCAAAGCGCCCTTCCAAAAAATGAAGATGCCCCACCCAGTCCAGCAGCAGGGCGTTGATCACGAGCATGAAAAGGCCGAGGGTGAAAATCAGCAGGGGCAGGGACAGAAGAACCACGACCGGCCGCACAAACTCATTGAGCGCGGTCAGCAAAAGCGTGGCCAGGACAAGCCCCTCAATCGTGGGAATCTTTATTCCCGGGACGATCAGGGAAGCCAGTTCAAGGGCTATGCCTGTGACCAAAGCGCACTTTAAAAATGATTTCATCCTGCGGGTGGCAATTGTTGCGAGCAGTCCAACCTTTATCAACTCCCGGAACGATTCTCCCAATCCGGGGAAAAGACAAGTGTTTTTGGGATGGCGTTCATGGCCCGGTTTGTTTTAGCCTTAAAATATGTTTTCACGAAATCACCTGATCCGACTCATGGCCGCCGCCGCGCTGGCCTCTTCCGTTCATGCCGCCGAGTTTCATGTTGCGGTCAATGGCAATGACGCCAATTCCGGGAACCCCGAGGCTCCTTTCCGTACCATTCAACACGCGGCCGGCTTGGCGCAACCGGGCGACGTCATCACGGTGCATGCCGGCGTTTACCGGGAGCGCATTGACCCTCCGCGCGGCGGCAAATCTGATGTCAAACGCATTGTCTATCAGGCGGCTCCGGGTGAGGCGGTGGAGATCAAAGGATCGGAAGTGGCGGGCAATTGGGTGAAGGTGCAGGAGGATGTCTGGAAAACAGAGTTGCCCGGTTCGTTTTTTGGGTCCTTTAATCCTTATAGTGATCTCATTCACGGCGATTGGTTTAGCGGCAAGGGCCGTCCGCATCATACCGGCGCGGTTTACCTGAACGGGGAATGGCTGATTGAGGCGGCCAAATTGGCCGACGTCCTCCAGCCCGCGGGGACCGTCCCCCTCTGGTTTGGCAAGGTCGAGGGGGGAAAAACCACTATTTGGGCACAGTTCAAGAAGGTTGATCCCAACCACGAGCGCGTCGAAATCAATGTGCGCCGGGCTGTTTTCTATCCGTCGAAAACCGGGATCAATTTTATCACGGTGCGGGGTTTTACCTTGCGCGACGCGGCCGCGCCTTGGGCGCCGCCGACGGCCGAACAGGTCGGTTTGATCGGCACGCATTGGAGCAGGGGGTGGATCATTGAGAGCAATGCCATCAGTCACTCGACCTGTTCAGGCATTGCCCTGGGCAAGTATGGCGACGAATGGGATAACCGGGCGGAATCGGCCGAGGGTTACACCGCAACTCTGCGCCGGGCCTTGACCAACGGCTGGAACAAGGAAACGGTCGGCAGCCATCTGGTTCGTTACAATGATATTTCGCATTGCGAACAATCCGGCATCGTCGGCAGCTTGGGCGCGGCCTTCAGTGTCATCCAGAGCAACACCATCCACGAAATCCATGTGCGACAATTGTTTTCCGGGGCGGAAATGGCGGGAATAAAATTTCATGGCGGGATCGACGTGCAAATCCAAGGCAATCATATTTACCACTGTTGCGGCGGGTTGTGGCTCGATTGGATGGGGCAGGGGGCGCGTGTCTCGCAAAATCTTTTCAACGACAACATTTCTTACGACCTGTTTTTCGAGGTGGATCACGGCCCGATTCTGGTTGACAATAATATTTTCCTGTCGGCCTGTTCCGTGAACAGCCGTTCCCGCGGCGTGGCTTTTATTCATGACTGGTTCGGCGGAACGGTGAATGCCAACGGCTATGACGGCCGCGTCACGCCGTTTCACCAGCCCCATTCGACCGCGTTGGCCGGGTCCCATGACAACCCGCGCGGCGACGACCGTTATTACAACAATATCTTTGCGCAACATGCCAATTTGACCCAATACGATTCCACGCCAGGGGCCGTGATGGGCGGCAACATCTTTCTCAAGGGCGCGCGACCTTCCAAAATCGAGGTCTTGCCGGCCGTTCAGCCGGAGTTTGATCCCGCAGCCAAACTGGTGCGGGAAACGGACGGCTTTTACCTGACGCTGAAATTCGACCCGGCCTGGCTGGCCCGTCCGGCGAAGACGGTGACAACCGCATTGTTGGGGCGCGCCGCGATTCCGAACGAGGCGTTCGAGCAGCCGGATGGGTCGCCCATTGTCATCAACACGGATTACTTCGGCCGGCCCCGGAACGAATCCAATCCCACGCCCGGCCCGTTCCAGAATCCCGGTCAGGGCGATGTGAAACTCAAAGTGTGGTGAGGCTCCCCGCGTAAATTTGCAGGAACGCCGCCGGTTCGGCGGCGCGAACGGCAGCGGCGCCACACTGGGCCGGAATAAGGCAAAATTGGCCGGCGGCAAGAGTCGTCTGGCTGTCGGCGGAGGCCACAACCAGTTTCCCTTCGGTCACGCCGATGATTTCCATGCGGCCTTCTGTCAATTGTATTTCCCCGTTTTCGGGCAATTGGCGGAGGTTGACCTCAAACAGATCATTCTTGGCCAGGGGGCGGAGGGTGCCGCAATGGGCGGCGGCGGTCTGACGGGAGATCAAGGCGGGTTCGATGTCGCCAAAATCAATGCTGGCCAGCGATTGTTTGATGTGCAATTCGCGGCCTTGTCCTTTTTCGTCCACTCGGTTCCAATCGAAAACACGGTAGGTGGTGTCGGAGTTTTGCTGGATTTCAAAAATCACCGTTTTGGCGCCCAAGGCGTGAACGCGCCCGCTGGGCAGGAACATGGCGTCGCCGGCCTGGACCGGGATGCGATGAAAACATTCGGCTACCGTCTGGCGCGCCAGCTTGTCTTCAAATTCGGACCGGGTGACGCCGTTCTTCAAGCCGACGTACAATTCGGCCCCGGCCCCGGCTTTGGCCACATACCACATTTCCGTTTTGGGTTCGCCGCCGAGTTGCCGGGCCACGTCCCGGGGCGGGTGAACCTGGAGGGAAAGTTTGTCCTGCGCATCAAGAATTTTTATCAGCAACGGAAAGCGCGGCGGCGGCACGACGCCCGGACCGAGCAGTTCGGCGGAGCAGTTTTCGAGCAGCCAATGCAGGTCTTTCCCCTGCAACGGGCCGTTCGCGACGACGCTTTCGTCGCCCGGACGGTCGCTGATTTCCCAGGATTCGCCAATAGGGCCTGGCGGAATGGGTTTGCCGTAGAGCGAGGCGAGATTTCGCCCGCCCCAGATGCGTTGCTTGAATATGGGCTGGAACGTGAGTGGGTATAACATTTCAGGCGGGCGTGGATGGGACAGCGTCTTTGGCGGCGGGTTCTGGCGCGCCGGCGTCGGGGATTTTGTCTTTCTTTTCCAAAAAATGACCGTAAGCGCGGTATTTTTTGTAACGCGCGTTCAGCCGGTCGGTGACGGAAATCTTTTTCAAGCTATCCAGATTGGCAATCAGGGCGGTTTTGAGTGTCTTGGCCATTTCCGGCAAATCGTTGTGGGCGCCGCCCAGAGGTTCGGGAACAATTTCGTCCACCAAACCCAACGCGCTCAAATCACGCGCGGTGATTTTCAGGGCTTCAGCCGCTTTGGGGGCGGCGGCGCGGTCTTTCCAGAGGATGGCGGCGCATCCTTCCGGGCTGATGACGGAATAATAGGCGTTTTCCAAAATCAATATGCGGTCGGCCACCCCAATGCCCAATGCGCCTCCGGAACCGCCTTCGCCAATCACCGCCGCCACAATCGGCTGCTCAAACAACATCATCTCGCGCAGGTTGACCGCGATGGCTTCGGCTATATGCCGCTCCTCCGACGCAATGCCCGGAAAAGCCCCGGCGGTGTCGATCAGGCAGATGATGGGCAGACCGAATTTCTCCGCCAGCCGCATGATCCGGAGTGCCTTGCGGTAACCTTCGGGGTGGGCCGAACCAAAATTGCGCCGGATATTTTCCTTGGTGTCGCGCCCTTTTTGGGTGCCGATGACCGCCACCTTATGGTCGCCCAGCTTGGCGAATCCGCCCACCATGGCATGGTCATCGGCAAAGAGCCGGTCGCCATGCAGTTCCGTAAAATCGGTGAAGGCGGCCGTAATATAATCCAAGGCGAAGGGCCGTTTGGGATGACGCGCAATTTTGATGCGATCCCAAGGGCTTAATTGGGCGAAAATCTGACGCCTGGTTTCCTCGATTTTTTTCTCGATCATGGCCGCTTCCTCCTCAAAGCAAATGCCCAGGGAATGATTATCGGGATGCTTTTTCAGCTCCTCCAGCTTTCTCTGCAACTCCAGGATTGGTTTCTCGAAATCGAGATGATGTTTCATCAGCGGCCAGTTTAAGTTCGCCCCGCCGGAGTGGCAACGGTAAATAATCCGCCCCGCCCGGCGCATTTACACAAACCGCCTCGTGGTTGTTTGTTGTTTTTCAAACCGCGAACGGGGAATAAATGGAAACGCTGAAATGCTGAACTATGGAGAGGCGGCAACCAGCCCGATCCGACCGGCCAAAGCGGATTGGCGTGCGTCAAAGGTGCAAAAATCCGTCGCGCCAATAAGCTTGGCGGCGGCGACATGTAGAATGTCCAAGGTGCGGCAACCGACGTCCGGGGTGTGGTTAAGGGCATACGTTTCCGCATCCACCAAAACGCGGTGTCACAAACCGCCGCGCCCCACTAACAGGCCGGCGGCAAAATCATTTTCCACCTCCTGCCAAATATCTTGAATCTCCGTAGCGGCAAGCCGCTGTTGAAACAAGGCGAGACTCAGTGCGTTTCGCAATTCGAGACGGTGAAACGCGGTAAAGGGAAGAGGTGCGGGGTTGGCCCGCCTCCACGCATCGGCTCGGTCCGAATTGGCGTCGGACGCGTAAAGCGAAAACAGGAAACTGGTGTCCGCGTAGGTTTTCACCAGGATTCTTCCGCACGGGCTGCCAAGACCATGTTGGGCAGAACCTTGTTTCCCAAAATCCGGCGGCGGCGGCCGGAATAATCAGGCAGTGGCGGTACCTGTTTGCCATTGGCATCGGGGATTTTGCCTCCGGTCTGGCAGACGGCGCTTTCTTGCAAATCTTCCAGCAGCCAAAGGGCGACCTTCAACCGCTCCTGCGGTGGCATTTGCCTTAGAGCCTGTTTGAAAACTCAAAATAGTACCAATAAAATCAGCATTTTTGT
>CAZLEE010000189.1:0-8723 GCA_964558455.1 uncultured Verrucomicrobiota bacterium | reverse complement strand
GGCTGGAGTTTGCGCCCTGATTAGCGGCGCAAATCGCGTTCGGCGGTCAGGCCCCAGCGGCGGCGGATTCTGTGTTCGACCGCGCCGAAAATGAATTTGTCCAGCAGCAGGCCGAATACGATGATGAGCAGCATGATTCCGATGATCTGCGCGGCGTCGTCCAGTTCGCGTCCCATGTCCAGTAAAAAGCCAAGTCCCACGGTGGATTTAATCAGTTCCGCCGAAACCGCGCCGTGCCAGCCGAGCGTCCAACCCAGTTTCAGACCGGTGACGAGGGTGGGCAGGGCAGCGGGGATGATGACGCGGACGTACATGGCCCGGTACGGCGTGCCCAGGGTTCGCGCCGCGCGCAAATAAATGGGCGGAATGTTGAGGATGCCGTCGGCGGTGGCGATGGCCATGGCGGAGACGGAACTCATGATCACCACGAAATAAATCCCCCAGTTGCTCAAGCCGAAAAGCAGGATGGCCACGGGGGTCCATGCGACGGTGGGCAGGGTTTGCATGCCGAGAAAGAACGACTTGAGAGTTTTATTGACAGCCCAATTGGTGCCCATGGCGATTCCGAGGCAGAGGCCGATTGAGGCGGAAAGGATGAAGCCGATCACCACCCGGGCGAGGGTGGCGGCGATGCTCTGCCAAAGGAGATGATCGCTCCCCAGCTCGCAGAGGCGTCGCGCCACATCCAATGGGGAGGGAAAAAGGTAATCGGGCAGCAAGCGGAGGGACGCGCTGACCTGCCAGAGCGCCAGGAGCAAAAAATAAAAAGACGGCACCAGAAGCGCGCTGGAAATTTTGGAGCTACGTTTCATGGCGCTGCTCCTTGTTTTGCCCCAATTTGCTCATGAGCTCGGCGGCGAATGCGACCACCTTTGGGTCGTTGAAATCGCGGGGCCGGGGCAGGTTGATTTTCACCTCGTGGACGACGCGACCCGGGCTGCCCGAAAAAACAAAGACGCGGTCCCCCAGGCAGGCGGCCTCCTGCATGTGATGGGTCACGAATATGATTGTTTTGTGCGTTTCGCGATGGATGCGCTGCAATTCCAGATACAGCTCGAATTTGGACATGGCGTCCAGCGCGGAAAAAGGTTCGTCGCAGAGCAGGATGCGCGGATCCAGGGCCAGGGCGCGGGCCAGGGCGACCCGTTGTTTCATGCCGCCGGAAAGCTCATGGATGGCGGACGTCTCGAAATCCTCCAGGTGCATCATACGCAGGAGGGGGCGCGCCGTTTCCCGCCGCGCCGCCGGATGCAACCAGCGGCGCGGCAGCCCGAAGGTGATGTTGTCAATCACATTTAGCCAGGGGAAAAGGGCGGGCTCCTGGAAAATCATCAACCGGTCCCGGCCTGGTCCCTCCACCGCCTTGCCATCAAGCAGAATTTCGCCCGAGGTGGGTTTGATGAAACCGGCGATGAGATTGAGCAGGGTGGTCTTGCCGCAGCCGGAAGGGCCGACGAACACGACCAGTTCGCCCTCCTCGATTTCGAGGCTGACGGGGGCCAGGGCCGCGAATTTTCTCTGCGGCGTGATCTCGTAAGACTGGGCGGCGTTTTTTATGATCAGTTTCAAGGGCGTCCGGGGTCCGGTTGAATTTTGGGCAGGGATTTGGCGGCCAGCACCTTGTTGAGCGGTGTCAAGTCAACAATACCGGCCAGGTCCGGCTTCTGGCGCAGGAAATGGATTTCGAAGGCCGCGTTCGCGTCCGTTTGCAGCGACGAGGCGACGGGGTCCCAGGTCAATTCCACCCGGCGCAACGCGCTTTGGATCACATCCGGGCGCAGGGCGCGGCTTGTTTCGCGGCGGAGTTGCCCGTTCAAAATGGCGGCGGCGGTGTCCGGGTGGCTGGCGAGCCATTGCGTAGCTTCCACGTGGGCGCGGAGCAGGCGCCGGATTTCCCCGGGGTGTTGTTGCAGGAAAGAACGGGTGACAATGAGCAGGGTGGTGGCGTATTTGCCCTGGGGCCACAAGGTTTTTTCCTCCAGAAAAAGCCGCGCCCCGGTTTCCAATTCCAGCCGCGAAACCCATGGTTCTATGGTCCAGGCGGCATCAACCTGCTTTTTTTTGAACAAGGTCAGTTGGTCGGGATTGGACAGCGCCACCAGGTTCACCGTCCCGCCGGCAGCGGCGGGAACGTAGCCCGCGGCGTGCAACCAGAAGCGGGCGGAAATGTCCTGAGTGTTGCCCAATTGGGGCGTGGCGATTGTTTTCCCGCCAAAATCCCCGGCGGTTTTGATGCCGGAATCCGCGCGCACCACCAGCGCCGCGCCACCGGAAGCGCCTCCGGCAATGATGACAAATTTTTCGCCATGCGACTTGATATAGCCATTGATGGCCGGCCCTGGCCCGACAAAGGTTGCGTCAATTTCATCGGTCACAATGGCTTCGATGGCCGGCGGCCCCGCATTGAATGTGGTCCATCGAATCGGCGCGCCGATGGCTTTCTCGAATTCCCCGCCGGCCCGCGCATACAAGGCTTGGGCGTGGGTTATGTTCGGGAAAAAGCCCAACCGCAGCTCATGCGGTTGTTCGTCGGCAACAGCAAGCCCGGTCAGCGCCAAGACGGCGCCAGCCAAAAAAACAGCAATCTTGTAGGATACGCGCAATGGATCCCTTTCACGTTACCGGGCGGAAAATCAACGGTCACACCCTCCCATATAATCCATACTACGTCAATAGACATTATAGACTTCAACCGGCGTCCGCCTTTTCCATAAGAAGACTGCGGGTTTACATCCCCATAATTTGGTAACCGCAATCCACATATAAAACCTGGCCGGTGATGGCGGCGGCGCCGTCGCTGGCCAGAAACACGCCCGTTGCGCCGAGTTCCTCGGGGACGACATTGCGTTTGAGCGGCGCGTGGGCTTCGTAATGTTTGATCATCTCCGACAAGCCGGAGATGCCGCGGGCGGCGAGGGTATTGACCGGGCCGGCGCTGATGCAATTGACGCGGATTTTTTTCGGGCCGAGATCGTAGGCAAGGTAACGGGTGCTGGCTTCGAGGGCGGCCTTGGCCACGCCCATGACGTTGTAATGCGGCACCACTTTTCTCGCCCCGTAATAGCTCATGGCCACGATGCTGCCGCCTTCGGTCATGAGCGGGGCCGCGCCCCGGGCCAGGGCCACCAGGGAGTAGGCGCTGACATCGTGGGCCACGCGAAAGGCTTCGCGCGAGGTATTGACAAAATTGCCTTCCAGCGCCTCGCGCGGGGCGAAGGCCACCGAGTGCAGCAGGAGGTGTAATTTGCCGAATTTGCGGCCGATTTCCTGGAAGACGCGCGTGATCTCTTCGTCCTTGGTGACGTCGCAGGGAAGAATCAGGGTGTCAGGGCCGAATGTTGCGGCGAGTTCCTCGACGTTCTCCCTCAGGCGTTCGCCCTGGTAGGTGAAGGCGAGGGTGGCGCCGGCGTCATGCCAGGCTTTGGCGATGGCATGGGCGATGGAACGTTTGTTGGCCACTCCGACGACTAATCCAATTTTTCCAGCGAGTAATGACATGTGTGTTAACGATTCAGACGGATTTTATTTTTTGCGCAGTTTGATCAGCAGATCCTTGCTCTCCACCGCCTCGCCGACCTGGGCGTAGATGGAGTCCACGGTTCCCGGAACCGAGGCGTAAATGGTACTCTGCATTTTCATGGCTTCAAGCGTCAATAATTTATCTCCCTTGCACACCTTGCCGCCCACGCTTACGGCCAAAGCGGTGATCAACCCCGGCATGGGCGCGCCGATTTGCATCGGGTCCGCCAAGTCGGCTTTGGGGCGGGCCACGGCTTTGGGCTGGACGGAGCGGTCAATCGCGTCCACTTCGCGCTTCATGCCATTGAGTTCGAAAATCACGGCGCGCCGTCCGTCCTTGTCCACGTCGCCGAGGTGAATGAATTTGATGAACAAGGTTTTTCCCTCTTCAATATCGACGGAGATTTCCTCGCCCGGCTTGAGTCCGTAGAAAAACGCCGGGGTGGGCAGAACGGTCACATCGCTGTAATCGCGGTTGAACCGGGCGAATTCTGCAAAAACTTCCGGGTACATCAGATGGCTGTATAAATCGTCGCCTGTGGCTTCGCGTTTGAGTTTGCGGGAGAGATCATCCCTGATTTTTTGAAGAGGAGCCGGTTTCAACCCCGCGCCGGGCCGGCCGTGAATGGGCTTGGCGCTGCCCAGAACGACCTTTTGCAATTGTTTGGGCCAGCCGCCGTCCGGTTGCCCCAGATTGCCCATCAACATGTCGATGATTGAAGCGGGGAAAGGGACGCTGCCCGGTTCGAGGTTCAGAACATCGGCGGGTTTGATGCCGCGGGAAATGAGGAACATGGCCATGTCGCCCACGACCTTGCTGCTGGGGGTGACCTTGACGATGTCGCCGAAGAGTAGGTTGACCTCGGTGTAAGCGCGGGCGATCTCCGGCCAGCGCTGGCCCAGGCCCATGCTGGCGGCCTGTTCCTTCAGATTGGTGTACTGGCCGCCGGGCATTTCGTGATTATAGACCTCGGCCGTGCCGGCGCGCGGGGCGGTGTTGAAGGGGGCGTAGAAAGTGGAGACGCTTTCCCAATAATCGGAAAACTCGTTCAGCGCGGTCAAATCCAGGCCGGTGTCGCGCGGCGAGTTGGCCAGGGCGGCGACAATGGAATTGAGATTGGGCTGGCTGGTGGAACCGCTCATCGAGGCGATGGCCAGATCGGCAATATCCGCCTGCGCCTCGCACGCTTTCAAAACGGAGGCGGAATTAATGCCGCTGGTGTCGTGAGTGTGAAAATGAATGGGCAGCCCGACTTCTTCCTTGAGCGCCTTGACCAGGGCGTAGGCGGCAAAGGGCCGGCACAAGCCCGCCATATCCTTGATTGCGAGGAAATGCACCCCCATTTTTTCCAGTTCCCTGGCCAGTTTTATGTAGTATTTAAGCGAATATTTGGTCCGCCTGGGGTCCATGATGTCGCCGGTGTAACAGATGGCCGCCTCGCAAACAGCGTGTGTTTGATTGATGGCCGCCATGGCGGTCTTCAGGTTCGGGGTGTAGTTGAGCGAGTCGAAAACGCGGAAAATATCAATGCCCGCCTCCGCCGCCTGTTTGACAAAACCGGCCACGACGTTGTCGGGGTAATTGGAATAGCCGACGGCGTTGGAACCGCGAAAGAGCATCTGGAAACAGATGTTCGGGATTTTCCCGCGCAACAGGCGCAAACGCTCCCAAGGGTCTTCGTGCAGGAAGCGCATCGCGGTGTCGAAGGTGGCTCCGCCCCACATTTCGAGGCTGAACAAGCCGGGGGCGCGCCGCGCCACGGCCGGGGCGATGGCCAGCATGTCAAAGGAGCGGACGCGGGTGGCGAGGAGGGATTGATGGGCGTCGCGGAATGTGGTGTCGGTGATGAGCAGGCGTTTTTGGCGCAGGGTCCATTCGGCAAACTTTTTCGCGCCCAATTTGAGCAGCAACTGGCGCGTGCCGTCGGGGGGCAGTTGCTTGCGGTCATAAGAGGGCGGGGCGACGGACGGGAGGGGCGCTTTGAGGACAAAGCCCTTGGCTTGCGGGTTGCCGTTGACAATGACGTCGCTGACAAAGGCGAGGAGTTTGGTGGCCCGGTCGCGTCTGGGGGTGAATTGGAACAAGGCGGGCGTGGTGTCGATCAGCGTGGTGGTGGCCATGCCGGAGCGGAAGACGGGGTTGGCGATGACATTTTCGAGGAAGGGGATATTCGTCTTGACGCCGCGCACGCGGAATTCGCGCAAGGCCCGGTCCATGCGCAGCAGGGCCATCTCGAAACTCGAGCCAAAGGCGGTGGCCTTGACCAGGAGCGAATCGTAAAACGGGGTGATGACCGCGCCGGCGTAACCCATGCCGCCGTCCAGACGGATGCCCTGCCCGCCGGGGGAGCGGTAGGTCAAAATCCGGCCGTAATCCGGCGTGAATTTATTTTCGGGATCCTCGGTGGTGACGCGGCATTGCACGGCGTAGCCCATGCGCGGAATTTGCGCCTGCGGCGGCAGTCCGATCTCCGGACCGTGCAGCAGACAGCCTTGGGCGGCGAGAATTTGCGAGCGGACAAGATCGACGCCGGTGATCACTTCCGTGATGGTGTGCTCAACCTGGATGCGCGGATTGACCTCGATGAAATACCATTGATGCTTGTCCAGGTCGTAGAGAAATTCGACCGTGCCGGCATTGTCGTATTTGACCGAGCGAGCCAGGCTGACCGCCGCCGCGCACAACTCTTCCCGCACGGAATCGGGCAGCCCGTGGGAGGGCGCGATTTCGATGACTTTCTGGTGGCGCCGTTGCACGGAGCAATCGCGTTCATGGAGATGGAGGACATTGCCATGACGGTCGCCCATGATCTGCACCTCAATGTGCTTGGCGCGCGGGATGTATTTCTCCAGAAAAACAGCCGGATTGCCAAAGGCGCGGCCCGCCTCGGCCTGGGCTTCGTCGAGCATGTGGGACAAGTCGCCGGATTTATGCACGACACGCATGCCGCGGCCCCCGCCTCCGAAAGCGGCTTTGACGATCAGGGGATAACCGATTTCCTGGGCGATCTTCATGGCGGCGGCGCGGTCCGTGACCGGTTCCTCGGTGCCGGGCAGGGTGGGGACGCCGGCTTTTTGGGCCAATTCCCGGGCGGCGACCTTGTTGCCCATCAATTCAATCACGTCCGGCCGCGGTCCGACGAAGGTGATGCCGACCTCGGCGCAGGCGCGGGCAAACCCGGCGTTTTCGGCTAGAAAACCGTAACCGGGATGAATGAAGTCAATCTCCTTTTCCTTGGCCAGGGCAATGATGCCCGGAATGTCGAGGTAAGCGCCGACCGGCCCCTTGTTTTCGCCGATGAGATAAGCTTCGTCGGCCTTGAACCGGTGAATGCTCAGGCGGTCTTCCTGGGCGTAAATGGCCACGGTGCGCAGACCCAGTTCTGTGGCAGCGCGGAAAATGCGGATGGCGATCTCGTTGCGATTAGCGACGAGCAATCTTTTGGTGGCAGGCAGAGGATGGCTCATAAGACAAATAAGACAACGGCATTTATAACGGCGGCGCGGCCAAGTTCAAAGGCTAAAATTTGGAAGAAATTGTTGGTTTGATTCCTTCAAATCAGCCCCTAAGATAAAGACCGCTGTGAAAGTTGAGATTTTAAATATTTGCGATTTTGCTTCTGCTGATGCGGGCGGGAAATTAAATGTCATCGGAATTTTTAATTCAATACGGGCAAAAGAAAAGCCTGTCGTTTACGGGCTTTGCGCTTTGGCAATAAGAATCCGTTTTGAAAAAGCGGAGGAAGGATTGAAAAAAATCAGGATTGCCTTCGTTGATGCGGACGGAAAACCGGTTATGCCCATTATTGAGACTCAGATTCAAATTCAGTTTGTACCATGGGAGCCAACTTGTAGCGCCCAGCTTGTGACCTTGCTATCGCAACTCCGGTTCCCGAATTTTGGAGAATACTCGATTAATGTTGCAATTGATGGCAGACAGGAGGCGTCGTCCCCGTTTTATGTGCATCAAGCCCCGACAACATCACCGAACCTCCAGCCACAATTACCACTGCCGTAGTCGGTGGTTTTTGTTTTCGTAGGGGGTTTTCCGCGAGCAGGGCGTTGCGCTCGCGGATTTTTTCCATTAGATCGAGTTTTTTGTCAAAAGGGAGCGCTGCAAGCTCTTTGCGGGTCTTGAGCTTTCCTGCTAAAATTTTATCCATCAATTCGCTCATTTTGTGCTCCCGTGCGATTGTCGCTGATTTGCTTCCATTTGTCAATTAGATTATGAGTCGAGAGAATATTGTTCAGCTTGTTTTGGTCATAGTACCCGATCTCAATAAATCTTCCCACGCGCGCAACATCTTTTGGACGGCCAAGTCTGAGTGCGAGAGCTATCAGATGTTCGGCGGTCATCACCCAAGTTTTGACCCCTCGAACGTCGGTTTGAACGGACTCCGATAGTGCTTCCTCGTGAAGCGCATCTTCCGCAGGCAGGAATTGAATAAGCCAACCTTTGAGCCAAATATGCTCTTTGTCTGGTTTTCCACCAAACGGGATTAGATAATCATAAATGGGCCGGAGCGGGTCCAGCGGGTTGCTTGCCAGGTTTTTAAACGAAATAAAAATATCAATATCAAGCGACGAGGTCGGCTCCAAATAAAATGACGCCCCAACAGCCCCTCCAATGGCATATTTTCCGATAACCCCGTCGGCCTGCATTTGATTGATGATTTTTAAGGTTTCTTCCATTGTGACGTCGGACAACTATTTGCGAGTTATGTTCATTTTGCCCCATTTTGTCAATTTTCGAATATCTGGCACATGAGATCCCAAAGCCATCGGCAGAACCGGAAATGAACTTTGGATGCTTCAACCTGTGCCACCACCATTTTCCCGGCGCCTTTTTTTCATGAGTCAACGAACACGACCCAACGGGCGCGTCCCGCTATTTGGTCATGGCGGGACGGGGACGGGGTTTGTGAAAGGCGAAAATGTCAGTTTGATGCCGGATGCCGTTGCGTTCGCGCCGGGCGCTTTCCAACGCTTCCGGGCTGTCCTTGCGGTCGCTGGGCGTGCCGGTTGTGATTTCTTCAACCAATTCGCCCACCGTTTGCAGGATGCGGGTGGGTTGATAGACGTAATCGCCCACCGATTCAAATTGGGTCGAGCCGCTCAAGACAAGGTAGGAGGGCATGCCGGCCTCAAAAGCTCCCCGAATATCCGTTTCCATGGTGTCGCCGATCATCACGATCTGGTCGGTT
>CAZLEE010000188.1:0-8768 GCA_964558455.1 uncultured Verrucomicrobiota bacterium | reverse complement strand
TCCTCAAAAATGGCATTCACCTGATCGTAAGGCACTCCTTTGGTGTTGACCTCGCTGACGAAGCCCCCGTCCACGAAATGATTGAGGCCGCTATAGTTGCCCACCCAAAGATTGCCCGTCCGATCTTCGTGGATGGAGGTGATAAAGTTGTCGGACAAGCCGTCCCGGGTGGTGTAAATGTGGAATGTTCCTTTTTCGCACAAGGCCAATCCGGTGCTTGATCCAACCCAGAGTCTTCCCTTCTTATCCTGATACACCTTGCGCAGGATATTGTTGGGCAAGCCATTCGACACGGTGTATTCGTCTATGGTCTTTCCTTTCAAGCGATTCAACCCGCCGCTGGTAGCCACCCAAAGATTGTCCTCCGTGTCTTCCGCAATGGAGTTTATGATGCTTGACACCAGACTTGGCTCCCGGGTAAAATACAACCGCGTGAAATTGGTGAAGTTTCCGTCTTTAAGCTGGCTTAGGCCGGTGGATGTGCCAATCCAGATTGACCCGTCCCGGCTTTCATAAATGACCCTTATATTCTCCCCAGCCAGGCCGTTGGTTCTGCCATAGTGCAAAGAAACTCCATCCTTGAGGCGGATCAATCCTCCGCCATCACTGCCGATCCAGAGCGCTCCCGCTTTGTCCGCACAAAGAGCCGTGATGTTCGGGTTCCTCAGTTCGGGGGTGTTCTTTGTGTCGAACGTTTTGAAATGCGTCCCATCGAACCTGACCAGTCCTCCGCGGGTTCCAACCCAAAGATACCCGTCGCGCGTTTGGGTGATGGCCTGCACCGCGTTGTTCGGCAGGCCCTCGTCTGTCTGCCATGTGCGAGAATTGTATTGTGGCACCTCTTCCGCCAAAGCGGGCTGCGAGAAATCCGGCCGCAGGAATAAAACTGATGCAGCCATCAAATTCAACCAGCACAAAGTGCGAAGAGAATTACGGCGGATGAATTTCATGGCATGTGGAGAGCCGATCTACCCGAATCGCCCCGCGAAGTAAAGTTTTTTTGGCTGGATCGTCCCTACGATTGTAGGGGTTTACGGGGCTCGGTTATTTACCGTATAACTGGCGCAGACGTACTTATCAACACTTGAAACCATATATGAACCCCGATCTAAAACCCAACTGGTTTGTTAAATCGCCCCTGGTCTGGACAGGCGCGGCGTTGTGTCTGAATCTCCTTGTTGCCACCCCTTGGGCGGCGGCAGACGTGCTGATCATCGAATCACGTTCCGGAGGACAGAATTATGCGGATTATGCGGACACGGGCTTCTCGAGTTCCTCATTAAAGAGCAGTGCGTCCGGCTGCACCACGGGAATTGGTTGCCGGTACGGATTTAATAACACCGGGGCTTGCACGATCACCCTTTCGCCGACGGTTGCTGTGGCGGGCGGGCTTTATGAATTGGATCAGACGCATGGCGCTGCCGCCAGCACGTCGGTTGACATTATGGTGAATGTGGCTGTGACGGGCGGGGTTTTTACGAACATACCCGGCGGCGGCTCGGCAAATAACATCTGGACAACAGCTTTCCAGGGAACTGGAACCAATGCCAATGTTTGGAAAGTGGTGGGCGATGTCCTGCTTAATCCAGGCGTGACCCAGTTTTCGCTTTATTGCACCACTACGAACACCGATCTTGCCTCTGGCACCGCGCGTTTCGTCAGTGATGGCTACAGGTTGACTTACACGGGCGATCCCTGCCTGCAAGGTTTGGGGGAGTTGTACGCCATTGACGGGCCGCTTTACGTCGGTCAGACGAATGTGACCGTTCCGGGAGTCAGCGCTTCGGCGACCAATATAAACGTCTATACCAACGGGGTGCTTATTGGCTCTCTTTCCCATGGCATAGTTGCCGGCGCGAACGTGGTGCCAACCTCGGCGTTGGTGAAAGGCAGCTATGTCACCGCGACCCAAACCGGAGTCAATGGCGTGGAAAGTTGCAATAATGCGCAGGGAACTATCGTCGGCGGCGGCTCCAATCCGCAGATTCGCGTCTCGCTCAGTTTGGAAACGGATACCACCCTTGCCGGACCCATTGGCGCGGCCGGCACGAGCACCTCGGGAAATTACTTTTTCCTGGATGCGACCGGCTCGGCCGGAATCGGAGGCTTTGGCACGGCACCCGCAGGCGGCCAGGTTGTCTATCCCAGCACCAATTGGCAGACCCTGACCTTTAATCCGGGCGACACTGGCTACTATTGGGCGGGTGCTTTTTCTGGAAGTGAAAACATCCAAGGCAACTTTGCCCAATTGGATGCGATCGCCTTTTGCATTGATGACCTGAGTGACACCGGCCCGTTCAACATTTATATCGACGACATCATGAACGGAACCAATGTGATCCAGAACTTTGAGTCGATTCCCGTGGGAACGGTTGGATCCCAGTTTAACCTTCCCGGCGCTTCCACCACCACGAGTGGTGATTTATTGGCGCAGTCGCCTGGAACGATCAATCCCAATGTTTGCGTGGTCAGCAGCGTCGCTTCATCCACGGGAACAAATTCCTGCCAGATCAGTTGGCAATTTGATAGCACAGCGGCTGTCAATTGGGTCCGCCTTTCTGCCGCCGGCACGGCGGGGGGGACGACGGCCTTTCCGCAGCTTGATCTCACCCAGCCCATCTCGTTCAACGTGCTTTTGGAGCCGGTGGGTCAGACAGCTCCCCTGCCTCCCGCTCCGCCGACGCTTTTCACCTCGGTCGCCGGTTCGACTTTGACTTTGAGTTGGAGCGGCGCCTACAACTTGCAAGTGACCACTAACTTGAACCCTGCTGCTTGGAGCGATGTAGGTGTGAGCAGTTCTCCCTACTCAACCTCGATGACGAATACGTCCCATTTGTTCTACCGGCTGAGCCAGAATCCGTAATTGGAGACGAGTTTAGTCCGGCGGACATCGGATGCGGGACAGATCAGCGGGAGCTTGGCGCAGTGCCATGCTCCCGCTTTATTTACGCCTGTTCCGCTTGAATTGGGACGGGCAAATCGGCTCACGACTTTAACCTCCCCAATGGGTTAATGGCCGCCCGTGACCGTATAACCGGCCCGGCGCAAATCCTCCGCCAAATCCATTTCCATCCGGGCCGCCGCCTCATACGGCATTGGGTTCAGGTACTGATACAATTCCGGCAGCAGGCGGAGACCGTGGCGTTTGACCACGGAGGCCGCCTTGATACCGGCCTTATGGTTGGCAAAGCGTTCCTCCGGGGCCAACCCGGACATTCCCACATAGACGCAAGGTTTTTTGGGGTCTCGATTGGGGTTCCCGGCGCGAACCTTCCGGATTTTGCCTGCGGCGGGATCAAGCAGCACAACATAGACATTGTGGTGCAGTTCAAGCTGCATTTTGGCGCGAAGTTGCTTCAGTGTCCGGCGTTTCACCTCAACCTCCGATTTCCACATTGATTGCACAAATGGCGTTCATTGACGTGCGCGCGAGTGGGGCGTCTCCGCAGCCTACATCTTTTTGGGGTTGTTTTAAAACGACAATAACTGCGCGTGATTTGCACGCCACACGACATGAATTGCACGCTCCTGCCGGCCCGGCAAATTGAAATGCCGGGGGCCTCCTCGATTTTCATGTTGTCAAACAACTGGCTTGGTATATGCTTGGTTACATCTATGAAGCTCGTCGCATCCTCCGGCGCAGAAATCAGACCAGGATGTGGAACTTTGCCTTGCTTATGGGGTTCTCTCCCGCTACGCCTTCTTTGGAGACATTTATGAATACACGGAATGTCCTTGTTTCAAACTTTCGCCTGTGTCTGTCAACTGCCGCCTGTTGCCTTTTGACGGCCAGCCTCGGCGCTCAAACCCTTCTCAACGTTGACTTCGGAGCCGGCAGTCGCAGCCCAAAAACAGGCTTTGCCGCCACCGGCCAGGGCACCAATGATGCGTGGAATCTCTTTCGCCTCTACGATCCCAAATACATCCCGGGCGCGCCGCTGGTTTTCAGTGGTCACCTGGCCAACCTCAAGCTGGCCGATGGCACGCCCACCGATGTATCCATTGACCTCACCAACGCCCCCGGCGTCTGGGGCAACGCCACCGGCGATCCGATGTATGACTCCTACATTTTCGCCCCCAATGGGAGCAATATGACGGTTACCCTTTCGCGGTTGGAGCCTGGCAGCTACGACCTTTACCTTTATGGACATGCCGATCCGGACGCTTCCGGCGAACAAAACAGCTTCTTCAAAATCACCAGCGCCGGCACCAATTACGGCCCGCTTACCACGCTCGGTTCCGCCGGTTGGAAAGCCGCCATGCCATGGCAGGAAGGTCATCAATTCGTTGTCTTCCGTGATGTCCAGGTCCGGCAGGACGTGCCGGTGATCATTGAAGTGGCGCCGGGTCCCAACGGGATCGCCGTGCTCAATGGATTGCAAATCAGTTCCAAGGGCACCAGCCCGCCAAGATTGGCCCGGCACGAGCCAGTCAAAGCGGCCACAGGTTTCACCAATCTCATCATTCGCGAAATTCGATACGATGGCCATGTCAGCGACAACGAAGCCCGCTTTACGGTCGATCTGCAAGTGGAGTCCTTCACCACCAATGAACTCACCGCTCCGCTGTTCGAAGGCGATGTCGCTGTGATTGCCAAGTCATTGCCCGCCGATGTGCGCATCACTCGCGCCGGTGACCACTGTATTTTATGCGTCGGCGCTCCTGGCATCTACAGCCTCAAATTGGAAGTGCTCGCCAAAATCACCCGTGCCGAGCCGTGGAACCAGATTGACTTCCAGGGGCCGTTCGCCGCCATCGCGTCCATCCGCGCGCAGGCGGCCGGCGGGGGTGTCGAGATGCAACTCCTCAGCGGAACGGCCTTGGAGAACGACAAGGCCGCCTCCAGCGTGGAAGGTTTTCTCAGCGCGGGCCGTGAGGTGTCCCTGCGCTGGCAAAGCAAAGCCGCCGAAGTGGCCCGCAACGCCCTCATTGCCGTCGAGACCACCGCCGACGTCCAAGTCACGCCGGCGGTGACCAAGTTGACCACGACTCTGCGCTATGAACTCCTGCAAGCCAGTGTCTCCCGGCTGCGCATCGCCCTGCCGGTTAACCAGGCGCTCACCCGGCTGCAAGGCGCGGAAATCCGGGATTGGAAAATCGAACCGGACGGCGCCCGCCAAATTCTTGCCATCGAATTCATCAAGCCGGTCGAGAAGAATTATGAACTGATTCTTTATTCCGAACAATCCATCGGGACCATGCCGGCCGCCGTCCAAATTACCGCGCCGCAACCGCTGGATGTCGAGCGCGAATCCGGCTCCCTGACTCTTCAGCAGCCGACACTGTCGTGGATATTGGCGATGTTTCCGGCCTGCGCCGGGTCAACGCCAGCGGTGATGCGCTTGCGGCCTTCCGCTTTTCCGCGCGCCCCTTTTTGCTCGCCGCCAATGTCAAGCGCATCGAGCCGGTCCTGACCGTGGCTGACCGCGTCACCGCGCATCTGGAGGAAAGCCGCCTGCTTGTGGACCACTCCACCGTCCTGACCGTGGAAAAGGCCGGCATCTACGCCGTCGAATTCACTCCGCAGACGAACTTTGTCGTGGCCGCCGTCAACGGTGATGGTGTGGAAGATTGGAAAGTGGCCGATGGCAAACTGCGCGTGAGCTTTGCCAGTCGTGTGCTGGGGACGCGCCAGTTGGAAGTGCAATTGGAACAAGCTCTAAAAATTTTGCCGGACCAGATCGCCATCGCTCCGTTGCGCGCCACCGGCGCCACCCTCGAAACGGCCCAGGTCGGCGCCGCCGCCGCTCCGGGGTTGCGCGTCAAGACTTCGGAAATGACCGGTTTGCGCGAAATCCCAATCGCCCGGCTTACCGCACGCACCGATGAACTGCTTGCCTTCACCTCCGCGCAGGCGGATTGGAATTTGATCCTGTCCACCGAGCGGCTTCCCGCGCGTATCGGCGCGGACATCTTTAATCTTATCACGATTGGGGACGGCGTGGTCGGCGGGAGCGCCACCATCCGTTATGATTTGGTGAATCAAGGCGTGCAGGAATTTCACCTTAAACTGCCATCCGACTGGAAGAACATTGAATTCACCGGCGTCAACATCCGCAGCCGGGAGCGGGCAGGGGAGGATTGGACCATTCACCTTCAGGAAAAGGCCTGGGACGGTTACACCCTGGTTGTCACATATGACAAGCAATTTGACGCCACCAACGCGACGCTCGATGCCTCCGGCCCTCATGCGCCCGAAGCCGAGCATGAAACCGGTTCCGTCGCCGTCACCACCGCCGCCAGCATCAAAGTCCAGTCCGGCCCCGTGGCCGATCCTTTGCGCGTGATTGATCAAACCGAACTGGCCGAAAGCGATCGCGCTCTCATTACCCGTCCCGTTCTTTTGGCTTACCGCTACACCGGTCATTCCTATGAACTCAAACTGGATGTGGCGCGCCAACAGGAGGCTCCGGTGTTGGATGCCGTGGCTGATCGCACGCAACTAACCTCCGTTCTGACTGACTCCGGGGAAATGCTTACCCAAGCCTCTTTCATGGTGAAAAACAACGGCAAACAATTCCAACGCTTCCAATTGCCTCCGGACGCGCGCTTCTGGGGGTGCAGCGTGGACGGCATAACTTCAAAGGCCGGGCAGGACAACGGCTGGTTGCTCGTTTCCCTCCCGGAGCGCGCTGACCGTGACCAAGCCTTTGCCGTTGACATCGTTTATGCGCAAGATGCCAGTTCGGTCAAATCGCGCTGGCTGCCGGTGAACGTGGCGCTCCAGGCGCCCAAAACAGACCTGCCCAACACCTTTGCCGAGTGGGAGCTTTTCGCCCCGGAAAATTGCCACGTCTCGTCCTTTGGCGGCACCATGACGGTCATGCGCGGCACCACCTACAACCTGCACGATGCCCTGAGCCGCTTCACCGAATTTTACTCGGACGTTTGGGCGGAACACGCTGGCGGCCTGATTGGGACCTTCGTGGCGGGCCTGGTCATCCTTCTGGTGGTGATCGGGTCGAAAACCCCGCGCAGGAGTCTGATCGAAGTCCTGGCTGTTTTGGCCATCTTCGCGATACTGGCCGGCATGATGCTTCCCGCCTTGGCAAAGGCCAAGCAAAAGGCGACACGCATCAGCGCTGTCAATAATCTGAAACAAATTGGCATCGCTCTGAGGATATTCGCCGATGAAAACAACACGAACCGTTTGCCGATCCACCTGGAGGACGCCCGAAACGAATACGGCCAGTCGGACAAGTTATTGGTGGACCCGGAAAGCGGCGAGCGTTTCATTTATGTCGGCGCTGGCAAAACCTTGGGCGATCCCAACGTGATCATCGCCTTCTCGCCTTACGGTCAGCACGGGCGCGCCGTGCTGTTGGGCGATGGCAGTGTCCAACAAATGTCCAGCGTCCAATTCGCCGAAGCCGAGAGGCGCGAAGAAGCGGCCCACTTCGCGAACCCGCCGCCGCCGGTTGTCATGTCTTCTGAACCACCCGCCTCACGCCCCGCTTTTCAGAACAAGCCGGAAGGAATGGCCAATGGAGCGGTGCAGCCTGCGAGTGCGGCGGTCGCTCCGGAAGCGGTGCCGGCTATGAGTGCGGCTGGTGCGTTGGAAACGATGCAGCCTGTGAATGAGGCTGTCGCGACAGCAGCGATGCCGGCTCCAACTCCGCCCACGGCAGCCGGGCTTCGTTCCATCCATATTGATATTCCGCGACTGGGCCAGCCTTTTACTTTCACCAAGGTTTTAAATACCGGGGGCGAACCTTTGACCATCAAAATGTCGGTCATGAATTCCGTCATTTTTGCCATCATTCGGTCGGGCTTGCAAACGGCGGTGTTTCTGTGCGGGTTGCTGCTGGTTTGGTGGCAATGCCGTCACAACCGCAGCAGCTTGATGATAACGCTCGGCGCGGCCCTGGCCATTGGCTCCGTGGGGGCGCTGCTGATTTCCGGGCGGGTGTTGCACCTGGCTTTCATCGCCGCCGTCCCGCTTGTGATGCCGGCGCCCCGGTGCCGATTGAAGTGACCTACATAGGCAGTGAAAAATTTCCCAAGGGACGGGGCGAAGTAAACATGGTTTCTCCCCGGCTCGGCGTGCCCTTGAACAATGTCCGCTGGGACCTTTACCTGCCGCCTGATTACGATTACAGCCAATTCGCGGGCAGCATGACCCATGAAGCGCAAGCCGCTCCCATCGTGCAAAGCTACTCGCTGAGCGAATACCGCGCGCAGGAAGCCGAAAAGACGGAAACCAAACAAACTGCCGCCAAGGATTTCATCAGCAATGTCCGCAGAAAACTGGCCAGCGGCGACGTCAGCGGAATCAACCGCTTCAGTTCGTATGACAATTACGCGGTCGCCGACGCCGACTCGCGTTCGCAACTTGATGCTTTGAAGAAGGACATCGACAGCATTCAGGCGGGAAATCTCAGGCAGCAACAACGCGTTTTCAGCAACAGCAACAACTCGCAGGCCCCGGCCAGCAACGACGGCGAACTCATCGCGCAAGCCCAGTGGACCAGATTGGCCCAAGCCCAGGAACTGGCAGTGGCGCGAGTGCGGCCCTTGCATGTCAACCTGCCGGTCAGCGGACTGCATCAAGGTTTCACGCAAGTATTGCAAACTGGAATTGAAAAGCCGCTTACCATCCAATTCACTGCCGCCAACAACCAAGCCGGCAGCCGGGGCAGGCAATTTCTGGGTGGCGTGCTGGCCTTGCTCGCCTTGTGGGCCGTCGTGAAAACCTTCCTCATTCGCTCATCGCGCGTAAGCGTCACGCCTGGCACCACTATTCAACCGCAAGATAGGCGTCATGGTAT
>CAZLEE010000187.1:0-8811 GCA_964558455.1 uncultured Verrucomicrobiota bacterium | reverse complement strand
GCCTTATGCTCAAACGTCTCGGCTGAGAAATACTGACTTTTCAAACAGGCTCTTACAACCTGATCATCGCCAACATCCCCGGCAGCGTGACCAACATCGGGAATGGCGCGTTTGAGAACTGCGACTACCTGACCATCGTTTATTTTCTGGGTAATGCTCCAACGGTTGGTTCAAACGTGTTTTATGATGATTACTCCGCTACGGCCTATTATTTGTCCGGTGCCACCGGTTGGGGCGCGACGTTTGGTGGAATACCGACCGTGATGCTAAACAGCTCGGCCCCCACCGGTTCGTTGCAGGTGACAATCGCCCCATTGGGGGCAATCAACGCCGGGTCGCAATGGCAGATCTTCGTCAATCAGACGTATTGGTGGTATCCTGAAATGAATATAGGATCGTATGGCAGTGGCGCGACGGACACCAATCTGTTGACGGGCGTCTCATACTTGGTGACCCCTGTGGCAGGCAGCGGCTATAATTTCATCGGCTGGAGCGGGGACGCGACCGGGGATGCCAACCCGCTCACGATTACCGCCACCTCGAATATGGTCATCACGGCCAACTTCGCCCCTGACACCACAAACGTTAACTTGATAATAATCACCACCGGCAATGGCGTCGTGTCGCCCAACATGAATGGCAAAAATTTGAAGCCGAACGCGCCTTATACCCTGACCGCGATCGCGGCCAGCGGCTGGGTGTTTTCCAATTGGACCGGCAGCTTGACCATGACCAATCGGAATCCTCTCATCATTAAGACTGATTCCAGCATTGTGTTGCAGGCCAATTTCGTCACCAACCCGTTCCTTGCCCCCAAAGGCTCCTACAACGGGCTTTTTTCCGCCGCCGCCGGCGTTTCCACTCAAAGCGCCGGCATGCTTAAAAATCTAACCGTCGGGACAAATGGAGTTTACAGCGGATCGCTCGTGATCAACGGCACGGGCCATTCCTTCAGCGGCAAATTCGACTTGGCCAGCCCTTCGGCCACCAATGTCATTCCCTTCCCCAACAGCTTGGGAGGCCCTCTGACCGTGAATTTGACTCTAACCAATAATCCGGCCAACGCCGCGCCCCAAGTGGCAGGAACGGTGGCGAATAATAATTGGACGGCCAATCTTCTGGCCGATCTCGCCGCCAACACCCTGCCTTCCGGAGAATACACCCTGCTGATCCCGCCGGATGCCAGCAACAACCCGCCCACTGATTCGCCCGGCGGCTATGGCTATGCCTTGATTACCAACTACGCCGGCACACCCGGGAATCCCGGCCTGGCCAATGCCAAAATCACCGGAGCCTTGGCCGATGGCACCGCCTTCAACCAAACCGTGCCGGTTTCCCAGGACGGCTACGTACCCATCTATGCCAGCCTCTACCAGAACCAGGGCCTCCTCTTTGGCTGGATCAACCTGGACCCGACCAACACGTCAGGCGTCAACCTGACTTGGATTCGTCCCGCCATCCCGGCTGCACTATACTGGAATGGATTCACCAACATCCTCCTCACCAATCAAATCCTGTTCTCGCCCTGGACCAATTCGCCCGCCAGTTTTGACACCCTGTCAAATCTGTCACTGCCCGGGACCAACATCGCCGTGAGCATTTCGGCTGCGGGCCGGATCACCGGCCCATCGGTCAGCGGCACAGTCAACCCCAAGACCGGCCTGCTCACCGTGACCAACGGCAGTGGAAACAACAAAGTGCAAGCCCACGGCGCGATCCTGCCCAACGCCGCCAGCGGCGCCGGCTATTTCCTGACCAAGACCAACGCCCTACCCATCCAACTGACTCCATAATTTCGTTGGATATTTGGGGATCAGGGAATTGATTGGCAACCCTTTGCAGGGTTGATGTGTCGTTTTGTTTTATTTGCCCAAGGTAGCCCGTTCCTCGCAACCTCCGGGCTGAATGATGCAATCCCTTCGGGATTGGCTTGGGCTTCCCCCCGTTCCCCATTTTAGCCCCTGCCTAGAGTTCCCCGGCGTCTTGCAGGCGTTGAATCTCCGCCGTGTATCCCTGGCGGAAGGTGGGATACTTGAGCTGGCAGCCCAATTCCATCCTCAGCTTGCGGTTCATGACTCTTTTGTGTGTGACAGGACGCTTCAAGCCGGACGGCGGTGTTTCGGAGCCAAAGGGCGGCATCCCCTTGCCCAGCGCTTCGGAGAGCCAGTGGAAGAAATGAATCTGCGACACAGGCTCGTCATCCACCGCGTTATAGATTTCGCCGGCGCGGCCGCTCTTGAGCGCCGCCAGGATGCTGTTCACCACGTCGGCGCGATGAATCATGTTGAGCAAACGTTCCCCCCGCTCCGACATGCGCGCCTCGTCCTTCAAATATTGCAGGAAAAGATGGCCGCGGCCCGGCCCGTAAATGCCGGCCACGCGCAGGATGATCGCCGGAAATTTTTTGTCGCGCGCCGCCTCCAGGAGCAGTTTTTCGGCGGCGACGAGGATCGGCCCGGTTTCACCCGCCGGTTCCGTCGGGCTGCTTTCCTTCACCTGCGATCCGTCGGTCTGGCCGTAAACGCCGGTGCTGCTGGTGTAAACGAATTTTTTCGGCGGCGAACCCGCCAGCCAGTCAATCAAATTTCGCGTTCCCTCCACATAGACCCGCTTGTAATCGTCGATGCCGCCCTGGCTGGAGGAGGTGGTGTTGATCACCCAATCAAACGGCTGCGGCAGGCGGTCGAGGTCCGTCCGCCGCGTGATGTCGGCGGTGAATGGTTTGATTGAGCAGGCCTCCAGCGCGGCTTCTTTGCCGGTGGTGCGGGTCACCCCGCAAACCTCGTGACCCAGCCGCACCAGCTCCGCCCCCAATGGCAGGCCGACATAGCCGCAACCAACAATTAACGCACGCATGGCGGGATTAGACCATTGTCCGTGAAAGAGGCCAAGCTTCCTTTTTGCCGGCGCGCGGTTTTGTTCGGGTCATAATATCAAATAAACGTGATGGGCCGCAACGCACCGGACTAGGCTCCAAAATAATTGCTGAATAATCCGGCCCATGGCGTACACTCGGGAAAAATATGACCATTCAAGTGGCTGTTTTGTGCGATGCGGCAACGGATTACAACGGGAAGTTAAACCTGCTGGGCACATTCGACACGATTTATGCGCCCCAGTTGCCGACCCAGCACGCCCAATGTTCCGTGGCATTGCGCATTGCCTTTGACCGGATAGAGGAAGGCACACATCGCCTGGACATATATTTTGTCGATGAGGACGGACTGCCCATCATTCAAGGCACCGAAGTGCCGCTGAACGTGACGTTTCCAGCCGATGCCACTTTTCTCTCCCGGAATTTCATCGTGAACATTCAACAATTGACCTTTGAGCAATTCGGTCTTTACGCGGTGAATGTCTATCTGGACCACCGGCAATTGTGCAGCATCCCCCTGGCGGTCAAAAATATTGACCAAAGGGAGATGGATCAAAAAGAGATGGACCAAAGAGGAATATAAGCAATGTTCTCCGACTTTCCCGATCAAGTCCGCGTCACCCAATTGCTGCAACGCAGTTTGGAACGGAACCGGCTGGCCCACGCCTATCTTTTTAGCGGCAACGCGCTGAAGGAATTGGAAGACATGGCCCGCACCCTGGCCAAGGTTGCCAACTGCCTTTCCCCAACCCGCCGCGCCGCCAACGGCCTGGCCCTCGATTCCTGCGACACTTGCGATAATTGCCGCCGCATTAATGACTTCAATCATCCCGACGTCTTCTGGGTCCGCCCCGAATCCAAGTCGCGCATCATCACCATCGACCAGGTCCGCGAACTGATGCAAATGGTCAACCTGAAACCGACCGTGGCGGAGTTCAAGGTGGGGATCATCGTGGCGGCGGATCGCTTGAACTTGCAGGCGGCCAATGCCTTTCTGAAAACCCTGGAAGAACCGCCCTCCAAATCCATTTTGATCCTGCTCAGCACCGAGCCGCAACGGTTGCTGGACACCATTCTGTCGCGTTGTTTGCGCCTCGGTTTCGCCGGATCCGGAACGCAATTTGACGCCGCCCAAAGAGAATGGATCGCCTCCTTCAGCGCCGCCGCCGCCGCCGGCAAGAAGGGATTGCTCTCGCATTATCAATTGCTGGGAATTATGGCCCGGAAGCTGGGCGAACAAAAAGCCGCGATTGAGGAGGCGCTGACCGCGCGGTCGCCGCTGGAGCGTTACGACGATCTGGATTCCAAAATGCGGGAAAAGCTGGAAGAAGAACTGGCTGCGGCCATCGAAGCCGAATACCGGCGGCAACGGGCCGACGTGATCGGCGCCTTGCAATGGTGGCTGCGCGATGTCTGGCTGCGCACCCTGTCTGCCGGCCCGGAATTGCTCTCATTCCCCGATCTGGCCGACTCGGTGCAGGCGGTGGCCGCGCGTATTTCTTCCGCCGAGGCTTTGACCAACCTGGAGGAAGTGGACCGATTGCAACGCCAGCTTCATTCCAACGTCCAGGAAGCGCTGGCTTTGGAGGTTGGCTTCCTTAAACTTAAACTTTAGGCCGCCATGGCCGCTATCCATAAAACAGTTGCGACAGAGCGACCGGAAAGTCTCCGCCCTCGAATTTTCGTCGCGGCCGCCGCCCTGTTTTTCTTTGTCGCCGTATTGAAGTTTGGCTACCCGATCGTCCTGGAAAGTCTCATCACGCCCCCGGAAAACGCCAGCGCCGCCATTTTTGAGTCGTGGCAAATAGAGTTGGGTTATCTTTTGATGGGGCCGCTGATTGTGGCGGGATTATTTGCCGTGCCTTGGAAAGGGCTGAAATTCCGCTGGCCGCTGCTCCTTCCGGCAATCTGGCTGGGGTGGCAGTTCATTGCGGCGGCCTACTCGATCAGCCCCAGATTAAGCGGGATGACGGTCCAGCATTTCGCGGCGTGCGTGATCTTGTTTTACCTGGGCTGCTTTGCCATGAAAGAGGCGCGCAATCCGTGGCTGTTGTGGACGGCCCTGGCCTTGGCGTTGTGCTGGATCATCCACATTGGTTTTGAACAGCATTTTGGCGGGCTGGAAGCCACCCGCAAGATGATCCTGAATGCCAATCCCGGGGCTGCGCCGTTGGATCCCGCTTATCTGGCACGAGTCTCCGGCGGACGCGTTTTTTCCACCTTTTCCAATCCAGACGCCTTGGCGGGCGGGTTGGAGCTGCTTTTGCCGATCTCGCTGGTGTTTCTCTGGCAAATCACCCCAAAAGTCCACCCCGTCATGCGATGGGCGTTCGTCATCATCCTGGGTGGATGCGGGTTGGCCTGTCTCTATTGGTCCCGTTCCAAGGCGGGATGGCTGGTCGCTTTGGTCGCCGGCATGATCGTGCTGGGATACTCAAACCTTTCCGCCAATTGGAAACGGGGATTGATCTGGGGGGTTCTGATTCTTGGCCTGGCCGGGTTCGGCATCCGCAATGCCGCCTTTTTCCATAAAGAGAAAAACAGTGTTGGCGCGCGGTTCACTTACTGGCGCGCCGCAATCCAAATCGCCAGGGAACATCCCGTCACTGGAACCGGTCCGGGCACTTTTGGCGCCTCATATGCCAAAATCAAGCAACCCAATGATGAGATGGCCCGTCTCTGCCACAATGATTATCTCGAACAAGCCTGCGATTCGGGTTTTCTGGGATTTTTGGCCTATTTAACGATGTTTGTATGGGTGTTAATTGGACTGTATCGTTATAGAATTCGCGAGAAATTAATTGGGTATGACATCCATTTCGCAATCGGGCTTGGGTTGTTATGCCTCTGTTTGCACAGTTTGGTGGATTACCACCTTTATATGCCAGCACTGGCATGGCCGATGTTCTTTTTAATGGGTTATAGCATTAAATTTAAGGATTAACGTTAACTTTTTGTGGTTTTTTCGGATAAACTGGGGTTTTACTAATACGTAGAATTCTTGGATTTATTTATAGCTTGACGGATTCAAACTTCGTCTTTAGGCTCAAAACAATCAAATTTCGATTTGATGAGTGGTTGTCGCCTTTTTTTCGATGAATATCTGGCAAAATAATGAGTTTGAGAGAATCCCACAGGAGGCGTTATGGATTTGAAAGACATTAAGTCCATCATAGACCTGATGCGGAAGAATTCTTTGTCCGAGTTTGAACTAGAACGCCAGGATTTTAAGATCAAGTTGAAACGGGGTGTAGCAGGTGCGACGCCTGCGGAAGAGTCGGCGGCTCCTTACCCTGTGGCGTTGCCTGCGGCCACAGTGCCTCCCGGAGGGGCGGTCGCCGCTCCTCAACCGGCTCCGTCCGGCCCGTCGCTTGTGGAAATCAAGTCTCCCATGATCGGCACTTTTTACCGCTCTCCATCCCCCGAGTCAGCCAGTTATGTTGAGGTGGGTACCGAAGTCATGCCCGATACTGTGGTTTGCCTGATCGAAGCCATGAAGGTGATGAACGAAATCAAGGCCGAAGCCAAAGGGGTCGTCACTCATATCCTCATTGAAAACGCCAAGCCGGTTGAGTTTGGCCAGCCCCTGTTCCGCATCCGGCCCAATTAAGCCGGCAGGTTCGCCGGAATACTGCCATGTTTGAAAAAATTCTGATCGCCAATCGTGGCGAAATTGCCGTGCGCATCATCCGCGCCTGCAAGGAGCTTAATATCCGGACCGTCGCGGTCTATTCGGAGGTGGACGCCAATTCCATGCATGTCCAGATGGCCGACGAAGCCATCTGCATCGGCAAGGCGCCCAGCAACGAAAGCTACCTGCGCATTGACCGCATCGTCAGCGCCGCCGAAATCGCCGACGTCGATGCCATCCATCCCGGCTACGGATTCCTTTCCGAAAACGCCCACTTTGCCGATGTCTGCGATAGCTGCAACATCAAGTTTATCGGTCCCAGTTCCCACGCCATGAACGCGTTGGAAGACAAAACCGTCAGCCGCGCCCTGGCCAAGCAGGCAGGAGTGCGGACCCCTCCCGGCTCGGACGGCCCAGTTGATAGCGAGCAGGATGCGCTGGCCGTGGCCAAACGCATCGGCTACCCCGTCATGATCAAGGCCATCGCCGGCGGCGGCGGTCGCGGCATGCGCAGCGCCCACAACGACGTCTCGCTCATCAAGGGTTACCATACCGCCCGGACCGAAGCCGAAAAGTCCTTCTCCAATTCCGGGGTTTACATCGAAAAACTGATCGAAAACAGCCACCACATCGAATTCCAGATACTGGGCGATCAGAAGGGCAATATCATCCATTTGGGCGAACGCGATTGTTCCGTGCAACGCCGCAACCAAAAAATGGTTGAGGAAACCCCTTCGCCGTTGATTGAAGGCAAGTTCAAGGATCTCCGCAAAAAAATGGGCAAGGCCGCCGTCCGCATTGCCGAGGTCGCCCATTACACCAACGCCGGCACAGTCGAGTTTTTGGTGGACGAGCGCGGCAACTATTACTTTCTCGAGGTCAACAAACGCATTCAAGTCGAACACGCCATTACGGAGGAAGTCACCGGAATCGACTTGGTCAGGATGCAGATCGCCATCGCCATGGGCGAACCTTTGCGCATGTCGCAAAGCGAAGTTCACATGCACGGACACGCCATCGAATGTCGCATCAACGCCGAAGACCCCTTCGATGATTTCCGCCCCTGTCCCGGCCGGGTCGAAATGTATTATCCCCCCGGCGGCCACGGCGCGCGCGTGGACAGCCACGTTTACGCCGGCTACACCATTCCGTCCAACTACGATTCCATGATCGGCAAGCTGGTCGCCGTCGGCAACGACCGGCGCGAAGCCATAGACAGAATGAGCCGGTGCCTGAGCGAGTACATGATCACCGGCATCAAAACCACCATTGCCTTTCAGGAAGCCATCATGCAGGACCCGAATTTCCGGCGCGGCGTGTACAACACAAGTTTCCTGGAACAATTGCTCGACGGCTCGCGGCACGAATTGATCGAGGAACAAACCTGACCTGCCCCCGAACCACGCCCAAGATGAAGCCCCTGGCCCAGTGCTTTCTCTACACATTCATCGACACCGTCTGCCTGCGGGGACGGCCGGCGGCGGACGTCGCCCGGCAATTGTGCGACGGCGGTTCGGACCTGATTCAACTTCGCGCCAAAGGCGCAACCCCTGACGAAATCCGCCGTTTGGCCGGCGAAATTCTCCCCGTCCTGCAATCAGCCAACGTCGGTCTGGTCATCAACGACCACTGGGACATCGCCTGCCAGGTCGGTGCCGATCTCTGTCATTTGGGCCAGGAAGACTTTTTTGATGCCGGCCTGACCGATGCCTCGCAACTCATTTGTCCAGCCGGGACATCCCGCCGGCCCGGCCTGGGCCTCAGCACCCACGCCCCCGATCAGGCCCTTCGCGCCCTCGCCGCGCACCCCGACTACATCGCCATCGGCCCCGTTTATGCGACCACCACCAAACCCGGCGCGACACCCGTCACGCTGGATTACGTCCGGTGGACTGCGGCGAACGTAAAAATCCCGTGGTTCGCCATCGGGGGAATCAATTTGAGCAACCTAAGCGAAGTCCGCCAAGCCGGCGCCACCCGCATCTGCGCCATCTCCGCCATCCTCAACGCCCCCGCCCCCGCCGCCGCCTGCCGGAAATTCAAGCGCCGCCTCTGACCGCCCCCGCCGCGAATTTGGCTCCGCTCAACCCGCTGCGCTCAAACTCATCCAGCAAACTCTCCCGTCCTGCCGCCGGTGTCTGCACGCGCTCTCTGGTGTCGGTCCTTAATATGGCTCCATCAGACTTCTGTAAATTCGTATCAATGTAGCCAACCACGTCTTGCCTAAACGCAATGCCGTATAGGAATTGGGTCTAAGAGCCTGTTTGAAAACTCAAAATAGTACCAATAAAATCAGCATTTTTGT
>CAZLEE010000186.1:0-8860 GCA_964558455.1 uncultured Verrucomicrobiota bacterium | reverse complement strand
AAACGTACATAGGACTTTTGGAGCGTGGAGCCAGAAGCCCGAATCTGGACACTGCTCAAGCCATTGCAATGGCCTTTGGCGTTTCATTATCCCGTCTCATTGTGGAAGCCGAAAGAATCCAAGGAAAAAAATGAAGCAAGATCACCGGGATACTGTTGTGTCTCGGAAGGGGGATCGGGCTTCGTAGCAGTGGAGTTGCGCCTGAATGGCTGCGGCCAGGGTGGAGTTGTCCTGACGGGTGGCTGATTGCAGGGCGCGCCGGGCGGCTGCCACCGCCTGATCAAACTGTCCCGCCTCGGCATAAGCGGCTGCCAGTGTGGCGGCCATCGTCGCATCGCCGCCCCGGGCAAGCTGGTCCGTCTGCCGGGCCAGTTCAATCGCTTTGGTTCCATTGCGCTGGGACGGATCGGGCGAGGTCGCCAGCAGCCAGGCGATGCCGGCGAGTTTTCTTCGGGCTTCCGCGGAGCCGGGTTGGAGGGCCAGCAATTTTTGGAATTGGAGGATGGCTTCGTCTGTCTGCTTTTTTTGCAGGAAGGCGTTGCCCAGATTGTAACGAGCCTCGGCATAGTCGGGACGAATTTCCAGCGCCTTGCGCAAAGGCGCGACCGCTTCATCCGCGCGCCCCGCCCGGATGAGGCAGTAGCCCAGATTGTTGTGAGCCTCGGCAAGGTCGGGCCGGATGGCCGCTTCCTTTTGGAACTGAACGGCGGCCTCATTCAGCCGTCCTTTTTGGAGCAGCGCGAGGCCGAGATTGTAATGCACGCCGGCGGCTTCGGGTTGAATTTTCAGCGTCTCCTGAAACTGGAGAATGGCCTCGTCCACCCGCCCTTTTTGCAGCAGGGCGTCGGCCAGATTGTGATGGGCTTTGGCGATGTCAGGCCGGATGGTCACCGCCTCCTGGAACTGAAGGATGGCCTCGTCCACCCGTCCTTTTCGGAGAAGAGCGTCGCCAAGATTGCGATGGGCCTCGGCAAAGTCAGGCCGGATGGCCACCGCCTTTTGGAATTGGGCGATAGCCTCGTCCAATTGGCCTTTTTTATCGAGGGCGGCGCCGAGATTGTTGTGGGTTTCGGCGATGTCCGGCTCGATCTCCAGCGATTTTCGGAACAGGGCGATGGCCTGGTCCGATTCCCCCCTCTCATACAGAATTGCGCCGAGATCGTTTTGGGCCATCCAGCAATCGGGATTCCGTTCAAGGGTTGTGCGCCAGAGCGTTTCCATGTCGGTGTACATCCGGCTTTGCCGCCAAGTCAGTGTGCCCAGCGTTAGCAGCAGCGCGATGCACAATGCCGGCCGAAGAAAAGGTTTTCCCCACGTTACACGGCCCAGGCCCATTTCCATGGCCGCCGCCGCCAGCGCGATTGGGCCAATGCAGGCCAGGTATTGGTAATGATCCGCCACAAACGAATACTTAAAGGTATAGAGCATGACGAATCCCAGCACCGGACTCAATGTTGCCACGAAAAACACCGCCGCCACCTCCACACTTCGTCCGGTCCACCGCCGCACCCGCCAAATCACCAAGCCCAAAATCGCCGTGGCCGCGATCCATCCGTACGCGCCCGCGTCGGAGGCCGAGATTTCCCATCGCGGATAACTGAAGGTCAGGTTGGCCGGCCAGAGCAATTTCCCCGCGTAGAACCATACCGCCCGACTCGCCACCAGCAATCGGTCCACCGCTCCCATGGCGAATAATTGGCCCTGGGTGCCTTGATGAAAACGCTCCCACCAAATCGTTACCAACCCCATGCCGACGCTTATGCCCGCAAACGGCGCAACCTGCGTCAGCCGACGCCAGTTGATGGGCGTTATCTTCAGCCACAAGATCAGGAGCAGTGCCGCCGGCAACGTGCAAGCCGTCGTTTTGGCCGAAAGCGCCAAGGCATGGAAAACCAGCGCCAAAATATAACAACGCCACGGGCGCAGGGTTTTTTCGTCAATGAACCGGACCCATTGCAGGAGCGCGAGCAGAAAGAAAAACCCCATCAGGACATTCTTGCGCTCCGCGATCCACGCGACTGATTCCACCTGCACCGGATGGAGCGCGAAGATGGCCGCCGCCAACCACGCTCCCGGCACGCGCAGCCGCGCCAGCAACCGCCAGAGCAGCAGCACGTTGGCGGCGTGCAGCAGGAGGTTGGCGATATGGCAACCCATCGGATTCGGTCCCCACAGGAGACGTTCCAGGTAAAAGGAGGTGTAAGTCAGCGGAAAATATTGCGAGGGCGATTCCAGGGAAAACCAAATCCGCCGCAACGCGTCCGGCGCGGTCAGCACCGGGCTTGCGGTCAGGTAAGCGGCGTCGTCCCAGATGAGTTTGCCATTCCATGCCGGCTGGTAAGTCATCACAGTGGCGATGACCAGGAACAATCCCCACAGCCAGATTCGGAGACGCGGGGAAAGGCGAAATTCAGCCAGCTTCATAAAACGTCAGGCGAAGGATACGTGCCCGGGAGGGAAACGCAAGCGGCGGCCCGTGTCTTCGTCTGATGGAAAAAACAAACGCCGGGAATGTCGAACATTGCCAATCCGTCACGGCAATACGCCAAGGCGGAAGAAGCGCTGGGGCAGCGCGGCCGCCCCCGGGTCGGCAAGCTGGATCAAGCCGCCCGTGCCAATGATTTGATCGGCCAGGATGGACCAGTTGGTGGCGGCAAGATTATCCTTGTAAACGACACGATAAACGGTCCCTTGGACGGACGGAAAATTCACGTTGATGGAAGCGCCGTTTGCGGAAACGTTGTCGATGACCGGCTGACTGGGCGCGTTGGTGGGATTCGTGCCGGTGACGGCCACACCCGCAGACAGGGAGGAAGTGTTGCCGTAGGGATCGGTGGCGGTGGCGGTGATGATCTGCCCAACGGGAACGGACGAGCCTACGCTGTTGGTAAAGTTGGCGGTTCCGTCCGCTCCGGTGGCCACGGCGGCGGTTCCGAGATAGGTGCCGGCCTGCGCCTGATCGGCGGGAGGCGGGCTGGCGTAGAAATCAAGCTGGAACGTGGCATTGGCCAGACTGGCGAGCGTGCCGGAGATGGCGGTGTTGGCGGCCGCCACGGCGGAAACAAGTGCCGGGGCGGATTCGGAATCGGATTGATTCGCGCTTTCGTAGAGGCCGATTCCGACGCCGACGTTGCCGAAAATCGAATTGGCGCGAAGCACGTTGTTGGTCGTGTCCGCATAGTAAAGCACGATGCCGCCGCCCAAATTGTCGGCAATCAGGTTGGCTGCGCCCAAAGTCGTGCCTCCGACCACATTCGAAGTGGCGTCGCCAAACATGCCCACGCCGGCCTGAACGTTGGGAACGGCGGCGGCGTTGTAAACATTCAGGCCGATGGTATTTCCCTGCACAATGTTGTCAAACGCGCCGTCATCAATTAACACGCCGTTCAGCGTATTGCCGGAAATGAAGTTGCGGCCGCCGACGCAGCCAACGACATTTCCCTGCGCGCCGAGGAGCAGTTCCACGCCGGAATAGGCGTTCGGGACGGCCACTGTGCCGGTCTCATCCAGCCCGATCCAATTGCCTTCGACCAGATTGTTGGTCGTGCCGGATTCATCAATCACCACGCCGTCCCCTGCGTTGCCGGAGATGATATTGGCCGCTCCCGGCGCTGTGCCGCCAATGACATTCGCAAACGCGCCGGAAAATATTTCCACGCCGGAAGCGGCGTTGGGGATGGCCACAGTGCCGGTCCCATCCAGCCCGATCCAGTTGCCTTCAATAAGATTGCCGGTCGTGCCGGAATCCTGCAAAGCAACACCCTGGATGGAATTGCCGGAAATGACATTGCCCGCCCCAGGCGCGGCGCCGCCAATCAGATTCCCCTGCGCATTGCTGATTATATTGACACCAACTGAATTGGGAATGGCAGCATTGCCAGAAGGATTCAAGCCGATGAAGTTGCCTTCAACGACATTGCCGATGGTGTTCGCGTCGGAAATCAGAACACCTTGAAGTCCGTTGCCGGAAATAATATTGCGCAAGGCGGGCGACGTTCCTCCGATGCAATTGCTTTGCGCGCCTCCGGCAATCTCCATGCCCTCCCAGGCGTTGGGGAGGGCGCCCGTGCCTGCCGCGTTCAAGCCGATATAATTTCCCTCAACGAAATTGCCGGTCGTGCCCGGATATAGAATCGTCATTCCCTGAAACCCGCTTCCGGAAATCACATTGCGCGCCGCCGCGGTGGCGCCGCCGATGATGTTGCCGGTGGAGATGCCGTTGCCGCCGGCGGAAATATTCAAGGCCGGCAGCCCGTTGCTGGCCGCAATGGTCCCGGTCGGATCGGTGGCAAGATAACAGCCGGCAACGGTATTGCTGGTTGCATTGGTGATTAAAATGCCAAATGCGGCGAACCCGTTGATGACGAGCGACCGCACGGCGCAATTGGAGCCGCCCAGCACCAGCCCGTTTGCATACGTGTCAGGACGGGGGGCGAGCGCCCCGTTGATCTGGATGCACGGGCCGTTTGTGTTTGATTGGGCATTGGTTGGCTGGCTCGCCCCGTCCAGGAAGGAGCCGTTGACCAGCCAGGGAAGCTGGTCGGAAGGCTGGATGGTAAAAACGCCGTTGGTGCAGCCGGGATCGTTGGTGGGAATATCAAAGGCAATGTGAGTTCCGGGGGTGTCATAAGCATAGTATAGCGCCGCGCGCAAGCTGCCCGGGCCGCTGTCCTGGGTGTTGGCGACCACCGCGGTGATGGGCAGCACAGAAGGACCGTAAATGGCCGCCATGCCCGCGCGGTCCCCGTCGCTCAGGACAACGGGACCAGGTTCGCCCATGAGGTCGATGTAATTGGTGTAGGCGGGAAGCGTCACAATGGTATCCGGCCCCCCGGAATTGGTCGAGTCAAACCCGGATGACTCCGGGCCGGCCAGATAATTGCGCGCGTAATGCATGACCGACAGAAAATCGTATGGTCCCTGATTGAGCGAATTGCCGAGCAGGACGAAGTTGCCGATGCCGCCGGGGACAATGTTGTTGGTGAGAATGGCCACATAGGAGTCGCGGTCGGAGCGTTGATGTTCATGCACCAGACCCAGCGTATGCCCGATCTCGTGACACAAGGTGCCACGGTTCCAGGCCCCCGGTCCGACGGAAAGAAACTGCTGGCCGCCGACCATCCCCACAGCGGACACGCCTCCCTCCAAACCGGCCAAAACTTGAACGGTCACATAGTTGGCCTGGGTGGTCCAAGGGATGAAATGGAGGTTGGCAAACGTGGCCCATTCGCCGGCGGCATCAAGGAAGGCCTTTTGCAGATTGGCGGGGACAGCGTTGCTGCCGGAAGTGGAGAAAGTGTAATAGACATCGCCGTTCGGCCAAGTGGGCGCGGAGCTGCTAAACGCGCTCAACGACGTTGGTCCGCCCGTGGCGAGTTGATCGCGCCACGCCTGAAGATTCGCGGCCAAAATATCCATGTCGCCAACCCGGACGAGAGATTGGCCGGGCCGCACTCCGGCAAGGATTTGATCAAGAACCGCGATGTTCCAGTCCCCGGTTTGAGGCTGTGCGCGGAGATGCTGGGGAGCGACGAGCAGGGAGGATGAGGCAACGAGTATAAGCGAACGAATTAACGATGTTTTCATAAGTACGCCTTGTTCGATCAACAACCACAGCTAATGTATGCGCATAAAAATGCCCAACGCAACAAAACTGTTCAGGATCGGACCCGACTAATGAAAATTGTTCAGTTCATCTGTTCCTCGTGACATACGGGACGGGCTTTCCCATGTACGGCAGCCCCAACTTAATCTTTTGCCCTTTTAGCGGGGACCAAGGTTCAAGATGGTAACCGTCATTGTCGAAGCCGATGCCATAATGACCGGTGAACAGCGCCTCCACGCCATCCCAATTTTCAGGCAAATACCCTTCGCCGGCGCCACGCGATCCATCCCACCGATAAAACGCGCTGCCGACCGGATTACGCTGCTTCTGCTTCGGCAGTTGGATGCCGGCATTAAATGTCCCTTTTTCGAAGGACCCCATCAGCGGCCAGAGGAGACGTTCAGCCGCGTCATATTGACCGGTTTGGTAGAGCGCCTGGATCATGTAATACTCAAGCGCCGGCGTGGCGCCGCCGTTCATGTAAACCTGCCAAGTGTCCATTCCATTTGCCTGCTTGGGGGCGCCACTCGTATGGGGAGCATAGTCGGCTGGACTCATCGGGGTCAGATTTGTCGGCAGGCCCAAAGGGTAGGAATGAAAACCGATGTCGTCCAGTTTGGTCAGCAGCACTTGCAGAATGGCTCTCGCCTTGTCGGGTGGCACCAGCCCCTGGCATATGGCGAAGCCATTAACCCAGAGAAACATATAATCGTGTAGCTGCCCGTCCTCAGTCCGCCAACCTGCCAGCACCCCCGTCGCAGGATTATAAAATGACTTGAAATACACTTTCTCGAGGAGGTCGGCATCTTCCTGATAACGCCTGGCCATGTCCGGCCGGCCAGCCAGTGTTTCCAAATCGGTCATGCACCGAAAAGCCCGGTAGTCAGCCGCGTTGGAGTAAGCGTCGGCCCCTTGGATTTTGTAAGTGTCAAACCACATGCTGCCGCGGCCATGGTGGTAGATCAAGCCGTCCGGACCGAACTGCGCCGCGATATGATTGGCCAGGCATTCAAGCGGTTCAAGCCACGGGCGCAACTGTTCCACACCGCCGACAGTGCGGACGACATACCACGCCGAAATAACCAGATAGGCGGCCGTTTCGCGTGACGACCACCAGTCGGGAGCGCACACATTTCGGCCGGGCATTTGGTAGCCGGGGGCGCCTTGGAAATAACGGTCCACGGACGCACCGACCAGAGCCATCGGCGAAATGCCGTCCTGGAGATGCGGAACAAAAACGGCCTGCTGGGCATAGAAAAGCACCGCCAGCCCGCAGTCCACGCTCATCACACTGTTGCCGATGATGCCGGTATCGGGCCGCCATTGCACCATGTTCAATGAATATTTGGGAAAGCGATTCAAGCGCGAATCCCCCTTGACCAAGTCCGGCAACGGCTCCGGTTGTTGGACCTCAAAGCTCATGGTGACGCGCCAAGGTTTGGGGCCAATTTCGTTGAGACCGTCTTCGGCGGCCGGTTGGTGCGGCGTGATGTCCACCCAGTACGTGCTGGCGGGGAAAAGCGCGGATGGTTTGCGGTAGAAAGCAGAGGGATCGCCCGTGCGGGTGATATAAGCTGTTCCGAAGTCCGGCGCGGCCAGGTAAGCAGGTGTGGCCACATAATTCATGATCTCCGAGGGATGGCCCACGAACGTTGTCGGGGTCTGGTTGGCCGCGAAATGGAAGCGAAATAATCCGCCGCGCATCATGATCGCGTGATTCGCCGCGGCCGCCAACCCCAAATCAAATCCGCGTTCGTTCGCCCGTATGGACACCTGTTCGCAGGCGCCGGTCGCCACCTCCACCTGAGAATAATGGAACACGTTGCCGGTTCGGGTGAGTGTGCTGGTTCCGAGCGGCATTGGGCTTTGAAAGATCGGATCCAATACAGGACATGCCCCGCTCTCCTGCAGAAAATTGACGTCCAATTCACGCTGACCCAGAGAATCCCAGGAGAGGTTCACTATTCGCGGGCACGACTTGTCCAGCACCAGGCGATACCATGGGGTGCTAATGTCCAACGTCTGGCCCATGTCCCTGACCTCGGGAACAAATTTCGTGGGACGGAGACCGGAATCCACATTGACCGTGGCGATCCCTGGTGCGGTGACGCTGGTTATTTCCGCGCCATTGGTTGCATTGACGCCGTAAACCTCCACTTGTGCCAGTTCGGCAACCCATGATTGAGGCGTGACGGACGCCGTGCTGCGTTCGATCATGATGCGCAAGTTGCTTGTCACAAGCGATTCAAAGCGCACCTCATAGGAAAGTGTCCGGGGATCAAACCGGGCGTCCCGCACATGGAAAAACGTGTGGAACATGTCGCTGCCGTCGGGCAAATATTGGCCCGAAAATTCAACCGGGCTGGTCTCCATGCTTGCGGCACGGAGAACCACCTTGTCAATTCGTCGCGGGCCGGGGAAATGAATCCACACCCATTGGGGCAAATGTTCATATTCACTGCTGATCCAGCAACGCGAAGCCGGCGCAGCGGGAACAACTGGCCGGTTAAGCGGGCACACACTCTCTTCGCCAGTCATCCCGCCGTTGCGAAAGCTGTGCGAACTGACCTCAACCTGGACGCCCGGTTCATTCCAAAACGCGACGTTCCGATAGCCGCTGGCACTGGCGTTCGTCATATTGACCGTTTGCGCCCGGACTACGCCAGCCATGGTCAAAAAAACCAGGAGGGCTGCCGTCGTTGTCCGTTTGCTTGCGAGGGTTGTAATTGCGTTTGTTCTCATAAATATCACATTTTTCTTTCGCGCGACGAAGGCGCCACCCGCTGACGGCAAACAGGCGGTGGATCGGAATATTTCACACTGCTATTTGTCACAGAGTTTTCGAATGCAGGAAATAAGGTGGTGAGTCGTCAGTTTTCCGGCGCGTTTCGCTAAACCGGTAATCCCCCGCGCCCACCAGGCATTTGATGGAAGCATCCTCTTCCGAGACGGCGATCACGCCGGGGTCCTTGACTTCTGATGCTGCCGGCCACAGAAGTTTTCCGGATTCACTGATGGTGAAACTACCCTTTGAGAGTTTGGGAATATAAATGGATGCGCAAGTATTGGCAGGAACGTGGACCGATAGTGCAAACCGTCCGGCAGCACTTTTCTCCCAACGCGTGGTGATGAGTCCCTTCACGGTGGGAACGGCCCCCTCGGCAAAGGTCAGGCCGCCGGCTTCGGGTCGGACATCGAACGTGGCAAATCCGCCGCTGGTGGGCTGGATGCCGCAAATGTATTTCAGGAAAATAT
>CAZLEE010000185.1:0-8861 GCA_964558455.1 uncultured Verrucomicrobiota bacterium | reverse complement strand
ATTCGCAACATCGCTATTATCGCCCATGTTGACCACGGCAAGACCACTTTGGTGGATTGCCTGCTCAAACAATCGGGGACCTTTCGTGCCAACCAAGCCATTTCCTCAGAGGAACGCATCATGGATTCTATGGATCTGGAGCGGGAAAAAGGCATTACCATCAAGGCCAAGAATGCGGCCTTTAAGTATAAGGATTACGACATCAACATCGTGGACACCCCCGGCCATGCGGACTTTGGCGGAGAGGTGGAACGGATCATGAACATGATCGACGGGGTGTTGCTGGTGGTGGATGCGGCCGACGGTCCGCAGGCCCAAACCCGCTTCGTGCTGCGCAAGGCGCTCGAAGCCGGAGCCAAGCCGATTGTGGTCATTAACAAGATCGACCGCGAGAACGCCAACCCGCACAAGGTGCTGGACCTGGTTTTTGACCTGTTCGTATCGCTGCACGCCACGGATAAGCAGTTGGATTTCCCGGTGATTTACGCCAGCGCCAAAGAGGGGTATGCCAAGGTCAACCTGAAGGACGAAAGCACCACCATGGTGCCGCTCTTCGACGCGATCGTTAAACACATCCCGCCACCCCAATCCCAAGGCGGGCTGGCTGAGTTCAAGATGCTGGCGGCCAATCTGGATTACTCGGAATATCTGGGACGTATCGCCTTTGGCAAAATTTACAGCGGCACGGTCAAGGTCGGCGACGAAGCGGCCTGTTTGCATGGCGACGGTCGGAAGACTGCGGGCAAAATCACCGCATTGTACCATTTTGAAGGACTGAAACGGATTGAAATTACCGAAGCGCACGCCGGAGACGTGGTGGGCGTGGCCGGGTTTGAGGAAGTTTTCATCGGCGAAACGATCACGGACAATGTCACCCGGGAACCTCTGCCGTTTGTGCCCATTGATCCCCCCACCATCCAGATGCAGTTCGCGGTCAACGACGGCCCCCTGGCCGGAATGGACGGCAAACTGGTGACGGCGCGACACATATGGGAACGTCTGACCAAGGAAGTCCGGACCAATGTCGCACTGAAGATTGCGCAGACGGATGCCCCGAATATTTTCAACGTGGCGGGACGCGGTGAAATGCAGATCGCCATTCTGGTGGAGCAGATGCGCCGCGAAGGATATGAAGTGCTGGTGTCGCGGCCGGAAGTGATTTATCGCAAGGACGCCGCCGGCAATTTGCTGGAGCCTATCGAAAAGCTTTTCCTGGAAATTCCGAAGGACGCCATGGGCGGGACGATGGAAAATCTTTCCAACCGCAAAGCCGAGATCGTCAACATGGAACATCATGGCGACGAAATCACCATTGAAGCCCTGATCCCGATGCGCGGATTGATCGGGTTTGAAACCGACTTGGTCAACGTGACCCGCGGCTTGGGCGTGATGAGCCACTTGTTCCACGAATACGGACCGGACCGGGGGGATGTCGTGGCGCGCAAGAACGGCTCGCTCGTCAGCATGGAAAACGGCGAAGCGATGGCCTATGCGCTGAACATGGTGCAGGAACGCGGCCGGCTCATGGTTGATCCGGGCGACAAAATTTATAAAGGAATGATCGTGGGAGAAAACGCCCGCGAAAACGACATCCCGGTCAATCCCTGCAAGGCGAAACGACTGACCAACATGCGTTCGACTGGCGACGGCAAAGGCATCCAATTGAACCCGCCCTTGCGCATGTCGCTGGAACGGGCCTTGGAATACATCGGGCCTGACGAATACGTGGAAGCGACGCCCAAGAATCTGCGGTTGCGGAAAAAAATCCTGGACGAAACCCAGCGCAAACGCTCCGCGCAGGCCAGAACGGTCAAAACCGTGGTGGAATAATCCACCCGGCCGGGGCCGCAGCCATCATGCCCAGTGTTTACATAAAAACATACGGCTGCCAGATGAATGAACGCGACTCGGAGGCCGTTGCCGCCCAGTTGCTCGCCAAAGGTTACACCCTCGCCCCCTCCGAATCCGTGGCGGACATTATCCTGCTCAACACATGCAGTGTGCGGGACATGGCCGAACAAAAAGCCATCGGCAAGATGCAGAACATCGCCGCCGGAATCCGCCGCCACCGACCCGAAACCGTCCTTGGTTTCCTAGGCTGCATGGCGCAAAGCCGCGGACGCCAGTTGATCGATCAATTACCCGACGTGGATTTCGTCGTGGGCACCTCGAAAGCTCATCGCACGGCAGAATATCTGGACGACATCCTGGCCGGTCGGCGGGACAAAATTGTGGACATCGAGACCGAGGCGGGAAGCGAGGCGGCAATCAGGGAACACTTGCGACCGGGCGCGGCCACGGCCTACGTCAGCATCATGCAGGGCTGCAATCAGCGTTGCACCTTCTGCATCGTCCCGGCCACCCGCGGTGAAGAACGCAGCCGGGCCATCCCGGACATCGTGGCGGAATGCCGGCAATTGGTGGAAAACGGCGTCAAGGAAATCACGCTTTTGGGCCAAATCGTCACCAGTTACGGCAGGCGGGATATTCCGGTGAAGAACGGCCAATCCGGTTTTGTCCAACTATTGACGGCGGTGCATGAGATTGAAGGGTTGGAGCGCATCCGTTTCACCTCGCCGCATCCGAAAGGTTATGGCGATGACCTGGCGGCGGCCTATGGCGCGTTGCCCAAGCTCTGCGAAAGCGCACACCTCCCGCTGCAAAGCGGCAGCGACCGGATTCTAAAGGCGATGCATCGGGGCTACACCCGGGAACGTTTTCTGGAGATCATCGCGAAACTCCGGCTCCTTCGGCCGCGTTTGGGCGTCACCACGGACATCATCGTCGGATTTCCGGGCGAAACGGAAGAGGACTTTGAGCAGACCCTTTCACTGGCGCGCGAGGTCCGGTTCGACAACGCCTATATTTTCAAATATTCCCAGCGCAAGGACACCCCCGCCGCCACCCTGCCCGATCAAGTGCCGCAAACGGTCAAGGAAGAACGCAACGCGCGGCTGCTGGAAACCATCAATGCCATCGGACGCGAGCGCTACCAGGAACGGGTGGGCGAGACGATGCAGATTCTGGCGGAAGGGCCGAGCAGAAAAAACGCCGCGCGCTTCATGGGACGGACGCGCTGCAACAAAATCGTGATCTTCCCCGGCAATGAACGCCATCGCGGGCAATTGATGGATGTGAAAATAGAGCGGGCCGGATCATTCACCCTCTACGGCGATCCGGCGGTCTTGAATAACGGCTAAGACGCGTTGACCGCGATTGCGGGGAAAAACAGCAACTCCGAAAACCACTTCCCGGCGGGCCGACTTCGCGACGGCAACACACCGGGATACACCCAAGCCCGCCAACGGCGGGAACGGTCTAGGTCAAAGTGATCTTATCGCCGACCTTCAAAGTGACGATGGCTTTCTTCCAATCCGGGGCGCTGCCGGCGGCAGCCGTGCGGCGGCGGCGGGCTTTGCCATGGACATTCAGAGTATTGACGCGCAAGACCTTGACCTTGAACAACTCTTGCACGGCATGGCGGATTTCCGTCTTATTGGCGCGAGGATCGGCCACGACGGTGTACTGGTTGTTTTTATCCGATTGCCGTGTTCCCTTTTCGGTCAGGCGAACCGTTTTGATAATGTCAAACGAGTTCATTTTATTCTTTGCTTAAGCGCTGCTCAATATTCTCAAAAGCGGTGCGGGTAAATACTACTTTGTCGCTGCGCAACACCTGGTAGGTGTTGAGCGAGTCGCCGGTGGCCAGTTCGAGGCCCGCAATGTTACGGGAGGCCAGCACCAAATTTTTGTCGCCGCCGTGAACCACGACGAGGATTGTGCCCTTCAACTCCAGAGCGGCAAGCATGCCGGTAAATTCCTTGGTCTTGGGCGAAGACAATTTCAAGTCGTCGATGATCAGGACGTCGCCGACCTTGATGCGTTCGCTGAGGGCTTTGCGCAAAGCGAGCTGGCGGGTAGCCCGGCTGATTTTTTTGGTGAAATCGCGGGGTCTGGGTCCAAAGACCACACCGCCGCCGCGCCAGATAGGCGATTGAAAGGAACCGGCGCGAGCGCGTCCGGTGCCTTTTTGGCGCCACGGTTTCTTGTTGGTGCCAGCAACCTCGCCCGCATTTTTGGTGCAGGCAGTGCCCATGCGCTGGGCGGCACGATAAGCGACGACCGTTTGCTGGACCGCCTCGGTGCCGATGCCGTTTTCAATCAGCGGAAATCTGACTTCCAGTTCGCCCTGATTCTTGCCCTTGATATCTTTGACCGTCAGCTTCATAAATTATTTTTTCTTGGCGGGGGCCGGTTTGGGAGCAGGAGCGCCTTTGGCCGCCTTGACCTTGGGCGCGGGCGCTTCGGTGGCAGCTACTTGGGTGGCAATTCTACGCTTCGCCCGGTCGGAGCCTTTGGGGAGTTTCTTGGCTTCGCGAATAACGACATAATCGTTGTTGGATCCGGGAATGGCTCCCTTGATCAGCAACAAATTGTCCGCCTCGCGAACCTGAATGATCTGCAAATTTTGAGCAGTGCGTTGAACCTGGCCCATGTGGCCTGGCATTCTCATGCCGCGCATGACAGTGCCTGGGAACAAGCGCTGGCCGATTGCGCCGGAACGACGGCGCCAGCCCTTGGAGCCGTGCGATGCATCGCCGCCTTTGAAATTATGGCGTTTCATGACGCCCTCGAAACCGCGGCCCTTGGTGACGCCGATGGCATCCACAAAGTCGCCCTGCGCAAAAATATTCGCGCCGACGATATCGCCCGGTTTCACCGGCAGGGTAAAGTCGCGGAATTCGCGCACCCGCTTGGTGGGGGTGGCGCCATATTTTTTAAAATGGCCCAACAACCCTTTGGTGACGCGATGCTCCTTTTGGTCATCGAAGCCCAATTGCACTGCGTTGTAACCATCGGATTCCTGCGTTTTGGTTTGGAGAACACGATTGGGGCCCACCAGGACGATGGTCACGGGGACCATGACGCCTTGGGCGTTATAGACGCTGGTCTGGCCCAGCTTTTTTCCTAAGAGTCCGAGCATAGGTCAAATCTTAATGGTGATGTCCACGCCAGCCGGAAGATTCAGTTTCTTCAATTCATCCACCGTTTTGGCGGTAGGCTCGATGATGTCGAGCAGGCGTTTGTGTGTGCGTTGTTCGAAAGTTTCCTGCGACTTCTTGTCGGAGTGCGGCGAGCGCAATACGGTGAAACGCTCAATGCGTGTCGGAAGTGGAATGGGGCCCGCGACGCGGGCGCCGGTGCGTTTGACCGTCTCGACTATTTCATGAGCCGACTGGTCAATGACCCGATGGTCATACGCTTTTAATCTAATGCGAATACGTTGTCCCGCCATAAAAAGAACAATTTAACAATTTTACTGTTTAACAATCCATTACGTTCGAGCCGCCGGCTTCTTGCCAGCTTCTTCCAAAACAACTTTCAAGACGCTATCCGGCACCTTCTCAAATGTCAACGGTTCCATCGAATAGGAAGCGCGTCCCTTGGAAAGCGAGCGGATGGCCGTGGCATAGCCAAACATCGCGGCCAACGGCACGTTGGCGTTCAGTATGGTCTGCCCGTGCTTGGCGTCAATGCTAATAATCTGGCCGCGGCGGCGATTGACGTCGCCGAGCAAATCTCCTTGATACTCGTCCGGGGTGGTGACTTCCACCTTCATGATCGGTTCGAGCAAAATGGGGCCTGCCTTCTTGAAGGCGTCCTTCATCGCGAAAATGCCGGCCATGCGGAAAGCCAGTTCGTTGGAATCGACTTCGTGGAAGGAACCGTCAACGATTTCCACCTTGATGTCGATGACCTGGTAACCGGCATAGACGCCGCCTTTGCAGGCTTCTTCAATGCCGCTGATGACAGGCGCGATAAATTCCTTGGGAATGGCGCCGCCGACGATTTTATTGACAATCTCAACGCCCTTGCCTTTTTCATTGGGCATCACCTTGATGCAGGCGTGGCCGTATTGGCCGCGACCTCCGGATTGGCGGATGAATTTTCCTTCGCCTTCCGCGCTGCCAGTGATGGTTTCGCGGTAGGCGATCTGGGGCGCGCCGGTGTTGGCGTCAACCTTGAATTCGCGTTTGAGACGATCGACGATAATTTCCAGGTGCAGCTCGCCCATTCCGGCGATGATCAACTGGCTGGTCTCCTGGTTGGTAAAGCAACGGAAGGTCGGGTCTTCCTCGGCCAGACGTTGCAGGCCTTCGCCCATTTTCTCCTGGTCCGCCTTGGTCTTCGGCTCGACAGCCATGCTGATGACTGGTTCTGGGAAGGTCGGCGGCTCAAGAGTCACATCAAAACTTTCGTCGCACAGAGTGTCGCCGGTGGTGATGTTGCGCAACCCGACGAGGGCCGCGATGTCGCCGGAAAACACTTCGTCAACGTCCTTGCGCTCGCTGCCTTGAATGACCATGAGGCGGCTGATGCGGTCCCGTCTGCGGGTGCGGGGATTGTAAATGTTGTCGCCCTTTTTAAGATGGCCGCTGTAAACACGGAAGAACACCAGCTTGCCGGCATAGACATCCGTCCACAGTTTGAAAGCGAGGGAGCAAAACTTGCCGTTGTCATCGGGCGGAACGGGAACCACGATATCCGTGCCGGGTTCGAGTCCCTCGGCTGGCGGAACGTCCAACGGGCTGGGCAAATAGTCCACCACGGAATCGATCAGGGTTTGGACGCCTTTCTTTTTGAAGGCGGAACCGCAGAGGACGGGGATCAACTCAATTTTGCAAGTCAAACGGCGGATGGCAGCCTTGAGCACGAGGGCGGGAATGGGCTTTTCCTCAATGACCAATTCGGCGATCTCGTCGTCCTTGTCCGAAACGGCGACGATCAGGTCGTGCAAGGCGGTCTTGGCCTTTTCCTTCAGGTAGTCGGGAATTTCGGTGATATTGTAGGCGAGGCCCTCTTTTTGGATGTCGCCCTGGCCCCAGATGATGGCCTTTTGATTGACAACATCGATGACGCCTTCGAATTTTTCCTCGGCTCCGATGGGGAGATAAATGGGGTGGGCGTTGGCGCCGAGTTTTTTGCGCATGTCGTCGAGCGCATTTTCAAAATTTGCGCCGGTGCGGTCCATCTTATTGACAAACGCGATGCGGGGGACTTTGTATTTGGTGGCCTGACGCCAGACGGTTTCAGATTGGGGCTGGACGCCGGCGACGCCGCAGAACACGGCGACCGCGCCGTCAAGCACGCGCATGGAACGTTCCACCTCGGCGGTGAAATCAACGTGGCCGGGAGTGTCGATGATGTTGACGCGATGGCTGACGCCGGTAAAAAGTTTTTCGAGGCCCGGCTCTTGTTTCTGGGTCCAGAAGCAGGTGACGGCGGCGGAAGTAATGGTGATGCCGCGTTCGCGTTCCTGTTCCATCCAGTCAGTGACAGTGTTGCCGTCATCGACGTCGCCGATCTTGTGGATCAGTCCCGTATAGAAGAGAATGCGCTCAGTAGTGGTGGTTTTGCCGGCGTCGATGTGCGCGGCAATACCGATATTGCGCGTACGTTCCATGGTGTATTGCCGCTTGGGCGAATTCACCGGCTTCTTTTCTATTGTTGCTTCTAACATCTGATTTAATCAAAAAAATGCCCCGATTTACAACCGTCGGGGCGTTGTTTTTCCCAAGCTAATTACCACCGAAAATGAGCGAAAGCCTTGTTGGCTTGGGCCATTTTATGCACTTCATCGCGTTTGCGGATGGCATTGCCCTGGCCTTGGTAGGCGTCCATGATTTCCATGGCGAGGGCTTCACGCATGGCGACACCCTTGCGGGAATCAGCCAAGTCCACGAGCCAACGCATGGCAAGAGAGAATTGACGGTCAGAGGGGACTTCCACGGGGACCTGATAAGTGGCGCCACCGACGCGGCGGGGCTTGACCTCGAGACGCGGCTTGGCGTTATCGACAGCGCGCTGCAAAATTTCCAGCGGGTTACCGGTGGGGTTTTTGGCGGCAATCTGCTCGAAAGCGCCATAAACGATGCGCTGGGCGGTGGTCTTCTTGCCGCTAACCATGACGGTATTGACCAGGCGCGACACCAGGGTGCTGTGATACTTGCTGTCTTCCAACAGCGGCCTCTTAATTGCTTGACGACGTCGGGACATAAAAAGTTAGTTAGGCGGCTGCGGCCGGGGCGGCTTTGGCGGCGGCTTTGGCAGCTTTGGGGCGTTTGACCCCGTATTTGGAACGGCTGACGCGGCGTTTTTCAACACCGGCGGCATCAAGGGTGCCGCGGACAATATGATAACGAACACCCGGAAGGTCTTTTACGCGACCGCCGCGGACCAGAACAATGGAGTGCTCCTGGAGGTTATGGCCTTCATCCGGGATGTAGGCAATGATCTCGAACCCGTTGGTCAGACGGACTTTCGCCACTTTGCGCATGGCGGAATTGGGCTTTTTTGGCGTGCGCGTCATCACTTGGATACAGACACCACGCCGATAGGGCGAGTTCTGCAAGGCCGGTGCTTTGGACTTGCTGCGCAATTTATTACGTCCTGTTCGGACGAGCTGATTAATCGTCGGCATTTTTGCTTTACGTGTCGCCCGCTCCCTTTTCAGGGAAACGGAGCGCGGAATATACTAAACCATCCCGGTTGATGCAACAAGTATTTGCAATACCCGTGCAGACCGTTGAAAGTAGGCCATACAATTCTGAATGCAAGCGCAAAGTCAGAAATATTTTGCGCCCCCCCGTTGCGTGCCTTGGCCGGGATGGCAGGGCAACCGCCGCAACGCCTAAAGCGGCATGGATGTACATTAACGTAAAAAGCGGTCGCATGGGAGCCTTCTTTTTTCGTCATTGATCCTCTTGATTCAGCGAGAAAAAAATTACATGTGCATATGTGTTATGGGGTTCCTCGACGTTTTTAATGGGTAAAAGGGGGAAAATCGGTTTTTCTGGTGG
>CAZLEE010000184.1:0-8895 GCA_964558455.1 uncultured Verrucomicrobiota bacterium | reverse complement strand
TTATGCTCAAACGTCTCGGCTGAGAAATACTGACTTTTCAAACAGGCTCTCAGGAGATTTCGCTCAGCCATGTCCAGAAAGCGCGTCTGCCCGGTAAATTGCCATAGTTGGAGATTGAAGCGCAGCCAGTCCGATTCGCTGCAACCCTCGTCATGGTGATAGAAAACATACCAGCACTCACCCACACCGCCGAGGCTCCAAACAAAGCCACCCCGCACGGCGGTCTCCCACTTGGCCAATGCGCGATCAAGGTAAGCGCGTTTGCCGGTAATGCCATACAACTCCAGAATGCCGCGCCAGGCGCAGAGATTGCCGTGGCTGTGGTTAATGGGCAGCGTATCAAACCCCTTGAACCACTCGGCCATGCGCTCGGCTTGTTGCAGATAGCGTTCCTCGTGGGTGGCGCGATAGAGCAGCGCCAGGCCCTCGATCGCAGGAAAATAGCAGCAGGTGTAGCCATCGCCACCATTGCCGGTGGCGTACATCTCGGCTCGCCGGGCAGGAGAGCAGAAGACGTTGGTCGTGGCGCAGTAGAAGTCGCCTAATCGTCGGGCAGATGCGAGCAGTTCGGGCCTGTGGCACTCGTTGGCTGCGGCAACCAACCCCACCAGCAGCCGCGCGTTGCCCCAGAGCATGGGAATGGGTGCCGAGCCGTTGTGCATCAGTTGAGAGAAATCCATCTCTGCGCCATAATGGCCGTCAGCCTTTTGATACTGGGTGATCTCCTCCAGGACAGGCTGCAGGGTTGCCGGTGAATATCGGCCGGGCGGACTGGTCAGAGAGGCCAATTCGAGAAAACGCCCCGACACGTCGCCGCTATAATTGGTAAACGCGCGGTCAAGCTTGAAAGAGACATCCGAAAGCAGCCAATCGGCCGTGTAAGGCGGCTGAGCCAGGCGATCGAGGCCGCGCCGCAGTTCCGCCCCAACCGGACCGGACAACTCGACCTGGTCGGGAGATGCCAAATTGACGGAAGGCCAATCCGTTGCCGGAGCAGCCGTCGCGGAAGACGTGACGGCGGCCAAGAACACGGCCCCCCAGAAAGACGAGAATTTTGAAGCCATTGTGTGCAAGGCTATAAAATAAAAAGAACAATTGCAATTACCCACCGAGTTTCCGCCCACGAGAATTTCGAAGATACGGCACAAAAACTTCTTCGATTGTTAAGTGAGGCCCAGAGCAAGTTTCCGGGCGCCAAACGGCAGCCATACCTGAAGATCGATGGTCATCGAAATTCAAAGGGAGGATTTGATGATGAAATGTATCCGGAAAAGAAAAGGGGTGGCCCCTGCTCTGGTTCCGGGCTGGCTGTCTTACTCCACCGGGACAGGAGAAAGATTTTTTTGTGGTTCCTCGACGTTTTCAGTGGAATAAGGCATGGGCGATGTCGCCCACCCTCACCCCGTCCCTCTCCCGCTGGCGCGGGCGAGGGGGTGACGTCGTCCGTCTCCGCAGATAGAATTTCCGAAACGGCAGAAGGCTGGCCCGCTTTGCGGGCTGTTGGAACTTCCGAAACGGCAAATGAGCTACCAGCTTAGCTGGCAGAATTATATTCTGCGGCGGATCGTAGGGGGCGGGCCGAAGATGATTAAGATTAAGATTACGATTACGAGGGGAGGAAATCGAAAGGGCATGCCATACTTTTGCCCGCAGTTTGATTGATAAGTATGTCCATGGTTGTGGGAGGGGGCAAATTCCGGCAAGTAGGATCGGCTTGTTCCTCTCTTGCACAAGCGCGGTCGCCATTTCCCATCTCCCACTTTGGGGCTTGACCGGGCGCGGGGGGGGACGCAAAGCTGCGGCGTGAAATTTGCCGGATTCGACACCTCAATTCAGAAAAAATGACATGGTTGAGTCAAGAATAGTTTCGAGCGGGACGTTGTTGGGCGGGATTCAGGGATGGGTTGAGGCGCATCCGCGCTGGATGCTGGCGCTGGCGGTGGTGGTTCTTTTGGCGCCGTTTTTGGCCAAGCCGTTTAACATGGATGATCCGCTTTTCATCTGGACGGCCCGCCAGATCCAGGCTCATCCGCTGAATCCTTACGGGTTCATGCTGAACTGGTATGGAACCGACGCGCCGATGTGGAACGTAACGCAGAATCCCCCGCTGGCTTGCTATTACATGGCGGCGGCGGGGAGCGTTTTGGGTTGGGATGAAATTGCGCTGCATACCGCGTTTTTGCTGCCGGCCATCGCGGTGGTTCTGGGGACTTACCGGCTGGCCCGGCGTTTTTGCGAGCGTCCGTTGCTGGCGGCGCTGGCGACGTTGTTCACGCCGGTGTTTCTGGTTTCGAGCACGACGGTGATGTGCGATGTATTGATGCTGGCTTTTTGGGTGTGGGCAGTGGTGTGGTGGGTGGAGGGAATTGAGCGGGATGATTTCTGGCTGCTGGCCGGGGCGGGAGTGCTGGCCGCGCTGGCGTCTGTCACCAAATATTTTGGCGTCTGCCTGGTTCCCTTGCTGGCCGTTTACGGATGGGTGAACAAGCGGCGGGTTGGGTTGTGGATGACCAGTCTCATTATTCCGGCGCTGGCGTTGTGCGCTTATCAGTGGGCGACGCGGACTTTGTATCATCACGCCCTGGTGTCAGACGCGGTCCATTATTCCGGCGAGATAAAGGGCATGATGGGGGGAACGCAAGCCGTGGCCATCTTGAACACGTTCACTTTTGCGGGGGGGTGCCTGGCTTGCGTGGTTTTCTTCGCGCCGTGGTTTTGGACGCCGCGCGCCTTGTCGGTCATGGCGGCGGTGGCGGGCATGCTCTTTTTCAGCCAGGGCGCTCTGTTGAAGGATTACGGGTGGATGACCCGGCCCGCTCATCTTTGGCTGGAGGCGCAAATTATTTTTTGGACGTTCGGGGGGGTGCTGGTCGCGGTTCTGGCGGCGGAGGATTGGTGGAGGCAGCGAAACCCCGGTGCGTGGCTGCTGGGCTTGTGGGTTGCGGGAACGTTTATTTTTACAGGGTTTTTCAATTGGACGGTCAACGGGCGTTCTCTCCTGCCCATGGCGCCGGCGGTTGGAATTTTGCTGGCGCGCCGTTTTCAGACGCAGGCGGCCCGGAAAAAGGCGGCCAGTCCGGGTCTCAACCGGCTCCTGATCCCGCTCGGCGCGAGCGCGGCGCTGTCGTTTCTGGTGGCGCAGGCGGACTATCTCCTTGCCTCCACAGTCCAGGACTCTGCGTTGGAACTGCGCGAGCAATACGGCCAAGGCGCGCAGACGATGTGGTTTGAGGGCCATTGGGGATTTCAATATTACATGGAAGCGCTGGGCGGCCGGGCTTACCCCATGGACCCGTCTGTTTTGCAGCCGGGAGACACGGTGTCAGTGCCGCACAATAATAGCAACCTGAAATACCTGAACCTCCCATTTGTCAACTACAAGTTTGAAGGCCCGGAGTATCTGGCTTGCATGAATTTGAATGTGGGGGCGGGATTTTACAGCACGGTGGGAGGGCCGCTGCCTTTTGCCTTTGGCCGGGTCCCGGCGGAACGGGTCATGGTTTATCAAGCAAGCGGCCAGACGGCTCCGCCGCCGGGGCCGGGAAAAAAATGATGTCTTTGGCCGGGCCGCACGGCATACTCGAAAAATGAGGATTGGCGTATTATTTGCTGAAATGAAGGAGCTGGACTGGGCGGCGAAACTCGGGTTCCGCTCCGTCGAGTGGATGCGCTTTGCGGACAGCCCGGCCGCGCCGCCTCACGCGGATTGGAAGCCGTTCGCGGAAAAACTCCGGGCCGAATGCCAGAGCCGCGACATCCGCATCTCCGCCATCGGCGCCTTTTACCGGAATCCGCTGGATCGCCGGCAATCGGAAAATGCCGCCGCCATTATTCGCCGCGCCATCGAGATTGCCGAACACATTGGCGTCCGCACGGTGGCGGGATTTGCGGGGGGGATCGTTGAGACGGAAATCAATGAGCGCGGCGGCAACCCGGTCTATAAACCGTTGGAGAATTACATGCCGCAAATCTTGGAATTTTGGGAGCCGCTGGCGTGGTTTGCGGCGGACCGGGGCGTGCGCATCGCCTTTGAGAACTGTCCGCAAGGCACCTGGCGTCTGCCGGTCATGAACTACAATATATTCGGGCAGCCGGCGATGTGGGAACGATTTTTCAACACGACCAAATGCGACAACATCGGGTTGGAATGGGACCCGAGCCATTTGATATGCCAGCTCATTGATCCGGTGGCGAACTTGCGCAAGTTTGGCTCGCGCATTTATCATGTTCACGCCAAGGACGCCTGGATCGACCGGGCGTTGATGGAGACTTACGGCATTTGCCATCCCGGCGTGACGGAGCATCGTTTTCCGGGGTTGGGGCAGGCGAATTGGGCGGAGATAGTGCGCGCCCTGCTGCTGGCCGGCTACGATTCCGATTTAAATATCGAAGGCTGGCACGACCCGGTCTATCGCAATCACGGCGCCGCCGCGCCCGACAGTTTGCGCGGCAAAAAACTGGAAGACACCGGCCTGCTCATAGCCAAAAAAACCCTGGAACAATTAATAGCCGGGACCGATTGATTTGGCTCGACGGCGGCGGCGGTTTTGGCGGATGGTCGTGGGGAATGAATCATCGCTGCGTCATTGCCTTGCTGGCGTTGGGAATGGCAGTCCCGGTTTTCGGGGCCGGCCCGTGTTTTATCCGCATCAACCAATTGGGCTACGCGCCGCGCGACATCAAATCCGCGGTGGCTTTTGGCCCAGAACCGATTGCCGCCTCGTTCGAGGTGGTTGACGCGGTCAACGGAAAGATGGTCTGGCAGGGTGAGACCCGTCCGATCACGAACGCGGTCTGGGGCAAAATATCCCATCATGCGGAGTGCGATTTTAGCGCGCTGGAAAAACCGGGCCGGTATGTTTTGCGCGCCGGGCCGGGACGCTCGGCGCCCTTTGCGGTGGCGGAGGGGGTTTTTGCGCCGTTGCCGGACGAGTTGCTGGAATTCATGCGCGAACAGCGTTGCGGTTATAATCCGTTCCTCGACCAGACCTGCCATCAACAGGATGGCCGCACCGCTTACGGGCCGTTGCCCGGCGGTACTTTGCTTGACTGCACGGGCGGGTGGCATGACGCGGGCGATTTGCTGAAATATCTCCTGACCTCCGGCAACGCCACCGCCCAAATGTTGACAGCCTGGCAATTGGCGGGAGGGGGCAAAATTTTTCATGACACGGTGCGGGCCGACGGGCGTCCCGGCACGAATGGCGTGCCGGATATTTTGGACGAGGCGCGATGGGGGCTGGCCTGGATGTTGAAGCTGCATCCCGCCCCGGACCAACTTTACCATCAGGTGGCGGATGATCGCGATCACTGCGGCTGGCGTCTGCCCAAGGACGATGCGGTCGATTATGGCTGGGGCAGGGGAAATGGGCGCGTGGTGTATTTTGCGGATGGGAAACCGCAGGGGCTTAAGAAATATAAAAGCGCTTCCACCGGCGTGGCCAATCTGGCGGGGCGTTACGCGGCGGCAATGGCGCTGGCGGACCTGACCTTCAAAAAGACGGACGCGCCGTTTGCCCGGACCTGCTTGCAGGCGGGAATCGAGGTTTACCGGCTGGGCCGAACCCACGAAGGCGTGCAACAGGGAAATTCTTACAGCGCGCCTTATCGCTACGCGGAGACCACCTGGACCGACGACATGGAATGGGGGGCGGCGGTGTTGTTCGCCGCCACCGGCGAAACGAATTACCTGGCCGACGCCATCCATTACGCCGCGCTGGCCGGATCGGAATCCTGGATGGGCCGCGTCCAGACCGGCCATTACCAATATTACCCGTTCATCAACCTGGGCCACTTTGCGCTTTATCCGTTTGTTGGCGCGGACTTGCAACGCGCGCTGGCGGGATACTATCGCGAAGGGATTGAGCGATGCGTTGCGGCGGGTGAAAAAAATCCCTACGGCGCGGGTGTTCCTTTTCAATGGTGCTCAAACAATTTGCTGGCCGCGCTGGTCACGCAATGCGCCCTCTACGAACGCATGACCGGCGACCGCCGTTATCACCGGTTCATGTGCCGGCAACGCGACTGGCTGCTGGGGCGGAATCCGTGGGGGACATCGATGTTCACCGGGATTCCGGGCGACGGAATTTACCCGCATCATCCGCATCTGATGACCACGCAACAGACGGGATGCTCCGTGCGCGGCGCGTTGGTGGACGGCCCGGTTTATGAACGGATTTTCAAAACCCTGGAAGGGATAAGCGTCCAGCCGAACGATCCCTTCGCCCCGTTCCAAAGCGAACAGGCCGTGTATCACGACGACTTGCATGACTATTCCACCAACGAACCGACCATGGACGGAACAGCCTCCGCGATTTTAATGTGGGCCGCGCTCTGCGAATGACGCGGCGGGGCGGGGACCGGAAGCGCGGCGTCAACTGCGCAAAAAATCCGCATTGCCCTTGCGGCTGCGTGTGTCCAGCATCCGCTCATGCTGGCTTTTCAATTACTGTTGCGGGCGGGGCGGTGGTTGTTTTTGGGCGGCCTTTGTTTTTTCCCTTTATTTTCGCGGGCGGGCTTGACCAATGAAATGATTTCACGGGCCACGGCTGCGCTTGACGCGGCCGTCCCGCGCGCCCAGTCCGATCCGGCGCGGCCCATTTTTCATGTCATCGCTCCGTCCCAATGGATGAATGATCCCAACGGGCCGGTTTATCACAACGGCTTCTATCACATTTTTTATCAGTTGCATCCGTTCAGCGACGGGGATGGTTCCAAGTATTGGGGACACGCCTGCAGCCGTGATTTGGTGAAATGGGAAACTTTGCCCATCGCCCTCTGGCCTTCCGTTGAAATGGGCGAGGCCGGCGTGTGGTCCGGTTGTTGCGCCATCAACGGCGACGGCGAACCGATGATTTTTTATACGAGCGTTGCCACCGGACAATCTCCCCAAACCCACGCGGAACAGTGGGCGGCGATCGGCGACAGGGATTTGATCAACTGGCGCAAAAGTCCGGCCAATCCCGTGCTTTCCGAATCATTGCACGGCGGCACGAAGATTTACGATTGGCGCGATCCATTTATTTTCCGGGACGGCAAACGGACTTTTTTGGTGGCCGGCGGCAACCTGAACCAGGCGCAAGACGGGCAGGCTGTCGTCAATATTTACGAGTCGAAAAATTCCAGGCTGACCCAATGGCAATATCGCGGCGTGCTATTTACAATTCCCGATCCCGCGGCGCGCACGGCCGAATGCCCCAACTTTTTCAAGGTCGGCGATCATTGGGTTCTCATGGTATCCCCGTACGGCAAAGTGCAATATTACGTCGGGGACTTTGACGCGGCGACGTGCCGCTTTCAATCTCACGCGCGCGGCCTGCTGGATTGCGGGCCGAATTTCTACGCGCCAAACACCATGCAGCTTTCCGATGGCAGGCGGATCGTGTGGGGCTGGGTGAGTGGTTTCCCGGGCGGCCGCGGGTGGAGCGGCTGTCTGTCCCTGCCGCGCGTTCTGAGCCTGTCAAGCGATGGACAACTGCGCCAAAGCCCCGCCCCGCAACTCCGCAAGCTGCGCGGCGCCGCCGTTGCCTGGCGAAACACCCAGTTGCGCGGCGATGGCGCGGTGTTTCATCTGCCGCACACCAACACGCTGGAAATCCACGCTGAAATTCTATTGCGGACTTTCGAAAACGTTGTCGTTTCGTTAAAGAATGCCGCCGCCGACTCCGCGCCCGTTGTCATGCAATTTGACGGTTCGAAATTCAAAATGGGGGACGCCGAAACCCTGCTTTCATTGGCCGGGCCGGAACGGAAACTCGACCTGCACATTTTCATGGATCGTTCCGTCCTGGAAATCTTCGCCAACGACACCCTGTGCGCCACCAAAATAATTTCTCCGCTGGACGCCGACATCACGCTGCAGGTCGCGTCTCCGGGCAGCTCCGCCCAGGCGAAGCTGATTGAGGCCTGGCCCATGAAAACGATCTGGTAATACATGTTGCCTCAAGATCACTCCCAGAAAGTTGCCGAGTTGGCGAGGGCGCAAACGCTTGCAGAAATGAATAAAGAGGCGATAGTTCAGAAGTGGCATGAATACTTTAACTGACAGAGCTTGCTCCGCCGCTCATGTGAATGGCTGGATCGTCGTCCGCATGGAAAGCGGCGCGGAGATTCGCTTTCCGGTGGCGGAAAATCCGCGTCTTGCGGCGGGCACGCCCGAACAGTTGGATCACATTGAGATTTCTCCTTTTGGGTTGCATTGGCCCGATCTGGACGAGGATCTGTCTTTCCACGGGTTGCTTGATGGAGACCACGGCCAGTTTCAGAAAAAGGTTGATGGCTGATCTTTTTCGGACGCCGCGAAAGTCCGCATTTCCTTGCGGCGGCGGGTGTGCCCCCGCGGCAGTTCCGAAATGGGCGCTGGTGGAGCGGATGCAGCCGATTCTCTCACAACTTGTGAGAGTTTTTGCGGCGTCGCCGGCCAGGCCAGATAGAAGTTGCGCATGAACCAGACGTTTTGCGGCGAGAAACCTGCCGTGCCGGAAAATTCCTTTTGCAGGTCATCCGCTAACCGTTCCACCACCTGCTTGCCGTAGCCCCTGGTCTTTTGCGCCTCGACAATGATTTTACCGATGTCCCAATAAAGCAGAATCAACTCGCGGTTGACCGAAACCACCGCGCGAAGTTGCGCTGCGCGGACCCGTGCCTTGAGGCCGGCGAGAAGATTGGCATAGCCAACGGGAAGTGCGGCGGATGGTTTGCCAGCCTGTCCGCTGGTTTTTGCCAAGCCTGTGGCTGTCGTATTTCGTTTCGTCATACAAAATGTTTGCCTGCCGCTCTGACCGCAACAATCCTCAATCATTTTTCGGAAACTTCGGGCATGATGACGAATTCTGACGGCGTTTGTGGGCGGCGGTCAGGACGGGATGCAATACTGGCGGTTGACAACGGATCGGG
>CAZLEE010000183.1:0-8910 GCA_964558455.1 uncultured Verrucomicrobiota bacterium | reverse complement strand
CTTTGAGCGGTTCACGCTATTTCAAGCCTCCGGCTCTGCCGGAGGTTACTGACTGCGAAGTATTTTCGGGCATATGATGCTATCGGTAGTGGAATGGCGATGTGTTTGAAATCGCGATCACCAGAATCGCCCGCACAGGGGCATGGCGCCTTTACGCTCATCGAATTGCTGGTGGTGATTGCGATCATTGCCATTCTGGCGGCCATGCTGTTGCCGGCGCTGGCCAGGGCAAAAACACAAGCGCTGACTGTCAAGTGTCTCTCGAACATGAGGAACTGGGGCGCCGCCACAATAATGTACGAGGGCGATTATGCGGGCAATATCCCGTATTTTGGATATACGGGCGGACAGCAGTGGCCTGAGTTGGTCGCGCCTTACGTGGCCGGGCGGGTGCAACAAGGGGCGGAGTTTAACGCCTCCAGTGTTTATACGAATCAGTTGCGAATGTGTCCCGGCGGGAATGTTGGCCAGCCCCCTTATTCGACCAACGCGGAATTGGTGGCGGGCGACTGGAATTGCTGGATCGGGGTCAATTTTGGCTCCGCGCAGTATGCCCCGTTCTTTTATCAGAATCCGTCAACGGGCGGGCCAAATCCGCCGCTCAAAGGCACGAGCGTGTTGAAGCCGACCCAGCTTATGGCATTTACGGACGTGGTTTCGGACTACGTTTACAACCCGACGGAACCGGCATACGAATTCAAGACAGATATGGATCACGATGGACTCCCCGATTCATACACGAGCAGTTCGCCGCCCTATAATTGGGCGCGGCCAACCGTGCATGGAGGCGGGGCAAACGTGACGATGCTGGACGGACACGGGGAGCATGTGCCTTTCAAGATTCTCTGGCAATTGAACAGCACGAACGGCATGGCGTGTTCCTACTGGTATTTGAACGGGTTGCAATAAACTTCGTTTTTTAAAAGCCGACTGAACAAAGGGGCAGGGAGCGTCCCTGGCGCCTAAGGCAAGCCTATGCCGTAGAAGCGAACCCGGTAATTCGTCCACTGAGGATCGTTAAAATAACAGGAACCGTTGGTCAACGTGACCGTTTGCAGAGGGACCCAAACCGGATGGGCCAGATTGGTGCAAACCTGCACTTGGACGGGGATGTTGGTTGCGCCTGTGATGTTGAACCCAAATTGATTACTCCTCACCCCCAGGCTACCGCCGCCAGTTTGAATCCGGGGATTCCACAGCAAGGCGGGAAGACCCGCAAAAGAGTTGGTCCAACCGGTGGCGCCGGGCAAATAATATGCCGTGGCGTTATTGTTCCCGTAAAACACATAAGACTCAATACCGGGAGCGTTGCCCGTGAAGAAGACGCTGCCCAGGTTCGTGCAATAAAAAAACGCGTCCAACCCGATATTGGTCACGCTGCCTGGAATAATGATGTTGGTCAGGCTGGCGCAGTCTTCAAACGCAAAAAAACCAATGTCCGTCACGCTGTTGGGAATGGTCACGGCGGTCAGATTGATGGCATATAAGAACGCGTCTTGCGCAATGTTGGTCACGCCGCCCGGAATGATGTAGCTCCCGCTTTTACCGCTCGGATATTCAAAAAGCGTGTCCATGTTATAATCGAACAACACCCCATTCGAACTGCTATAAGCCGGATTCGGCATTTCCACGGTGATCGCGGCCATGTTGAAACACGCGGCGAACGCCGCATTCCCGATGTTGGTCACGCTGCCTGGAATAATGATGTTGGTTAGATTGGGGCAGTTGTAAAACGCGCTTTGCCCGATGCTGGCCACGCCGCCGGGGATACCAACGTTGGTCAGGTTGGGGCAGTTGTAAAACGCCCAGTCGCCAATGTTGGTGACAGTGCCGGGGATGGCGTAGGCGGCGCCGCTTTCGGCCGGCGGATATTGAATGAGCGTGTCCTTGTTGTAATCGAACAACACTCCATTTGAACTGCTATAATATAAATTTTGCGGATCCACCGTTATTGTCGCCAGGCTGGGGCAGACAAAGAACGCCTGGTTACCGATGCTGGTCACGTTGCTGGAAATCGTGACGCTGGCCAGGTTGGTGCAGTAGTAGAATGCGTCCTCTCCAATATTGGTGATGGTGCCGGGGATCGTGACGCCGGTCAGATTCGTGCAATAATAAAACGCGTCGGCTCCAATGCTGGTGACCGTCAGGAGGTTTATATTGGTGGGCAGAACCACGTTGCCGCCCGCGCCAACGTAACCGACAATGGTGAGGCTGCCGTTGTTCGTGGTGCAAATATAGTCTTGTGCTTGCGCAACCGTCGGCGCCGCCAGCGGCAGCAGCCCAAGGAGGACGAGCAATAGTTTTTTCATACCTTCAATAAAAAGCTCGCTCCTTGCTCAAGGAAGCGTGGGATGACGTTAACCGAGAACATGTTCGCAGTCAAATTTTATTCTGCTTTCTGCTTTCTCGTCATGGTTGTAGTCTTGTGCCCTAGCGAATGAAGATTCTGACTCTGACCAATTTATATCCGCCGCACCATGCGGGCACGTTTGACCATCATTGCCAGACCGTGACCGAGTCCCTGCGCCTGCGCGGGCATTCAATTTTAATTTTAACTTCCAGTCACGGTTTGCGCACCGAACAACGCGACAGCGAGGTCGAACGCCGGCTCCAACTCAACGGTATTTTCGGCCATCCCGCCGTCACCGGCGTGATGGAATTGAAGCAGATTGAGATGCACAACAACGGTGTTCTCCGTGAAACGCTGGATGCTTTCCAGCCCGATATAGTCCACGTTTTCAGCTTGGCGGGACTTTCCAAATCAATGCTATTCACGCTCTCCAATTGCCGGCGGCCGGTGGTTTATGATGTGCATGACTTTTGGCTTTCCGCCGAGGTGCGGGAAGACCCCTGGCTGCGCTATTGGAACGCGCCCAGCCTTCCGTTTCTCGCCCAATCCAGGCGCAAGGCGTTGGAGATGAGCGGGGAGAGGATACGGCTTGATTCCACCGCGCCGACGCGCCTGATGAGGGGGTTCGACCGCATTCCGAGCCTGTACGGGGAGGGGAAGGATCGCGCTGCCGTCACCCCTGGTTCCATTGCCGGTTTCCGCTTTGACCGCATTTACTTTTGCAGCCAGAGCCTCAAGCGACTGACGGAGCAGGTCGGTTTTTGCGTCGGCCATGCCGAGGTGATTTATCCCGGGGTCACGTCGTCCTACATTGGCGAAATCAAGCACGGCCCTGAGCTGGTCAAAAAATTTCTGATTATCGCCCGTCTGACCAGCGACAGCGGGGTCATGACGGCGCTCCAGGCTCTGAAAATCGTCAGGGAAGCGCATCTTAATATTACCCTGAGCATTTATGGCCGGGGCGATTCCGGTTACGTGGCCGGCCTTCGTTCGTATGCGGTGGCCAATGAATTGCCGGTGGAATTTCTCAGTGTTTCCAACCAGAATTCCGACCTGCCCGCCGTTTACAAGCGGCACGACGTCCTGCTCCACACGCCCGAATGGTCGGAGCCGTTTCCATTCACGGCTTTGGAGGCGATGGGTTGCGGGCTTCCCGTCATTGGGGCGCGCTCCGGCGGCATGGAGGAGCTTTTGCGCCATGGCGAGAATTCGCTCACTTACCCGTCGGGCAACGCGGTGGAACTGGCCGCCCGCATTCAAGAGCTGCTCATTTCCCCCGCCTTGCGCTGTCAAATGGCTGAATCAGCCCAAATCGAGGTGTTGGGCAAATTCAACGACAGCACGGCGATGGATCAGGTTGAAAACTTTCTCAACGCCTCCCAAACGCAAGCGACCTGAACTTCGGCCGGCTTAGCGGTTGGAGGCGCCTGAACCGGCCAGTTCCGCGCAGGTCTTGTCAAAGAATTTCTTGCACTGCGCCACTTCCGCCGTGTTGCTGTCGGTATGGTATTCATACTCGACGCAGAACGCGCCGTGAAATCCCTGGCGTTGCAATTCTTCCATCATGCCTTTGCAGTCGGACACCCCGCTGCCCCAGGGCACATCGTGGGATTTGGGGCTTTTCTCAGCCAAATCCTTGAAATGGAGGGCGAACACATGCCCATTCAGCTCTTTTAAACATTTCACCGGATCCAAACCGGAGCGAACCCAATGGCCGGTGTCGGCGCATGCGCCCATGAGGGGGCCGCGGCCCTTGATCGCATCCAAAACCATTTGCGGGTTCCAATAATGCGACGGTTGGGGATGATCGTGTATCGCCACCCTGATGTTGAATTCCTTCGCCAGTTTTGCCGTGGTGTCGAGCGCCTGGGGCGAGGGTTCACCCACCAGAATATCGATCCCCATTTTCTTGGCGAATTCAAATTTCTTCCGGCATTGGGCCTCGTTGGCCGGAAAATCGACGTAAGCATTGACCAAGGTCAGCCCTTTGGCCGCCAGATGTTTTTTGATGTCCGCGATTTGCGCGTCGGTCAGCCGGGAGGTGTCGACCGACGTGCCGTCATCCAATTTGACCCTTGCGGAAAGGCTCATGTATTTCAGGCCGAGCGCGGCCGTTCTGTTCATGCACTCGTTCAGGGTGCAATTGGCAAAAGTCCGCTCGTGTATGGCCATCTGCCAGCCAAGCTGGTCGGCGGGGGAGGACGAATGGGTCTGTGCCTGGGTTGTCGCGCAAACGGCCGATAGAATTGCGCAAGTCAATACTAATAGTTTTTTCATCTTATGTGTTTTTCTGTTACATTTTCCAGGGCGCGCGGAAAGGCCGGGCAAGCAAACGGCTCGCTTCCGCATCGTCCAAAATTGTTTCGGTTTGAACATTCCACCTGATTTTGCGTCCGACGAGCATGGAGATTAATCCGAGATGGCCGGGCAGGGCGGAGTGGTGCCCTGTTTCCACCGGCGCGATGGCCGGTTTCCGGGATCGGACGGAATCCAAGAAATTACGCTGGTGATTGGCGGACGCGATGAGTTTCACTTTGCGCGATTCTTCCGGCAATTGCTTGATGTCTTCCCAGTCTTCATTGGACGCTTTGAACGCGCCCCGGTTCACCCAGACCCAGCCGTCGGTTCCGATCCACTTTGTGCCGGCGCGTATGTCCTGATAGCCCCCCGCGATGGTCATCGTGATGTTTTCGGGATACTTCAGTTCGATGCGGTACTTCGTGCAAGTGTTCCAGATCGCATCGACCGGCGGAAAATCGCCATGGCCTTCAATTTCGGAAGGTCCGTTGTTGTCGAAACCCAACCCCCAATGGGCGATGTCCACATGGTGTCCCACCCAGTCCATCAATTGGCCGCCTCCGGTGTTGTAGTTCCAGCGCCAATTCTTGTGTATCATGCAGCGGATGTACGGCCTCGTTTTCGAGGGGCCGACCCACATGTTGTAATCCAGTTCGGGCGGCGGGTCGCCCGGCGTCCTGTATTGGCTGGTATGGCCGGAATCATTATTTCCTGACGGCAATCCCACTTCCACATGCGTGATTCGCCCAATCAACCCGTTGCGCACGATTTCCGCCGCCTTGCGAAAACCGGGCATGGAGCGTTGCATCGATCCCGTCTGCCAGATGCATCCGTGCTTTTGCACGGCGCGGACGATGGATTGTTGCTCCGCCACCGTTTTGGCCAGCGGTTTTTCGCCGTAAATATCCTTCCCGTGTCCGGCCGCTTCCACCGCCACCAATTCATGCCAATGATCCGGCGTCGCCTCCAGCACGGCGTCAATGTCCTTCCGCGCTATCAATTCCCGATAGTCGTGGTAAGCCTTGCAATCCTTGTTTTGGTAATAATGATTGACCGCGTTGACCACCCCGTCCAAATGCTTCTGATCGACGTCGCAGGCCGCGACCACCCGGCAATCGTGCTGATTCAAAAACCCCACCGTATCGCCCATACCCTGCCCGCCGCAGCCTACCACCCCAATATTAATCTTATCATTCGGACCGGGAATGCGCGGACGGGCCGAAGCATAGCCGGTAAGAAATGCCGGCAAAGCCAGGGCGGCGCTGGTGGCGAGAAAACGCCGGCGATTGATTCGTGATTCAAAAAACATTTGCATTGTGTGACTTGGACGATCATCGCTGCATTTTTATTTAAGTCGAGTTCAAAATAAATGAATCCCCCAATTTATTACCGCTGCCCAAACGGGGGCGGGCCTGTTATCATGCTTCTGTAAGAACGAAGTTTCGCGCCATGAAGACTGATAAACAACTGTTGGATGCCGCTCAAAAATTATGCGCGGAAGCGGAGAAACTCCGATTCGCCCCGCCTGTCACGCATGTCTATAACCCCTTGCTCTACGCCTGGAAAGGACACGAGACTTACCTGCGCCGATTCGGCCAGACGGCGAAGGAGGTCATTTTTCTGGGCATGAACCCCGGCCCGTTCGGGATGGCGCAAACGGGAGTGCCTTTTGGCGAAATCAGCGTCGTGCGGGATTGGATGAAAATCAATGTTCGCATCGATCATCCGGCACACGAACATCCGCGCCGGCCTGTTTTGGGATTTGATTGTCCGCGGACCGAGATAAGCGGCCGGCGCCTCTGGGGGCTGTTCGCGGACCGGTTCGGCGCGCCGGAGAATTTTTTCAATCGCCATTTTGTGGTCAATTATTGCCCGCTGGCGTTCCTGGAGGAAACCGGACGCAACCGGACTCCCGACAAACTCAGCCTTCTGGAAAAGGAACAACTGGGCCGCGCTTGCGACGCGCATTTGCAAGCCGTGTTCGATATTCTCCAACCCAAATGGGTCATAGGCGTGGGCGCGTTCGCCGCGCGGCAGGCGGAGGAAATTGTGGAGGGCAGGGCGATCAAGATTGGCCAGATACTGCATCCCAGTCCGGCCTCGCCCGCTGCCAATCGCGGTTGGGCGAAGCAAGCCGCCGCGCAATTGCAGGCTTTGGGCATCTGGGAATAGGCCCAGAGTGTCCTCCCGTTCCTAATCCTAATCTGCCTACGTGGTCATCTCCGCCATCAGCCGTTTTTCAGCTTCCTCGTTTCCCAGCTTGTGGCGCACCCGCATCACGGAAACCCCGACCACCGGCGGATAGGCCTGGTCGGCTTTCATTCGCGGTTCAACGTATTCGATCACTTCAAAGAGAAGCCTGTTGGCCGCCCGGTAATCCAGTCCGGTGAGCCGCTGAATGTAGCGTGTCGAACGGTCGATGAGTTTCAAGTTGCTCGGCACAACCCAGATCATGTAATTGCCCATCACTCTGTTCAACCGCACCATCGTGCAGGTGGAGAGCGCGTTGAGCATCATCTTCAGCCCCGCCCGCGTGATCCCGTCCAGCAGGAAGTCTGTCTTCGGCACCGGCGCCATCACGGCCACGCATTTCGGATCCCACTTGGCCAGAAAATTGGTTATCTTCTTGAAGGTTTCCTTTCGCCCAACGTAGATCAGCCCGGTTTGGGCGCCGGCTTTTTGCGCGGTTTCCAGTTGTTTCCGCACAAACCCGTCCTTTGAGAGCAACAAATCCTGCTCGGTTTCTGAAATAATTCCCACCGCGCTGTCGTTTTTGCCCAGCGGACGGTGTTTCAATCCATCCAGCCCCACCTTGAACCGCATCAATTCCGCCGTGCTGATTTTGCGCACAATCCCGTTGGTGTGCGCCACTTTGTCCTCGCTCACCAGCGCGCGCACTTCAGACTCGCTCCATTCCACGCACTTGGGCTGGCGTTTGATGATTTGCACCCACGCCTTTGGCGTCTCCTCGTAAGGCATGAACAGGAACGACCACGACTCCGTGGCTGTCACGTCGTCGAACTTGCGGAACGGCGGCGAGCAATACGTGGGGGAACGTTCGGTCGTGTCTGTCAACACATCAATGCCGAACCGGTCGGCAAAATAACTGTTCTTGTGCCTGGCCCGGTAAACCGTTTCCTCCAGCGTGACCGTCTTGGCAAGCTGCGCGCGAAACGCCGGCGCCATCAAGTTGCCGTGCATTTCCATCAGCCGCTGCAAAAACTCCGCCGGCACCGCCGCCGAATCCAATAAGCCGGCCCCTTTGGGATCAAGCTCCTTCATCAAATCGCGCAACACCATCTCCAACACCGTCAGCATCACGCACAGTTGAATCGTCGTCGCCTGCATCCGCGTTGAGCCGGTGATCGACATCGGTCCGGTGGTCAGATTGATCTTCTCAATCCGCGCTTCCTGGATCACTTCCCGGCTGCGTTGAACATGCTTGCACAAAATGTCATCCGGGTTGTTATAGACAAAATACACTTTCGCGCCCGCTTCCAAACCCTTCCAGGCCGTGCCGATGACAAACGATGTCTCTCCGCCTTCCGTGATGGCAAACACGACGTCTTTGGCTCCCACACCCAAATCCGCAATCTGTTTCCGGCCAAACTCCGTGAAATCCTCAAAGCCTTCCACCGACTTAATCAGCGCGAAATCCCCGCCTGCCATGACGCTGAACGCGCGCTGCTCAAACTCTTCCGGCTTGGGCGAACCCGCCAATCCCCGCGCCCGCTGCTGCTGCCAGAAATCGCGCCAGATGGAAACCAATTGGATGCTCAACCGCCCGGTGGACCCGCATCCGGTAAAAAACATCTTTCCGCCCGCGCGCAACGCCCGCAGCATTTCCTCCTTGATCCCCGCCGCCCGGCCCGACTCGGCGAACTCCCTGTACTTGCGCAACACATCGCCATCCGCCTCGAACAGCAACCCCAGGGCCGCGCTCACGTCGCTCTTGGCCGTCTGGCTCAAGTTGGCGGTGACGGGATGGGAAGACTCAGTCGTCAGGACGCCGAGTTGAAACTGATCACTAATTTTAAGAAAAGTATCCGATCGTTTGTTCGATGTTTCGCTCATAAAAGAAAAGCAGCCTCCCAGCGGTCCCGGATTCATCATACGGCAGACCGCTTCGTCGCCATCGCGACGCATTGGCGGGGCATGGGCGCAGTCTGCCCAAGAGCCGCATTATTGTCAATCCGCCGCCTGACAACCGGTGATTCCGAATAAGACCTTTTGAACTCCGGAGAAGAGCGACGGAGCGGAGA
>CAZLEE010000182.1:0-8931 GCA_964558455.1 uncultured Verrucomicrobiota bacterium | reverse complement strand
TCACGGTCCCCTTCGCGCCGGGACGCATGGATGCCTCGGCGGAGCAAACCGATGCGGCCTCCTTCGCGGTGCTCGAGCCTGTCGCGGACGGCTTCCGCAATTATCTCAAGGGCAAATACACCGTGCCGGCCGAAGCGCTGCTGATCGACAAGGCGCAATTGCTGACCCTGACCGCGCCTGAAATGACGGTGCTCGTGGGCGGCATGCGCGTCCTGAAGACCAACTTCGGAGGGGTAAAACACGGCGTCTTCACCAAGCGACCGGAAGCGCTGACCAACGACTTCTTCGTGAACCTGCTCGACATGGGCACGGAGTGGAAGCCGGTTTCGCAAGACGCGGACTTGTTTGAAGGTCGCGATCGCAAATCGGGCAAGGTCAAGTGGACCGGCACGCGTGCCGACCTGATCTTCGGCGCAAATTCCCAACTCCGAGCCTTGGCTGAAGTTTACGGAAGTTCCGACGCCGAGAAGAAGTTCGTCCACGACTTTGTCGCGGCCTGGAATAAGGTGATGAACCTTGATCGCTTCGACCTTGCGTGATCTCTGACGTTTATTCGATCGAGCCATCGCCTGACTCCGCTCATGTTCGCCGCGATGTTTGGGCGCGGGGCCGGGGTCGCCTGTGGCATGGTTCGTTTCAGGGTTGACCAAAAGTGTGAGAAAAGTTGCGGTATGCGGACGCATTTGGGCGCTTCGAAGAGCGCAATGCTCATCCGCTGTAAACCGAAACGAGGTTTCGGAAGACCCCCCCCAATCCGTCCCCGGATGGGTAATCTTCTGCTTTGACTGGTGAGCTGGAACCGGTAAAGTCATCCACTAAATCGTGACTCTTGTCGAAAAAGTAAAACAAGCCGGCGTGGTCGGCGCGGGTGGCGGCGGATTTCCCGCACACGTCAAGCTCGCCGCCAAGGCGAACATCGTCATCGCCAACGGTGCGGAATGTGAGCCGCTTCTGCACAAGGACGCGGCGGTGATGGAACATTTCCCGGCCCAAGTCGTCAAAGGTATATTGCTTTCCATGGAAGCGGTCGGGGCGAAGGAAGGCGTCATCGGCATTAAAGCCAAGAAGCTGGCCGCGGTCGAAGCAATGCAAGCCGCATGCAAAGGCACCGCTGTGCGTGTGCAGTTACTCGGGGATTATTATCCGGCGGGCGACGAATACGATCTGGTTTATACAGTCACAGGCAAATTGATTCCGCCAGCGGGCATTCCGCTCAACGTGGGCTGTGTGGTCAATAATGTCGAGACGCTTGCGAACATTGCTGCCGCAGCCGAGGGCCGGCCGGTGATTGAAAAAACTTTGACGCTTGCTGGCGCGGTGAATCATCCGGTGACGATCACAGTGCCGATTGGCACGACGTTCCGCGAAATCATCGAAGCCACTGGCGGCTTGGCCACGAGCGATCCGGTGTTGTGCCTCGGCGGTTTGATGATGGGCGAAACGACTGACAACCTCGACATACCGGTCACGAAGACAAGCACGGGTGTCGTTGTCCTGCCACGCAACCATCACATCATCGAGCGCAAGCTCAAACCCGCGAAAGTGCAGGCGAAGATCGGCAAGTCCGCGTGCGATCAATGCCGTTATTGCACGGAATACTGCCCGCGCTTCCTGCTTGGCTACGACGTTCAGCCGCACGCCGTCATGCGCAGTCTGGCGTTCACTGCCACGGGCCAGGAGTATTGGAATCAGCTTGCGTCGCTGTGCTGTTCGTGCGGGCTTTGCACGCTGTTCGCCTGTCCCGAAGAACTTTATCCGAAGGAAGCCTGCGACAATTCCAAAGCGGTGATGCGCAAGGCGAATTTGAAGTGGTCCGGCAAAATGGAAGTGAAGCCGCACGGAATGCGCGAGGGCCGCCGCGTGCCGATTAAGTCCCTGATGCGCAAGATGCACATCGAGGAATACGATGCTCAAGCGCATCTGGAAAGAATTGATTTCAAACCGAAACGAGTGCTGATCGCGCTCAAGCAAAACGCCGGCGCATCAAATGTGTCGCTGGTGAAAGCGAACGAACCCGTTTCCGCCGGGCAACAAATCGGCGAGATACCCGAGGGGAGGCTGGGGGCGATTATTCACGCGCCGTTCGCGGGCGTGGTTGAGTTGGTGACGGACAAACATATTATTTTGAATCGAGCATGAACGAACGATCCATTGGGCTGGTTGAGTTGTCGAGTGTGGCAGCGGGTTTTGCCGTGGCCGACACGATGTTGAAAGCAGGCAACGTGCGGCTGATTTTGTCGCGCTCGATTTGCTCCGGCAAATACATGGTCTTGATCGGCGGCGACACTGCGGACGTGCAAGCCGCCGTCGAAGCCGGCGCCAAGGCAGCCCATGGCTTTCTCATTGATTCGTTTGTCATCCCCAACGTGCATCCCGACGTGTTTACGGCACTGGGCCGCACCACGCCAGTCGAACCCAATGGCGCTTTGGGCATCCTTGAATCATTCAACGTCGCAACGCTTATTCAAGGCGCGGACGCGGCGGCGAAAGCGGCGGCGGTGACGCTGCTGGAAATCCGTCTGGCAATGGCGCTGGGCGGAAAAGCCTTCGTGACGATGACTGGCGATGTTGGCTCTGTTCAATCCGCAATGGCTGCGGGCCGCCAAATCATAAGCGATGCCGGCGTGCTGGTGAACGCGGTCGTGCTTTCCCGTCCGCACCCGGATGTCTATCGCGAAATAATTTGAAATCAGCAGGCATTTCGCGCTGAGGATATTTTTCCAATGAAGCCAAATGGACAAAACCGCGCTATGCCCCCTTTGATGACGATAAGGGTGGGGCGTATCGCGCGCCGGCTGCGGACTGGGCGCCCGCAACACGCTTCCCCCTTCGCAGGGCTATGGCGGACATGCAACGCGCACTTGCTGGAATGGAAGATGATGCGCAACGAATAGTCAACCAAATAGATCAATAGTATAGTTTGATACGTTACCGGTCACCAATACCTTTCGGCGTTCTGTCTTCTGACCACCTGTTGCAGGTGTTGAAGTACATGCCCCGCAGCATCGAGTCACCAATACCTTTCGGCGTTCTGTCTTCTGACCACGTAAAACCGGGGGTACCGAGGGTGAAAGTAATAAAAGGTCACCAATGCCTTTCGGCGTTCTGTCTTCTGACCACGAAAGCTGGGGAAAGAGAAACAATGATAAGAGTTGTTTTGTCACCAATGCCTTTCGGCGTTCTGTCTTCTGACCACAGATTTCCACCGCCCATGACGTTGTCGTCATGGGACCACTGTCACCAATGCCTTTCGGCGTTCTGTCTTCTGACCACGAAAAGCCTCGCGGTGAAATCACTCCGCATGGGATGGCGTCACCAATGCCTTTCGGCGTTCTGTCTTCTGACCACAAATTGAGGTGGTGTGAGGTGGTACTGAGGGCGGTACCGAGGTCACCAATGCCTTTCGGCGTTCTGTCTTCTGACCACATACAACAAAAGCTTATTGGCGTAATATTGGAAAGAGAGTCACCAATGCCTTTCGGCGTTCTGTCTTCTGACCACTGGAAGTCAAATATACAAGTCCCGAAAAGAACGAGATTGTCACCAATGCCTTTCGGCGTTCTGTCTTCTGACCACGCATAATTGGCAAGGGGGCCGTAATTGTCGATAGGGCGTCACCAATGCCTTTCGGCGTTCTGTCTTCTGACCACCTTCGGAGTCGAAATCGAAACATACATCCCGATCAACGCAGTCACCAATGCCTTTCGGCGTTCTGTCTTCTGACCACATGAAGAATGGAATTACGGTGCAACAAGTCCGCGGCGTCACCAATGCCTTTCGGCGTTCTGTCTTCTGACCACGGGCCACCATTGGCAATGGGGCCGTAATTGACGAGGGGGGTCACCAATGCCTTTCGGCGTTCTGTCTTCTGACCACGGTACCGAGGGCGAAAGTAACAAAAAAATCCGGCGAGAGTCACCAATGCCTTTCGGCGTTCTGTCTTCTGACCACAGAATCAGACGAGGGCGGTGCCGAGGGTGGTACCGAGGGGTCACCAATGCCTTTCGGCGTTCTGTCTTCTGACCACCGCGCGGTTCAGGCCGCGTACCGCCACGGGGATGCCACGTCACCAATGCCTTTCGGCGTTCTGTCTTCTGACCACCACAATTAGCAACTATGCCACAATTAGCGAGTGGGCGTCACCAATGCCTTTCGGCGTTCTGTCTTCTGACCACTCAATGGTGGTGGGACAAACCACCGTCTCGGGCTGGTCCCGTCACCAATGCCTTTCGGCGTTCTGTCTTCTGACCACCAAAGACCGAAGTATAGCAATAGCAATCACATGTTGTGTCACCAATGCCTTTCGGCGTTCTGTCTTCTGACCACCGGGGGAATTGTCCAACACCTCAAGGCCCAGCGGGCCAGGTCACCAATGCCTTTCGGCGTTCTGTCTTCTGACCACGCCACCATTGGCGAGTGGGCCACAATTGGCGATGGGGCGTCACCAATGCCTTTCGGCGTTCTGTCTTCTGACCACCGCCTGGAAAGCGGTGTGCCAACGACGCCGCGATTAGTGTCACCAATGCCTTTCGGCGTTCTGTCTTCTGACCACGGGCCACAATTGGCGAGGGGGCCGTAATTGGCGAGGGGGCGTCACCAATGCCTTTCGGCGTTCTGTCTTCTGACCACAAAATCCCGCTCTTACCGGGGAAAGAAAAACAATGAAAAGTCACCAATGCCTTTCGGCGTTCTGTCTTCTGACCACTTTTTGGATCAAATTTGGGACGCTGCAAACAAGAAATATGTCACCAATGCCTTTCGGCGTTCTGTCTTCTGACCACCGGGTCGTCGAGCGGCCAACCGCACCGCGCAGTCCCGTCACCAATGCCTTTCGGCGTTCTGTCTTCTGACCACCCATAATCGGCCAGGGGGCCAAAATTGGCAACGATGCGTCACCAATGCCTTTCGGCGTTCTGTCTTCTGACCACTCGGCAATGTGGCCAAGTCGCAACAGCGTTCCATCTGTCACCAATGCCTTTCGGCGTTCTGTCTTCTGACCACAACAAGATGCCATACTGAAATTAAACCGGCTTCACATAGTCACCAATGCCTTTCGGCGTTCTGTCTTCTGACCACCGGCGCGCGGATTTTCGACGAGCTCCCCCCCTTTCGGGTCACCAATGCCTTTCGGCGTTCTGTCTTCTGACCACGGGTGCCGCAATTGGCGAGGGTGCCGCAATTGGCGAGGGGTCACCAATGCCTTTCGGCGTTCTGTCTTCTGACCACGGTGCCACCATTGGCGAGGGTGCCATAATTGGTAATGGGTCACCAATGCCTTTCGGCGTTCTGTCTTCTGACCACTTGAAGTTGACAGCCCAAAGCATCAAGGCGAGCCGCCGCGTCACCAATGCCTTTCGGCGTTCTGTCTTCTGACCACCGCGACACCCAAAGAACTTTTGGGTTACCTCCAAAAAGTCACCAATGCCTTTCGGCGTTCTGTCTTCTGACCACCGCGAACGATTCCCTTGAACGGATGTGGCATCTACTTGGTCACCAATGCCTTTCGGCGTTCTGTCTTCTGACCACGGGGAAAGAAAAAAATGAAAATATATTTAAAAGAAAAAGTCACCAATGCCTTTCGGCGTTCTGTCTTCTGACCACGGGCCACCGTTGGCGAGTGGGCCATTCTCTGCGCAAATGTGTCACCAATGCCTTTCGGCGTTCTGTCTTCTGACCACCGGGTCGTCGAGCGGCCAACCGCACCGCGCAGTCCCGTCACCAATGCCTTTCGGCGTTCTGTCTTCTGACCACAGATAACGGAAATTTATCGGCTTATCCACAAAACACTGAGTCACCAATGCCTTTCGGCGTTCTGTCTTCTGACCACCAAGCAAAATAGATCAAAGGCATTGGTGACAAGAGGGTCACCAATGCCTTTCGGCGTTCTGTCTTCTGACCACCTTATATTTTGGCCCAGGCCATGATCAAAGCTGGTCACCAATGCCTTTCGGCGTTCTGTCTTCTGACCACGGATGGAACCCCTATGAAGGTGACCTAAAGGAAGGGGGCGTCACCAATGCCTTTCGGCGTTCTGTCTTCTGACCACGTGGACGAGTGGGCCACAATTGGCGACCGGACCATAGTTGGTCACCAATGCCTTTCGGCGTTCTGTCTTCTGACCACTCGAGGCCGCCGCCTCGACCTCTCAGGAGGAGGACTAGTCACCAATGCCTTTCGGCGTTCTGTCTTCTGACCACAATATCACCATTGGCGAGGGTGCCAAAATTGGCGAGGGGAGTCACCAATGCCTTTCGGCGTTCTGTCTTCTGACCACACGCCCTCGTTGGCGAGGGGGCCGAAATTGAAAATGGGGTCACCAATGCCTTTCGGCGTTCTGTCTTCTGACCACGCAGACGCCCGGATTGGTGCGGGGGTAGTAATCCCCGTCACCAATGCCTTTCGGCGTTCTGTCTTCTGACCACAAATATCACCATTGGCGAGGGTGCCAAAATTGGCGAGGGGTCACCAATGCCTTTCGGCGTTCTGTCTTCTGACCACCGTTGGTGCCGGAACCAGACTTGGTGACGGAGTCACCATGTCACCAATGCCTTTCGGCGTTCTGTCTTCTGACCACCCGTAGCGGAATTCGAGGCCGCCGCCTCGACCTCTCAGGTCACCAATGCCTTTCGGCGTTCTGTCTTCTGACCACCTAAAAAAAGAGCTTGAAGCTAGAAATATCACAATTTGTCACCAATGCCTTTCGGCGTTCTGTCTTCTGACCACGGGAAAGGAAAAAGTATGAGAATGTATTTAAAGGATTTGTCACCAATGCCTTTCGGCGTTCTGTCTTCTGACCACCGGCCAACCGCACCGCGCAGTCCCTCCACCGACAGACAGTCACCAATGCCTTTCGGCGTTCTGTCTTCTGACCACGGGAAACCGGGGGGAAACTAACTAAAAAATCCGGCGAAAGGTCACCAATGCCTTTCGGCGTTCTGTCTTCTGACCACAACAATAAGATCGGCGGCAGCGGGATTTTCGACGAGCTGTCACCAATGCCTTTCGGCGTTCTGTCTTCTGACCACACGCTAAAATGGTAACTGGTTATGTTAGCGGTGAGCTAATGGTCACCAATGCCTTTCGGCGTTCTGTCTTCTGACCACAGAATGTATTTAAAGGAATTCAAAACCGCCATAGAGGGTCACCAATGCCTTTCGGCGTTCTGTCTTCTGACCACTGGCCGGGATTGTTCCCGGCCAACAATAAGATCGGCAGGTCACCAATGCCTTTCGGCGTTCTGTCTTCTGACCACGCCGACCAGGCCGACTTTAACTCTGCCGTCACCTCATGTCACCAATGCCTTTCGGCGTTCTGTCTTCTGACCACGGGCCAAAATTCCTGCGGGGGTTATAATTGGCGATGGGGCGTCACCAATGCCTTTCGGCGTTCTGTCTTCTGACCACAAAATCCGGCGAAAGCCGGGGAAAGAAACAATAATATGAAGTCACCAATGCCTTTCGGCGTTCTGTCTTCTGACCACGATATACGACGAGAGATAAGGCGGCTCAAGCCGTCGCGGGTCACCAATGCCTTTCGGCGTTCTGTCTTCTGACCACTTGTCCAACACCTCAAAGCCCAGCGGGCCAGGGCGGTGTCACCAATGCCTTTCGGCGTTCTGTCTTCTGACCACCGTAGATCGAGATGAAATCTGCGTCCTTCGGGTGGCGTCACCAATGCCTTTCGGCGTTCTGTCTTCTGACCACTCGGAGGAAACTCCGATACAGCCGAAGAGGACATCCTCTTGTCACCAATGCCTTTCGGCGTTCTGTCTTCTGACCACCGCCATAGAGGCGGCGGGGGCGGAATGCCGCCTCCGGTGTCACCAATGCCTTTCGGCGTTCTGTCTTCTGACCACTCACCTCATTGTTGGCCGGGATTGTTCCCGGCCAACAATAGTCACCAATGCCTTTCGGCGTTCTGTCTTCTGACCACAGACCAGGGTGGTACCGGGGGTGGTACCGGGGGTGAAACGTCACCAATGCCTTTCGGCGTTCTGTCTTCTGACCACCTCCGGTCCGGTGGCTCGAGCTACCCGACTGAGGGAGACAGTCACCAATGCCTTTCGGCGTTCTGTCTTCTGACCACCGGCACTGGGCGTGAGTGGGTGATCTGGCGGCTCGTGCCCGGTCACCAATGCCTTTCGGCGTTCTGTCTTCTGACCACGGATACCCAGTGCTGGGATAGCACTGGGCGTGAGTTTATGGTCACCAATGCCTTTCGGCGTTCTGTCTTCTGACCACATATCTACAGGAATTCAAAGCCGCCGTAGAGGCGGCGGGTCACCAATGCCTTTCGGCGTTCTGTCTTCTGACCACTATATCTACAGGAATTCAAAGCCGCCGTAGAGGCGGCGGGTCACCAATGCCTTTCGGCGTTCTGTCTTCTGACCACTGAACATCGGAGGAAACTCCGATATTGCTGAAGGTCACCAATGCCTTTCGGCGTTCTGTCTTCTGACCACTCGAAGGAAAATAAAAAATCCGGCGAAAGCCGGGGAAAGAGTCACCAATGCCTTTCGGCGTTCTGTCTTCTGACCACTACCGAGGGTGGTACCAGGGGTGAAACCGGGGGTGGTGTCACCAATGCCTTTCGGCGTTCTGTCTTCTGACCACCGGATACCCAGTGCTGGGATAGCACTAAGTGTGAGTGGAGTCACCAATGCCTTTCGGCGTTCTGTCTTCTGACCACAGCCACAATTGGCGAGAAAGCCACAATTGGCGAGAAAGGTCACCAATGCCTTTCGGCGTTCTGTCTTCTGACCACAATATTCCCTCTGCATCCCCGAAGACCGAGTTAACATCGTCACCAATGCCTTTCGGCGTTCTGTCTTCTGACCACATCGGGGGAGACTCCGATACCGCTGAAGAGGACATCCTGTCACCAATGCCTTTCGGCGTTCTGTCTTCTGACCACAAGCTCAGAAAAATTCAA
>CAZLEE010000181.1:0-9109 GCA_964558455.1 uncultured Verrucomicrobiota bacterium | reverse complement strand
AGGATTGAAATTGGGGTCAGCTTGATTTTCTTGGACGGGGAAGCTGGTTGAAGGCATCTTCAACGGGTTGCAGTTTGTCCCATGGCCGAAAATGACAATGAGTTGCCGGTGACGATTCCGGAGAAGTTGCGCCGCCAATTTGCCGGGGCGCAGCGCCGTTTGTGGCGGGTCGAGACCACCATCGCGTTAAGTGTGATGACCGCCGGTCTGGTCCTTTCCCTGCTGGCGCTTTTTGTTTCGGATCGGCTCTGGAACACGCCTCCGGGATGGCGCATCGCGTTCCTGGCCGCCGGACTTTTTTCTGTTTTGGCCGCATCTTGGTTTTGGGCGCAACGCTGGCTCTGGCGTCGGCGGAGCTTGGAAGATTTGGCCAGACTCATCCAAAAAAAACATCGATTGCTTGGGGATCGTCTTCTGGGCATTGTTGAACTTTCGCACGAACAATGTCACCTGGCCAATTTCTCCCCCGCCCTCTACCATGCCGCCATTCAGCAAGTGGCCGGCGAAGCGGAAAAATACGATTTTCGGCAGAGCGTCAACATCCGGCCCGCTGAAAAATTTGCGGGCGGCGCGGGCATCATCCTGATTGGCTGGCTGGGAATCTGCCTCCTGTTTCCGCAGGCCGGTTGGAATTCATTCATTCGCTGGCTGGCGCCTGCCAACGACATTCCGCGTTACACGCTGGTAAGCTTGGACGGGGTGCCGCAAAAAATGGTTGTGGCCCACGGGGAGCCATTCGTGGTTTCAGGCCATGTTCAATACCGTTCCTTCTGGAAACCGGGCCGCGTGGCAGGCCGGTTGCCGACACTGCCCAAAATTGAAGGGGCGGTGAACGCCGGACAATTTCATCTGCTAATTCCCGGTCAGGTGGAAAACGGACTGCTCCACCTCCGCGTTGGCGATGCCGCTGCGGAAATCAAAGTGACCCCGGTGTACCGGCCCGCCCTGCGCGAGTTGACCGCGCAAATCCAATTGCCGGCTTATCTGCAATATCCAGATCAAACGCAATTGGTGCAAAGCGGCTCGTTGCTCGTTCTGGAAGGGAGCAAAGTTGCTTTCCTTGGCAAAACCAGCCGTCCCCTGGCCTCCGCGCAAATGCGACCGTCTGCTGGAGACGCAACGGCGCTCAAAATTGAAATGGGAAATTTTCACAGCACTCCCGCGCCTTTGGACGGAATGGGCGAATACGTTTTCAACTGGCAGGACGACATCGGCCTTTCCAACGCCGCCCCTCTGCGCATTTCTGTCGCGACGCAAAAAGACGCCCCGCCCATCCCTGACCTGCCCGGCTTGCCGCACACCACCGCCATGCTTGACTCGGACGTCCTTCATATCCAGGCCGAGGCCGTCGATGACTTCGGGGTGCGCGATCTGGGATTGACCTGGGAAACGGAGTCCGACACGCCCTTAACCGAAGGCATCACCAGCGAAATAAAAACAATGACCGCCTCGCCCCGGGTGAAGAAAATACAAAAGGTTTTCCTGTGGAGTCCGCGTTCGTTTCACATTCCAGCCGATTCTACGGTTGAGCTTCAGGGATACGCACGCGATTACTTTCCGGAACGGGAGCGCGCGCGGACTTCCGTTTACCACATCCGCATATTGAGCCGTGAGGAACATGCCGAACTCGTGCGCGAACAACTCGACGCGATCATGGCGCGGATTGAAGAAGTGACGTGCCTTCAGGAAAAAGTCGCGTCCAACCTGCACGACACGCAGGACAACCCCAAGCTTTCCGACACGCAAAAAAACGCCCGTATCGGTCAAAGCAAATCAGACCAGTTGGAGAATTCCTCGCATCTGGACCAATTAAGCCAGCAGGCGGAATCGGCCATCCAGGAAGCCATGAAGAATCCCGTCTTTCCCGGCGAGAACATCCGGCAATGGAGCCAGACCGCGCAACAATGGCAGAAATTGGCCAAACAAAAAATGCCGCAAGCCGCCTCCGCCATGCAGGCCGCACAGGAGAACCCGGCCTCGCGCCAGAAACAAACGGCCGAAGCTGCCCGGCAGGCGGATGATATTTTGCGCGAACTGGAAAAGATGCAGGACAAAGCCAGCCGGCAGATGGACGATCTGCAAGCTTTGACCCTGGCGCAACGCCTGCGCAAAATTGGCACGGAAGAAAAAGAAATCAGCGGCCAACTGCTCAAGTCCGCCTCGGACCTCATCGGCTTGCCGCCGTCTGATTTGCCCGAGCCGCTCAAACATTTTGAACACGCCCTCACTTCCGATCAGGGTCGCGTGCAAAAGGAATCTGATGCCTTGCAGGGGGAAATCAGCCGCTTTTTCGAGCGCACCCAAAAAACAAACTACGGCGCCGTCAGCCAGGAAATGAAAAATTCGCGCACCACCGACGAATTGGAACGGCTGGGTGGAATGATCGGCGACAATATTGTCATGGAAGCGTCCGGCGATCTCAGCCTGTGGTCGGACCGTTTCCAAAAATGGGGCGATGCGCTCGAGCCTCCGGAAGAAAATTCCAGCGGCGGCAGTTCGGGGCAGAAAGGCAAATCGCAGCAGAAGGACCTCACTAAACAGCTCATTGCCTTGTTGCGTTTGCGGGAAAGCGAAATGAATCTGCGCGACCAGACTTCGGTTCTCGACCAGCAAAAAGGCGAGCCGGCTTCGTTCAAGGAACGGGCCGCCTCCCTTTCTGAGACGCAGAAGAAACTGGGCGGCCAACTGGACCGGATACATCAGGACACTGGCCTGGCCGCCTTGGACCCGGCCTTTGCCCAAGGCGAGGCGGCAATGAACGAAACCGCAACCGTTCTGCAAAGACCCGAAACCGGCCCGCCAGCCGATGACGCCGAAGGCAAGACTGTCGATGCCCTGTCCGACCTGGTGAATTTAATCAACGAACAAGCCCGGCACGGCAAACCGCAGCCGTCCCCGGACGGCAAACCAGACAGCGCGGAGGAAATGGCCTTTCTCACGCGCATGATGCAAAATCCCGCCGACACCAAAGCGATGGCCCTCCAGCCCGCTTCGGGTTTGAACAGCGCCGGAGGCAGGGCCGCCGGCGCCGGCCAGACCGTAACTGGAAAGGCAGCCGGCAAAAACACCGATGCGCGCCAGGTTAACAAGGCGTCAGGAGTGATTGAAAATTCGCCGGCGGAATTTCGCGACGCGCTGGATAATTATTTTCATGGAATCGAAGACAATAAAAATTAAGACGCGCCAATTGGTCTGGCTGTTCCTGGTCATCGCTTGCGCTCCCCTTCCGGCTCGCGCCCAGCAGGTATACACCGGTTCCGCCAGCCTGGTGGCCGGGACGGTTGATCGCATGTACACAAAAGGCATGCAATTTCTTGTCCGCACCCAATTGCCGCGAGGCAACTGGCCGGACGAACCGCGCGACGGCGCGCCGGCTGTCACCGCCCTCGCCGTCATCAGCCTTTTGGCCCATGGCGACGACCCGAATTATGGACCTTACAGCGCCACGATCCATCGCGGCCTGGATTTTATTTTGAAGTCGATGGATGCGGAATCCGGCTACATTGGCCCCTCAATGTATAACCACGGATTTGCCACCCTGGCATTGGCGGAATCGTACGGCGCGGTGGAGGATCCGCGACTCGGTCCCGCCTTGCAAAAAGCGGTTCGCGTCATCGTCAATGCCCAAAAAGCAAACAACTCCCATGCCTGGCGTTACTCGCCACAATCGCAGGATGCGGACACCACCGTCAGCGGCGCGCAAATGGTTGCATTGCTGGCCGCCCGCAACGCCGGCATGGCCGTGCCGGAAGAAACAATCCAGAACGGCATCAAATTCTTCCAGTCCTGTCAGACTCCCGACGGCGGCATCGGCTACATTTCACCCACCGCGCCGAATGCCACCCGCACCGCCATCGCCTGCGTCGTGCTGGCCCTGGCCAAGGAAAAAAATTTGCCGGCCTTTAAAAATGCTTTTACTTATCTGCAAGGAACCCCTCCGGATGGGTCTTTCCCGCAATACTATCTCTATTATGCAGCCCAAGCTTATTTTCACGGCTCGCCCGAATTGTGGCAAAAGTGGAATCAGTCAAACATCGTCACCCTGCGCGCAAGCCAGACCCCGGACGGAAATTGGGAAGGCCAATTTGGCGCCACTTTCGCCACCTCCGGGTCGCTTTTGTCGCTGGCTTTGAATTATCGTTACCTGCCGATTTATGAAAGGTAATTGGAATCACACCGCAACGCTGGTCCTTTTGGCCGCCCTGGCCTTTTCGGGCAACCGCCTGGGCGGCGCCACGGCTGCCGTTCCAATTCCGCCGGAGGGCGACCTTTTGGAATTTCTGGACGGATCGCTTCTTCACGGCGGATTGACGCGGATGGACCCCGTCGCGGGACTTCGTTGGGAATGTCCGTCCGCGCTCAAGCCCATTGATTTTCAGCCGGCCCATATTGATTCAATTCATTTCGCGCGCGGCGGTTCCGCAGCCATGCCGGCGAATTGCCGGCTCCGTTTTTTTAACGGCGATGATCTGTTTGGTTCGGTCGCGTCGCTGGACAACGACCGGCTTAATTTCACGACTTGGTTCGGGAGGGACCTCGCCGTTTCACGCGCATCGGTGCAGTCCATCACATTTCTCTCCAGCAATTACACTATACTGTACGAAGGGCCAAGTGACACCAACGGCTGGATCTTCGGCAACCACTATCCCGGAAGCTGGAGCTTTCGCGATGGCGTATTTACCAGCGGATTGCCGGGGTCGTTGGGACGGAATTTCAATTTGACCGCGTCGTCCACTGTGGAATTCGATCTGGCTTGGAGCGATTCATTCGAGTTGTTGGTGGTGATTTATGGCGATGCTGTTGACCATCTGGACTTCAGAAACTCCTCCTACCTGCTTGAATTCACGCGCGACCAGGTCAATTTGCGTCACATCGCTTCCGATGCCGCTTCGCTCACAAGGTCTTTGGGAAGCGCGCCACTGCCGGTTCCACCCGGCAAAAACAAAGTCCGCATCACCATCCAATCCAACCAGGCGGAAGGCACCATCGCCGTTTTTGCGGACAACGTCCTGGTCAAGCGATGGAAAGACGAAAACGGCTTCCACGCCTCCGGGGGCGGCCTGCTCTTTCAGCAGCAAATCATGACCGGCGCCGTGATTAAATTGAGCAACTTCAAAATCAGCCAATGGGACGGCCGTTACGATCCGGAGGCTTCCATCGTCGCGACGAACACCGACACCGTTCGCTTTATCAACCACGATCAAGCTGCGGGTAAAATCACCGGTATTAACGACGGCAAGGTTGCCTTCACTGTGGGGAAAGACCTTTTGCAAATTCCCCTCCCGCGCGTCACTCAACTCAATTTCGCCACCAACCCCGTCCCGCCCATCGCCCGCCATCCGTGGGAAGTGCGGGCTTATTTCCTCTCCGGCGGCAGCCTTTCCTTCCAACTGGAAAAATGGGGGGAAAAGGAGGTTTCCGGCCGGAGCGCGATCTTCGGTCCCATCGCTTTTCAACCCGGCCAAATCCGGGAGTTGGAATTCAATCTGGATCGCGCCGCCCCCATAACACCTGCTGACGGCAACCGCGATTTTGAGGGTCTTGATGAATAATCGTATTTCCATTTTATGGCTGATCGCCACCTTGGCTTTCAACGCGCCGACCCAGCCGGTTCAGAAGACTGTGTTCGCCAAGCCGGCGTCCCAGAGCCTGTTGCTCTTTCGCAACGGAGATTTGCTCTACGGCAATCTGCAATCCATTGACAGCCATGGAACCGTCCTCTGGCAGCATCCGGACACGACCAAGCCGATTGATTTCAGGCGCGACAGCATTGCCCGGATCGATTTTCCAGCCCCGGCTGATTCACGCGCCGTCTCCGACAATGCTTGTCGCGTTCTTCTCGCCAATGGAAATTTGTTGGAAGGCAATCTTCTTTCCTGCAATCCCCAGATACTTACCCTGCAAACCGTGTACGCGGGTAATCTCAACATCCCCCGCCCGGCTCTGCAATCGCTGGTCTTCCCCCCCCATTTGCCCGGAGTCTTTGATGGAATCACCGGATTGGACGGATGGACCCAAGGCGCCGCCGTCGCCGCTTTCGTCACGGAAACAGGACACTGGACCTATCGCAATAGCGCCTTTTACACCGATAAACCCGCCTCCATCGCCCGCGATCTGAAACTGCCCGACACAGCCAGGATTCAATTTGATCTTGCCTGGAAAGGAGGCCTCAACTTTGCCGTCGCGCTCTACACCGACTCCCTCCAACCCCTCCTGCTCACAGCCAAGGATGACGCCCCGAATTTCGGCGGTTTTTACAGCCTGCGCTTTTTAAATTCCGCCTTCATTGACCTGTGGCCGGTCAAAAAAAGGGAGCCGGTGCGCGAGCTGGGGCAACTGTTTTTGCCTTCTCTCAATAATAAAACCCATATGCGCGTTGATCTTCGCATCAGCAAGTCCCAGCATAAAATCGCGCTTTTCCTGGACGACACGCCGGTGAAGGAATGGGTCGATCCCGAAGGTTTTATCGGTGAAGGCACAGGAATGCGTTTCGTGCAGAACTCAACCGCCCCGCTCAAACTCAGCAACCTGCGCGTCACACAATGGGACGGGGTTTTGGCAAACACGGTCGGGGAGACGGGAGAAATTATACACGACACCGTCTGGCTGGAACACAGCCCGCAAGCAACAGGCTCCATCGAATCAATCGCCAACGGGAAATTGACCGTTAAAACCGCCGCCGGCCCCGTTCAATTTTCGCTCCCGGATATCAGGGCCATTGATTTTGCCCACAAACCCGCGTCTCCCCGCCAACCCCAGGCGCTGTCCGTGCATGCCACTTTCGCCCACGGCGGCGGGCTGGACTTCATTCTTGAATCATGGCTACCGGGGGAAATAACCGGCCACAACGACGATCTCGGAACGATTCAAATCAATCCGACCGCCTTCACCCGCCTGCAATTCCTCGCCCCGGAAACCCCAACCTCGGAAAAAGCGGGGAAATAAACATTCCCCGCTCCCGTCATTTGCCCAGCAAATGCTCAATCACCATTAAATCCAAGGCTTGATAATCGCGGTCGGCGATGAGTTTTTGAGCCTGCTTGTCATCGAATGACCTGGCCTTGGCCAAAATTTTGAGAAAAGTGGTCCGGCTGTTTTCCAAATGGGCCATCCAATGTTCCGGTTTCGTCGTGCGGAAAGGATGAACATCGAAACAGACGTATTCTCCGTGCCGGCCATATTCATTGCGTTCCAAAGCCCTTACCTGGTTAAACGCAGATCGCAGATTGTTGCTGCCAAAGGGCTTGTCCTGGTCGAACTTCAAACCGTTCTGGTCATTCAAATGCAACGACCACAATTTCCCAAAGGTCATGGCGAAATCCATTTCATCCGCCGGATCCAACCCCGCCAAAACGGCGTGGGCGCTCTCAATCACGCACCCGACCCGTTTCGGGTCGCAGGTCAAATGCGCCAGCGCCAGCGCATGGCCCACCGTTGGGATATAAGCGTGATCCATGGGTTCATTCGGCTTCGGTTCGATGGCGATGCGGACCTTCTTGTTATGGGCCAGCATTTTATCCAAGGCCTGCGCCAGCAACTCGGTGCTGCGGCGTCCGCTTTTGGATTCGCGCATATACGTTCCCTCGCGCGCCAGCCACAAAACAATCAAGTTGGTGCCAAGAATGTTGGCGATGTCGATGCAGCGCAACGAACGGTCCACCGCATATTGCCGGTGCTTCGGATCGTTGCTAGTATAACCGCCATCAATCGTATTGGGCGAAAACCACAAACGAGGCGCCACCATTTCCGCCGCCACTCCGGCATCGTCCAGCTTCTTCTTCAACTCCTTCGCTTCCTTGCGGATTTGCGCTTCCGGTTTGCTGTCGATATCCGGCACCGCATCATCGTCATGGAACATCATCGCGTCGAACCCCGATTTTTTCAGGGCCGCGAGTTTCCAGTCAAAATCCCGCGCCGGCCGCGTGACCGGTCCGTAAGGGTCTGTTCCTTCGCTGATATTCCATGGGCCAAAACAAAATTTGTATGAGTTCATATAGAGTGCGTCCACACTAGCCCGTCCCATCAAAATTGGAAACACAAAAACAATTGAATTTAATGTTTCAACCTGAAACCACATGTGCTAGTCTTCATTCAACAATATTCCCATGGCAACGACGCATTGGCAAAAAAATCTTGAAATTCCCGGACGCGTTCTCTTCTCCGAAGGCAACGGCGAACTTTCTCGGCTGGAAATCAACACTGCCTGGAGCACGGCCGAGGTTTACACGCACGGCGCGCACATCACCCATTTTCAAAAAAAGGATGAGCCGCCCATTTTCTTCATGAGCCAGCTCAGCCGGTTCAATGCGGGAACTCCCATTCGTGGCGGCATCCCGGTAATCTTCCCGTGGTTCGGCCCGCGTGAGGGCATGGCGGCGCATGGCTTTGCCCGCACTGAGGATTGGGAATTGCGCGAGGTGGCGCAACTGGCCACCGGCGGCGTCAGCCTCCGCCTTTCCCTGCCCGACTCCCCCATCGCCGCCCTTTTCCAAAATTTTTCGGCCGACTATTTGATTACCATCGAAAAAACGCTCACCGCCGAACTCGTGGTGGCCAACCTTTCGGCTGACCAGGATTTCACCTTCGAAAGTTGCCTCCACTCCTATTTTCTCGTGGGAGACATCGGCGCCGTTTCCATCACCGGCCTGAAAAACACCGACTATCTCGACCAGACGGAAAACTTCTTGCGCAAAACCGAACGGGCCGAACACATAAAAATCTCTCAGGAGACCGACCGCATCTATCTCGACACCACCTCTGCCGTGGAAATTCACGACTCGAGTTTGCGCCGCCGCATTCGCATTGAAAAATCCGGCTCAAATTCCACCGTTTTATGGAATCCGTGGGTGGACAAATCCCTGCAAATGCCCGACTTTGGCGACGACGAATACAAGAAAATGGTCTGCGTCGAATCTGGCAACGTGGCTGGCGATCACATTACCCTGCCCGCCGGCAAAACCGCTTCCTTGAAAATAGAAGTCAGCAGCCTTCCTCTCTGATTTCTCAAGAAGACTTGCCAAAAGGGCCGGCGTGATTATGATAGCGAAACTTTGTAAGCGGGTGTGGTTCAATGGTAGAATGCGGGCTTCCCAAGCCTGAGACGAGGGTT
>CAZLEE010000180.1:0-9181 GCA_964558455.1 uncultured Verrucomicrobiota bacterium | reverse complement strand
ATACTATGACGCCTATCTTGCGGTTGAATAGTGGTGCCAGGCGTGACGCTTACTCGCCGTCAGGGCGATCAGTCCGAACATCAGGTGCGCCATCACCTTCTTGGCCCCGCGCACGCGCACGAAACGTCCGCCGTAGCGTTCCTTGAGCAAGCTGTTGACCCGCTCCGATGCGCTCCGTTGCCGGAACCGTTGCGCCGGGGCGGGAGCCAGCGGGATGTTCACTCCCCGACGGGGATTGGGGTCAATGATCGGCACATCCGCTCGTGCGGAGGGCAGCCGGTGCCAACCCACCGGTAAGGTTCCAAAAAGGCCCCCAGCGGGACCAATCCCATGATCTCGACGAACTGGTTGTCCTTCTCCGTCAGGCTGCCCAGTTCCTCCGTCAGGATGGGAAAGAGCTGGCGTTGAATGTGGTTCCAAATTTCCAAAGTCGTTGGCATTAGCTATTTGATTGACTTGAAAGCCTGAATATTCAATCTAAATGAAAAATCCTGAGCAAAATGGGGTTTTGCAAGAGGCTCATAATCCTAATCTTGCTCTTAATCCTAATCCTCCCCCCGCGTTTCCCCCGTCCAAGGCGGGCGGCGGCGGCGGGGCCGATTTTCTTCTTTCTTGCAACAGTATGCCGGGTGGTCTAGTCTCATATTGTGAACGAGTCTCAACAGCCGACCGCTAAAAGCAACGGCCACTGTCCGCCACCGTTGCTTTGCCCTTTAAGCAAAGTGGGAGCGGGTGTGGCCGTGCGCATCAAGCGGCTTTCCACCCCCCCTGAAGTGTCTCATCGATTGCGTGAAATGGGTTTTTGTGAAGAGCAAAAGATCAGGCTTCTCAGCCGCCAGAGCAATCTGATTTGCGAAGTCTGCAACACCCGTCTCGGCATCAGCATCCGCCTGGCGGATAATATCATGGTCGAACCCCTTTTGCGCAAAAAGGTCGCGTGATATGCCCGCTGAAAATCAACCGTTGACCTCCCTTAAACCCGGCGCCGCCGCCACCGTCCGCCAGATCAACCTCCGCCCCGACCAGCGCGGACGTCTTCTGGAAATGGGCCTCCTCGTCGGCACCCCCGTCCAATTGATCCGTTTCGCGCCCATGGGCGATCCGGTCGAGATCAAGGTGCGCGGTTACAATTTGACCCTGCGACGCCAGGATGCCGACCTCATCCTGGTCGAAGTGTCCGGCTGATAAAATGGAGACCCAACCGCCAGCCGTCCGCCCCGCCGTTCCACCCAAGCCCCCGTCTCAATTAAAAAAGGAGGCCGTCCCGGTTTACGTGGTGTTGACCGGCAATCCCAATTCCGGCAAAACAACCGTTTTCAACGCCCTGACCGGACTGCGCGCGCGTGTGGGCAATTACGCCGGCGTCACGGTGGAGCGGAAGGAAGGCCGCTTGCTCCACGGCCCGGAAGACCTCCCCGTCCGGGTGCTTGATCTCCCCGGCACTTACAGCCTCAGCCCTCAGTCGCTCGACGAGCAAATCGCGCGCGACGTCCTCTTCCAACGTCTGCCGGAGGTCCCCGCCCCTGCCCTGGTCGTGGTAGTGGTCGATGCTTCCAACCTGGAACGCAATCTATACTTCGCCAGCCAGGTCATTGAGCTGGGTTACCCGGTCATCATCGCCCTCAACATGGTTGATGTGGCCGAGACGGACGGACATTCGGTTGACAGCGCCCGGCTTTCCGGGGCTTTGGGCGCGCCGGTGCTGCCCCTGATCGCCAGCAACGGAACCGGCATCGAGACGTTGCGCCAGGAAATTATCGCCCGTGTGCGCCAGGGCGGACGCGTCGCGGCCCCGGTGGCTTTTTGCGATTTGCCCGCCGCCTTCGCCGTGGAACAGGAGAATCTGGTCCGGCTTCTGATCCAGGGGAATGGCAGGCGCGCCGCTTCGCCCATGGCTGAAGCTCTTCTCATTTTGACCGATGAAAAATTCCTGACCGGAAGCGCCAGCCACTATCCCCCCGCCATCCTCCCGGCGGCGCTGGCCGGCCGGGCGCGGTTGGAAGCAGCCGGAGTGGACTGGCGCAGCGCGACAATCGAATCGCGTTACGCCCGCATCGGCGCCATTCATCGGGATGTCGTGACCGAGGCATGGACGCCGACGGAAACATTCAGCGACAAGCTCGACCGGGTCGTGACCCACAAGTTCTGGGGCATGCTGATTTTTGTCGGGATCATGGGATTGATGTTCCTGAGTATTTTCACTTTTGCGCAATGGCCCATGGACCTGTTGAGCGGGTTGTTCAGCTTGATCGGACGGGGCGTGGAAAAAATCCTGCCGCCAGGCGACCTTGAATCCCTGCTCGAAACGGGCGTGGTCGGCGGAGTTGGGGCGGTGGTGGCTTTTCTCCCGCAGATATGCCTGTTGTTCTTGTTCATCGGGGTGCTGGAAGACAGCGGCTACATGGCGCGGGCGGCATTTTTGATGGACCGCTTGATGAGCAAGGTGGGGTTGCACGGCAAAAGTTTTATTCCGATGCTCAGTTCATTTGCCTGCGCCATTCCGGGCATCATGGCCACGCGCACCATTGAATCGCCCAAGGACCGGTTGGTGACCATTTTGGTGGCGCCGCTGATGAGCTGTTCGGCCCGCCTGCCGGTTTACACCCTGCTGATCGGGGCCTGCATCACGGGAGGCGTGTTCATGCAAAGCCTGACCTTGTTGAGCATGTATTTGCTTGGCATCGTGGTCGCGCTGGTCATGGCATGGTTTTTCAAAAAAACATTGCTCAAGGGGGAGACGCCCATGCTGGTGATGGAATTGCCTCCTTATCGCAGGCCGGTGCTCAGAGTGGTCCTGCGGCACATGTGGGACCGGTCAAAGCTCTTTTTGCGCCGCGCCGGAACCATCATTCTGGGCATCAACATTCTTCTCTGGTTTTTAACCAGTTACCCCAGACACCCGGAAATCACGCGGTCTTACTCAGCCAAACGCGCCGTCTTGTTGCAAAGTTTTCCCAAAACCGGGTGGAGCGAGGCCCAGACCAACGCCTTGGCCCAATTGGACGCCGACCAGACGGCAGCCAATGTGCAAAAGAGCTACGCCGGATACACCGGCCGGCTGATTGAGCCGGCCATTGCGCCGCTTGGATTTGACTGGAAGATGGGCATCGGCATTCTGTCCTCATTCGCCGCGCGCGAGGTTTTTGTCAGCACCATGTCCATCGTCTATAGCCAGGCGCGGCATGACCAGGAAAACGAGGAGACCCACAACCGCAAGCTTCAAACCATCCTGAAGGACCAAAAAACGCCGGCAGGCGCCTCGATTTACACGCCGTTGCGGGCCATCACACTGATGGTGTTTTATGTCCTGGCGATGCAATGCGCCAGCACTGTGGCCGTGGTGCGAAGGGAAACCAATTCCTGGAAATGGCCGGTGTTCCAGTGGGTGTATATGGGGGTGTTGGCGTGGATTCTGGCCTTCGTGACTTATCAAGGCGGGCTGCTTCTGGGCTTTCACTGAGGAAGGTTGGACAAAAAAGTGTCCCAAAGCGGGACAATTGCTGTCCCATTCCGATATCCCGGCATTGCGTGGGCAATCCTTAAACCCGGCCGTCCGGCTTATTCTTTAAAGTCCGGCGTGCCAAGATGAAAACCGGATTCATCTTCATATCCCACAGGTGCTTGCGCATCAACCAGCGCGCGCACTTTCGCGGCGATGACCGCAAGAACCAAGGTCATCACGGTGATGAGCGAGAGAGTTGCTTTGTTCACTGAGTTGTCCATGCCGGTATGTTCAGCAATTGGGGTGCCACATATTTTACGGACGGCGCATCTTTTATTTTGGCAGTTAAATTAAAAAAGATTTGACCGCAATGCCATTACAGGGTATGTGTCAAACGCAATGAATGATATGAACCTTCGACTGTTGCTAAACGCGCTGCTGCCGGGCCGCGCGGTGGTGAAGGTTTAATTATTCCGTTAACTAGAATTTTCAAACCCCATCGCCAGGACAGGCGCTGGGGTTTTTGCTTTTTTGACAGAGGACATATTATGAAAAACGATCAGATCATCATATTCGACACGACCTTGCGCGACGGCGAGCAATGCCCCGGCGCGTCCATGAATTTGCGGGAGAAGCTCGGAATTGCCCGCCAACTGGTCCGGCTGAACGTCGATGTCATCGAAGCGGGATTCCCTGTCATTAGCGACGGCGATTTCACCGCCGTCCAGACCATCGCCCGCGAGATCAAGGGGCCGGTAATCTGCGGCCTGGCCCGTTGCGTGGCGGCGGATATTGACGCCGCCGCCCGCGCCGTCCAGCCCGCCGGAAAACGGGGACGCATCCACGTTTTTTTGGCGACCTCGAAAATCCATCGTGAATTCAAGTTGAACAAGGCGCAGGCGGAAATCCTCCGGCTGGCCGTGGACGGGGTCAAACGCGCGAGGTCCCTCGTGGCCAATGTGGAATTTTCACCGGAGGACGCCTCCCGCACGGAGCCGGAGTTTTTGGTCGAAATTAGCCGCGCCGTGATCAAGGCGGGCGCAACCACGATTAATATTCCCGACACCGTCGGATGGGCCGTGCCGGACCAATACGGGGCGCTCATCAGGCATCTTTACGATTCCGTGCCGGAATTCCAATCAGGCCGGGCGATCATCAGCGTCCATTGCCACAATGATCTCGGCCTGGCTGTGGCCAACTCCCTCGCCGCCATCGGCCAGGGGGCGCGTCAGGTTGAATGCACCGTCAATGGCATTGGCGAGCGCGCCGGCAACGCCGCCATGGAAGAAATCGTCATGGCCCTGAAAACACGGCGGGATTTCTTTGGCGGATACGAGTGCGGCTTGGAGACGCGGGAAATAGTCAAAACCTCGCGCATGGTCGCCCGCATGAGCGGGTTGGCCGTGCAACGCAGCAAGGCGATTGTGGGCGAAAATGCCTTTGCCCATTCCAGCGGCATTCACCAGGACGGCATCTTGAAGAAACGCGAAACCTACGAAATCATGGATCCAAAAGCGGTGGGCTGGGGCGGCACCGAATTGCCCCTGACCAAGCACAGCGGCCGCGCGGCCGTCGCCGCACGCCTCAAACATCTCGGTTTCAAAATGAACGGAGACGACATCGGAACCATTTTCGCGCGGTTCAAGGAAATTGGAGACAAGAAGAAATTTGTTTACGACGACGATCTGGCCACATTGGTGCAAGGACAGGCTGCGGAAGTGCCGGAAACGTGGTCGCTCGATTACTTGAGCGTGACGAGCGGCAACCACGCCGTCCCCACCGCCACCGTCCGCCTGCTCAAACTTGCCGGAAAGAAAACCGCGGCCTCCTCCGTGCAGGACGCCGGAATTGGCGATGGCCCGGTGGACGCGGCCTTGAAGGCCATTGATCGCCTGACCCAAACCCACGGCAAATTGCTCGATTACGCGTTGCGTTCCGTTTCCCAAGGCAAGGATGCCTTGGGGGAAGTGACGGTCAAAGTGGATTTTGGGCCGGGCAAAACTGTGACCGGCAAAGGCACCAGCACGGACGTGATTGAAGCCAGCGCCCGGGCCTATTTGAATGCGGTCAACCGGTTCCTGTCCGAAGGCTCAGGAAAGTGTGCGACGGTTGATAACGTTCTGGTTTAGGACGGTTGTTCAGAGTTGCGCGAACTCGCGATGCAGCCGCATCACAATGGCGCCCGGCTTTTTCTGGTAAACCTTTTGGCCGAGCTTGATGGCTTGCTTCCGAAGTTCGGCGCGCCGCAGGGTAATCTGGCGGCGCAAATCGGCGCAGCCGGTGGCGGGCCGCGATCCGTTGCGCCCGCCCAACGCCTGCATTACCATGAATAAATCGTGCCCCTGCCCCAGCACGTCACCCAGTTCCCTGCCCCGCTTCAATTTCCTCAAAAACCGCCGGGACGCCAGAATCGCCATCAATTCCAAACCGTGATCCAGCGCTTTGACCGCTTTGCGCCAATCGTGCAGATTCTTCGGACTGGGATTTTTACGGACGCGCTGAAAAGCATTCCGGCCTTTTTTGTAAACCCGCCGGAAGCCATCGGCCAAAACACCCGGAGTGACCCTGTCCAGCGGCCATGACTTAAGCTTGGCGCGGGAATCAGCCAGAACCAGCCCGACGGCCCGTTTCACGGAGGGAATTTCCCGCATCAGTGGTTCTTCTTGACGCAACAAATCGCGCCGGAGTTTTCGGGCGGCGGGAACACGGGCATCCGTCAGGACGCCCAGGACGCGTAATTCCACATGGACGTCGCGCAAAGGCGAAAGCTGATGTCCCGCCTGGGCCAGGGATTGATTTTGCGCTCGAAACGCGTTCTTGGGAAAAGCCGCCCGCACCATGTGGAGGAATGCGCGAATTTTTTTGATGGCCTTGCGCGCGCCGTAAACCGCCTGAACAGGATCGTGCCGTTCCAGCGCGTCCGCAGCCAAATCCAACTGCTCTGTCACAATACGCTCCAGCACGTCGGACAGCCGTTCGCCCGTTTTGATGCGGACATTCATAACCCAAGGCAACGGTAACACATTCCATTGCCCGATAACAGCCGCCAAAAACCGTAAAAGAAAGGCCGCGCGTTTCGGCGCGGCCTTTCCTGAATCAATTACTCAGCCCGAAATCAGGGCTGGGTGATGGTGTAATACTGCGCCGCAGGCCCGCTGGCGGGGCAGGCGAAGGTATCGGCGCCACCGGTAAAGACACCGGTCCCCACCAAGGTCCACTGGGTCGTGACAGGCTTCAGGGCCAGATTTGTGGTGCTCCAGACACGATACGTGCTGCTGGCAGAGCCGCTAATGTGCAACACCGGCGCGCCAGGAGCGCCGCTGATCGGAATGGCGGCAAACGACGGCGGAACAGCCGTTATGACAGTCCCCGTCACGGCAAAGGTGAACGGGTTGCTGGCGCTGCTGTTGGCGATGCTGACGTTTCCAGCAAATGTGCCGGTTGCGGTCGTGCTCAACTGCACGCTAAACGTGCCGCTGGCGCCCACGGCGATTGTGGCCGGGAGATTGGTGACGACACTATAGCCCGAAGGCACAGTAGGCGTCCCCAGAGTCAGCGCCGCACTGCCCGAATTCGTCACCATGAACGTGATAACAGGCGCGGTTGCGCCCTGGCTGACGCTGCCGAAACTCACCGCCGGAGTCGTTTGCCCGTTGGTGATGACAGCGGCGCCGTTAAACACATGCATTTGCGGCAGAGGAGCCAAGTATTGGTAAATAGCCTGAATGTCAGACGCGCCCAAGGCTATGTCGTAGATGCGCGCATCCTGTATTTCCCCGATGAAGTTGTAGTCGTAGGCGTTGGTCAACGACGAAGTGCGATTGCCAATGCTGACCGGCCAGGAACTAGCCAGCAGCGAAGGGGGCGCAACCTGGTTGTTGGTAACCATCTGGCCGTTGACGTAAAGCGCCATAGCCTGCCCGTAACCATCACAGGTGGCGGCAACGTGCTGCCAGGCACTGAGGACGGGTTGGTTGGTACTCTGCAGAACGGTGGCAGAACCCGAGGCATTCCGCACGTAGAACCGGTAGCAGTTGCTGTATAAGTCGAGCACATATTGTTCACCGCCGTTACCATAACCCTTGGCAATAATGGCCCCGCCCGTGGCGTTGGTGGAGTTGATCTGTGTGGACATAATCCAAGACGCGAGCGTGAAGGCCAGATTGTTGCTGAAGTTCAGTTGCGGCGCATCGGGAACCACCACGGCGTTGTCGTTGTTGGTATCGACGTTGGCGTAGTTCAGCGCATCATTGCCGCCAAGGCCCGTTATCCATTCCGAGTTGTCGCCCGGGAAATTGGTCAGCGACCCGGAGTCATTGTAGCCGGATGAATCGGCTGCGGTCGTGCCGGAACCGTCACTCAACTTCCACCAGCCGACCAGTCCCGAAGTGAGCGTAAACGGAGACACCGTCAACACCGCGTTCGTGCTGACCAGCGGCGACCCGGCGCCACTGCTCACGCTAACCTTGTAAGACGCGGCATTGGAGGATTGCACATTGGTAATGTTCAAAACGGCGTTGGTCGCCCCGGTAATGGCCACCCCATCCACGTACCATTGATAACTAAATGGGGCGTTGGAGTATGAAGTGCCAGCCGCTGCGGCCGTGAGATCAACCTCCTGGCCGATAACGGCTGATTGACTAACCGGCTCGGTGACAAAGCTCAACGGCACGATGGCCGGACCAAAGCGGACGCCGCGCAGAAACTGGTTGGGACCGGCGGTGGCGAGCAATGTGGCGGAGGAGTTGACTCCGTTATCAACAAATTGAATGAGCCGGTTGGTCATCATTTCAGACGTGGTGGCGTAAACAACCGCGCCCAAGACACCCCGCCCCCACATGGTTGTGCCTGCGGGGAAGTATGCGGCAATACCGCGCACGCCATTGGTCGCATTGGCCACCGTGGTATCCTCCAAGTTGTATTGATACGTATAAACGCCGCCAATAAGGTCCCAGCGCTGGACGCCGCCGCCATAGCCTGTGCCACCGGCAACAATGACGCCGGTGTCAGCCACGTAAACCGTGTTCAGGTCCGGGCTGAAGGCAAAGTCAGCCGCGTTGCCAAAATACATGACATTGGAAGATGCCCCACCGACCTCCGGCACTCCCGCAAATATATCCAAACCGTCGGCAAGGTAGGCGGCACTCCCGTTGCTTAGCACATTGGTGTCAGTGGTGTTGTTATCCGTAATGACCAGATTTGTGCCTGCAAAACCAATGCAGGACGGACCATTAAGAGGACCGCCATTGTTGGTCCACTGGCCGATGGTGGGAACGCCGACACCCCCGGCATAAGCAGCCCCGCCCGACCCCGCCTGCACATACTTGAGACCGGCGACGCTGCCAGCCGCACCTGTCGTCCAGAAATTAGTCAATCCATCGGTTGAACAGACATCGCGGATAAAATGCGCTCCGCCGTTATACAAACCGAGGTTGGTGTAGGCCAGCGAGTAATAGCCGTAACCATTGACCGCGCCAATGCCGCGTGAGTAACCCGTCACTGGAGCCGTAACGTCAGTCCCGAAAGCGGGATAACTTAAGCCGTAACCAGTAAGATTAAGGTAAGACTGATTGGACGACAAAGTTATAAAGGACTCATTTTGCCAGTCACTGCCAGCCCCCGGAACGATCACCGCAGCTGTTCCGCTATCTGGAATCATGATGGAGCTGACGTACCCGCCATTCGTCGTGAACTGGTCCAAATACATGGTGTTGCCAGTCGCGCCGCTCAACGCCTCGG
>CAZLEE010000179.1:0-9189 GCA_964558455.1 uncultured Verrucomicrobiota bacterium | reverse complement strand
ATTATGGCCTCTATTCCGGAGGCCATGGTTTCCGTGACGTTTACTCGACCGACGGTTTGACTAATTTCTGGACCACCGGCTCGGCCAGCGGCGGCACCGTCAAATATGTCAATGCCGGTCCAGCCGGCGCCGCTTACACAATCACTACTCCGGGCCAAGGAATTCCCGCGCTCTCGGCCGCCAACACGGGCGGGGTGGCGCTTGGACTCGCCGGGACAAATCTCGTTTTTACGGACAATGAGACTTTGGAAACCGCCATTGTAGTCCCCTCTGTGTTTGGCATCGATGAATTCACGGGCGCGCCCGAGGCGGGAACCACTGCAACCACCCAAATCCTGGGCGGGGGCGAGGCCCATGGCGATGACTTTGCCTTCAGCTCGGACCTGCAAACGGTTTATGTGGCTGACGATGATTATTCCACCAGTTATAGCGGCAGCACCTTTGGCGGCATCCAGCGCTATGACCTGGTCGGCGGCGTTTACACCTACCAGTACAATCTGTCCGACACGACAGGGACTGGCACCAATGGCGCGAGGGGACTGGTTGTCTATTGGCCTCCAGATATTACGACATGGGGCCAGGGCGTCGAAGGCGCGGTTCTTTATGCCACCACCTCCGAAACCTCATCCAACCGCATTATTCAGATTATTGACAACAATGGCGCAAACTCCGTCTCAACTGCGCTGGCCACGTCCGGGGCGAACCAGTTTTATCGCGGCATCCGTTTTGGCCCGATCACCGCGCCACTGGCCATCACGGGCGAGCCGCAAAGTCAGTCCGCTCTGGTTGGCCAGTCAGTGGAGTTATCGGCCGAATTTTCCGGCACCATGTCCTATTACTTCCCCAATTCCGCCGGCACCGGCTACAACCCGGTCAACGCCACGCCCATTTACTATCAATGGTTCACGAACGGCTCGGCCATTCCCGGCGCCACGAATGCGGCTTATTACATCCCTAATGTCCAACTGGGCAATGCCGCCTCTTATACCATTGTTGCCAGCAATGGTTTGACGGCAGTGACCAGTTCTCCCCCGGCGGTCCTGACCGTCAGTCCGTTTTCCCCGAATTCGGAACTGGCTGGCTGGTTCAGATTTAACGACGGTTCCGGGACTAATGCCGCAGATTCCTCGATTTACGGCAATACCGGCGCGCTCTTTAACCTCCCGGGCGACAACTCCGAATGGGTTGCCGGCTTGGGCGGTTCGGACGCCCTTAATTTTGCCAATGTTGACAGCGACGGCGACAACGTTGTGGTGATCCCCGACGCTCCGCAGTTAAACTTCAGCAATAACCTGGTCTTCACCCTGGCAGCCTGGATCAACAGCGCCAACACCAACCAGGCCAGCGGTGCGGCGATTATTGACAAGGGCTACGGGGCGGGAGGGGAACAATATACGCTCGACATCTACACCAACGCCTACCGCTTTTACGTGCGGAATGCCGCAGGCGCGGCCGTGCTGCTTTACGGCTCCAATGTGCCCCCCGGCAACCAATGGCAGCATGTTGCCGCAACCTTTGATGGCAACCGGGGAATCCTGGCCCTCTATGTCAATGGCCAGTTAGTCGCTTCCAACACCTCCGCGCCCAATTCATTGCTGCCCACGTCCTACCCCGTCAGCATCGGCAATCGCCAGTCATCCGCGACCAACGCCTATGATCTTCCTTTCCTGGGCGAAATACAGGACGTCCGCATTTATAACGCCGCCTTGGGCGCTCCAGACATCGCGGCTGTTTATCAGACGCTGGCCCCGCCCACTCAACCCAGCCAGTTTGTCACCAGCCTCCCGCCCGCTTTCGTGGCCGCCGGCCAATTGCGGTTGAACCTTGGCGGCGCCCCAAACACCAGCTTCCGCTTATGGGTCACCACCAACATCGCCCTGACCCCGATCACGACTAAGTGGACATTGCTGACAAACAGCGCCTTTGACGGGAGCGGGGCGGCCACAGTCATTGACGCCACCGCCACAAATGCCTCGAAATACTACGCCATAACACAACCGTAGTTTTAAGGTTCAAGTGCGCCAGAAAATTTTCCGGCGCGTCAAAAAACTGACGACAATCGCCATGAGCAGGGTCACCACAACACCCTTCCAGAATCCCCGCCAGGGTGTTGTGGCGAATTGGGAGAGCAATTGGTTCGCGCCGATGAGCGCGAGGACGGGCGTGATAAAATTATTGATGCCCGCGTAAGCGATCATTGGGTTCTGGCCGTTGTCGATCAGCAGCCGGACCCAGCGCTTTTGTTGGAACACGTCAATCAGAATGGAAAAGCCGATGAATGCGCAAATCGCCAGGCCGGAGGTGACAAAATAGTAGCTCAAGGTCGGATGATCCTTTTTGATGCCTCCTTCGTAAGGTTCGAACACCAGGCCGAGCACCAGCCAGTAAACCGCCCAGTTGAAAAGTTTGCGATAAAGATGATCCGTGTCGCTCAACGGCTTTCGCAGCAGCATCCAACCGGTGAAACAGAGCGCGAACGCCAGCAGGGTCGTTCCGACAAGCCAGCGGGCTTTCAAGCCGATCAGCACGGCGAGCAGCAAGGCGGCCATGGTCAACAAAACGAAAATATAATGCGTGAAAGGCCGGCTTGCGGGCGCGGATATCTTATCAGGAGTCGCGCCGCGGCGCGTCCACTGCAAAATCAAATCGCCCGCGATGGCGCCGGGAATGACGATGCAGAGGTATTGTAAATAGTAGAGCCTGTAAATCCATGGCAACGGTGAAGTCATCCACAGGTTATGCACCCAGCCTTTGGCCGGTTGCGGCATGTTGGAAAGCCGGATTGCAAAAACAATGCCGAGCACGCCGAGCCGGGCCGGAAGATTCTGCCGCGTGAGCATCCAGATGAGCGAGCCGAACACGGCCATGTTCGCCAGGACGACGATGATGATGTCGCTGCGCGCGAGCTTGAAGCCGGTCCCGTCGGGATAGGTCACAAGCAGGCAAAATCCGATTGCGGCCAGCCAGCCGCCGGCGCGGACGCAAATTTTCACGAAGCCCGGCCACGCTTCCGGCAGGCGGGTGAGAACGGGAAAGAAAATGAAAAACCCGAGCAGCGCGATGAGCCACGTGGCCGTCGTTGGATGATTGCTCATCGTGTAAGGCCGGATGGACTGCACGAAGAGGGCGAAGAAGCCAAGCAGGAATCCGCGTTCCAAAATAAACGCCAGCAGTTTCCATTTCGGAACTTTATTTTCCATCCGCCGCGACAGCGCGAGCGGAAATGCCGCACCCATCGCAAACAGGAAAAACGGGAAAACCAGATCCACCCACGAAATCCCCGGCAGGGTGCCGATCCACTCGAAATGGGGAGGCGGTTCTTGGGCGTGATACATCCAGCTTGGCAGCGCGTTTCCGTTGAAAGGCAACTGACCGGACAGTAGCATCGCCAGGATCGCCAGCCCGCGCAGCGCGTCCAGGGCAAAGGCGCGGTTCGATGGGGCGGATGAGTTCATGCAAGTGTCAATTTTCAACTGTATGATATTTATTTCATAAAGGGGCAAGTTATTTTTTGCATGTTCCGCCGCGCCACCTTGAGGCGTTTTGGTTGTTGAGACTCGATCTCAATTCGTGGCATCATCCCGGGGATGATGGATCCCTTGCCGGACAGGCCCGACAAATCAGACGACGACAATCGTCTCCCGGCGTTTACGGAGGCGGAGGTCTGGAGGCCTTTCGGCTCCGGTTGGCGCAAGTTGCAGGGCGGTTTCCACGATGCCGGTTACAGCATCGAGTGGCATGATTTCACCCCCGGCGATCCGCTGGACTGGGCAAAGACGTTTCACCCCGGCAGCCTCGAAATTTGCCTCAACGTTTCCGGCCACGCCGAGGTTCGGACCCCTTCGGAATGTCTCGCCTTCGCCCCGCTCACGGGCGGGTTCTACGTCCAGGGCGGCCTGCTGGCCGCTTCCCGGCGCGCGGGGGAGCATCACCAATTCATCACCATCGAGTTGTCCCGGTCCTTTTTGCGAGGACATCTGCCGGCCGGGAAAGACGGATTGCATGCGCGCGTGCATGGTTTTCTGGCCGGGCGGAGCCGCCGCGCCGGGATGGTTTCCAAACCGATCCGCCTGAGCAGCGAGCAGCAACAATTGGTTTTCAGTTTTCAGCGCCCGCCCGTTTTTCAGGCGGCGCAACCGCTTTGGCACAAAGCCAAGGCGCTGGAAGTGGCGGCGGCGTTCCTGTATCAACCGGCGTCGGGCGAGGAATTATTCTGCCAGCGCCAGCAACGCCTGAATCGCCAGCGCGCCCAAAAAGTCCTGGCCATTCTGAAGGAGAATCTGGCCGAACCGCCGTCCTTGGAGGAATTGGGGCGCAGGGTCGGATGCAGCCATTTTTATCTGAGCCGGATATTCACCCAGGAGGCGGGCAAAACCATTTCCGCCACCTTGCGCGACCTGCGCATGGAACGCGCCGCCAGCCTCCTGCGCGAAGGCCGTTTCAATGTCACCGAAGTCGCGTTGGAAGTGGGCTACTCCAGCCTGAGCCATTTCAGCGGCGCGTTTCGCGAGGTCATCGGCTGCTGCCCCGGTCTCTATCCCTTGCCGCCCGGCGGGAAAAAAGCGTGACCCGCCATGGCAAATGACCGCCAATAATTCGCAAGCCGGCGGAAGCGCCCGCCGCCGGCTTATGCCACTGTTTTCCTGCTATGAGAAAACAAAAAGTTGCGGGGTTCACTTTGATCGAGTTGCTCGTCGTCATGGCCATCATCGCCGTTCTGTCCTCGTTGCTTCTCCCGGCCCTGGCCAGGGCCAAGGAGGCCGCCCGCCACACCTTGTGCGGCAGCAATCTGAAACAGTGGGGCCTGGCTCAATCCATGTATCTGGATGACAGCCGCCAGGTTTTTCCCGACGCAAAAATCACCAATGGCACGCCCGGCGATCCCGGTTTCAATGAAGACGCCGTGCTCTGGAGCGACTTGTCCGCCTTTCAGGCGGCGGGGCAGGGAAACACCGTTTGGTACAACGTCCTTCCCCCTTACGTTGGCAAGCTGCCTCTCTGGCAATACGCCGCCGGCCCGGCGAATTTCGTCAACTCCAAAACCATTTTCACCTGTCCCACCTCCGACGCGCTGCCGCCATATTTCGACTTGACACAGCGGGTGGTCTTCAATTACGGGATGAATTACAAGGGAAACACCGGTTTGGACGCGACGGTTGTTTTCAGGGCGAATCTGGTGTTGCGCCCGGCGGCGTTTGTTTTCCTTTCGGAATCGCGCACCCACGGGGCTGAGACGCCTTTTTACGGCACGAGTCCAACCAATGAATTAGGCACCTCCCATTGTTGCTACGCCATGGAATCCTCGCGCCACAACGCCGGCGCCGACCTGACCTTTGCCGACGGGCACACGGCTTACTTCAAATATTCCTACATGTGCGCCAACACCGGATCAAGGCCGACCGACCCCGGGGCGCCGGATATTAATTGGACCTACAACGGCGTGCCTGTGCCGCATTGATTGTTTGAATCCGGCAGAACTCAGACCGCCGCAAAGCACGATTCCACCCTTGGCGCGCCCAGGGCGACGGGGGCGGCGACCGGGATGTTTTCGCGTCGCGCATCCGTCTTGAGCAGCCCGTAAATGGCGTGATCGGCATAGTGGTCGTGCAGCCATTCGGCTCCCCGGATGATGCCTTCCAGTTTGAAACCGAGCCGCTCTGGAATGGCGCGACTGCGGACATTTTCGGTCGCGCACTCGATGGAAACGCGGTTCAAGGCCAGGGTGTCAAACGCATGCGTCACGAAACCCCGGCAGGCGTCGGTCATGATCCCCCGCCCCTGATGGGATTCGTCCAGCCAATAGCTCAGGACCGTGGCGCGGTTCGACCAGTCGATATTCAAATGATTGATCACCCCGCACAGATTTCCCTCATGCCAGATGCCGGCATAGAATCCCCGGTTTCCCGCCAATTGGTTCAGCCATTTGGTGATGCACCGGTCAAGATCGGCGGGCGAGCTGATCAAATCAATCCACGGATGCCATGGGCGCACATGCTGGCGGTTGACCTCGATCAGGCTGAAAAGTTCGCGGCAATGCAGATGCTGGATCAACCGCAATTCCGTCCGGTGATTGACTTGGTGGGAAAACATGGGTCAGGCCAAAACGTCAAGCAGCGAGTCGGACGAATCGAAAGCCCCCCCGCTCGTTGCGGTCACGGAAGAGGCGCCCGCGTTGGAACCGCCGGCGCTTTGATTGCGATAAATCCTGCTGGCGCCGTAATTCTGGAGAGCGCTTTGCAAGCTGGTGTAAGCGGTTTGCGCGCCGGTCAAATCGCCGTCCTGCAACGCGCTGGACAGATTATTGTAATTCGTGTTCGCCTGGGTGTTTTTCCCGAACGGATTGCCCGACGCCGACTGCGCGCCGCTGGAAAGGCCCTGCTGGAACGCGGCCAGCGCGTTTTGGGCCGCCGAGACATCGCCGTTTTGCAAGGCGCTGCCGACCGGCTTGAGATCGTTCATGAACTGCGTCGCCGCCGTCTGATTGAAAGTCTGGTAAGGATTAACCGCCGCCGACACGCTCGATATGCTGCTCATATATTTCCATCAAATTTCAACTGGCGGACTCAACCGCCCGCGCTATATCGGACGGAATTGGGACCGGCTTTAGGACTCGCGCGGAAATAATCCGCGGATGCCAAAGTGGCGCCGCCGCAGGGGGCGGGACCCTGTTTCTCATGCCTGAAAGTGGCATTATTCCTGCGTATCTCTCAAATGCGTGTCTCACCAAACCGCGGATGCGGTTTGGAAGGGCCCGGACAAGCTCAATGTCCGGGCCTTTTTTTGTACGCCGGACATGCCCCAGAGGCTGCGGGGTTGAAGCCCCTTGCAGGCCGGACGGGCGGAACGACGAGCCGATGGCAACTGCGGAGCAAGCATCCGTGGGAAGGAAGCCGGAGGCAAGACGACAGGCACGATGAACAAGATCCCCAAGCGCCGCCACCGATCCTGCCCGCGAGCGTTGCGCCAGCCGGTGAGCAGTTGGCCGCGACTGCGCAAAAACACTTCGCGCAAAGGAACCATCCAATACTCCGTGGGCGTCATCTACGCCTGAATTCCTATACGGCATTGGATTTAGGGGCTCTGAGAGGGTTGGTTGATGGCAACGGGCGGTGAGACAATTGGGGGCTGGTAGAGTTGGAAGAATTGGGCGTGACGGCACGTCGGGACAATGACCACGTTTTGATTACTGATCACCGTCGGAGTGTTTGTGACCGGACACCACACCGGAGCGGGGGAAAGACAACGGGTGATTCCAGCGCGAAATTGGATGCGGCAACGGACCAGCTCAAGACCGCCGCATTGGTGCCGGGGGCGATGCAGAGCAGCGGGGCCACGGTAATCAGCGAGGTAAACGTTTCGTAATCAAAGCCCGCCGTGCCAGCCGCGCTGCTGCTGAACCCGGAATTCACGACGACGCGGTCACTAAACTTGATCTGCAATTGGTACGTCGTCCCTGCGTTCAGGGTATAGGCCGGAACGGCGGCGTTGGTTTGCTCAAATGGCAGAAAATTGGTGCCAAAGACATTATTCCCCGATGGGTTATAAATATTGAGAAAAACATAGGCGCTTTGGGCGCCGGAATCAGGAATAAAGTTGTTCCAGTATATGTTGAGCGGACGGGCCGGATCGACGGCCTGCAAACGGCACCAAGTGTCTCCGGTGAAACAGGGAATGACAGTCGGGTACAACTCCTCAACCGGATAGTTCAACCCGCCGGAATCGGTTTGATCATTAACGTAGAATGTGTAGGGTCCGCCCGGAAAGGCCGCGTCCATGCTCGTCTCGTCGGGGTAATAATCGCTGCCGTAATTGAAATAGGTGGGCGCGGGATTTCCCGGCATTGGATAAACTGCGGAGTCCGGAGCGGTGACCGTCGCGTTGGTGACATACTCGCCGGTCTCGCTGGAAAATAATTGCGCGCCAAAAAAATAAGCATCCGGGGAGTTCACCCACACAGGCGGCGTGGCATTGGTTTGCTGGAACACGGCGGTTTTGAAAATGTTATAGGCGGTGACATCGGCGCGGGCCAGGGGTTCGCATGAGACGATGGCCAGAAACGGCAAAACCAGTTTTTGAATCGTGGTATTCATATACATGGCTCAACCAAATCTTGCGAACTGTATGCCAATTTATGACCAGTGTCAAGACCCCGTTTTCCCCCGGCGCCAATCTGTCCATAGCGGCTTTGGTTCCGCAAAACTTACACTGAATTCGTTTTCAGCCACGCGGCATAACCGGCTTCTTTAAGTTTGCCGGCAGCAAGAGCCACCGTCTTTTCCACTACGGATTCTTCGGTCGCGTTGAATTCAAGCCCGTTTAGTTCGAGAAACGCCGCCGCCGCCAGAAAGCCGGTGCGCTTGTTGCCATCCACAAACGGGTGATTGAGAATGATTCCCGCCGCGTAGCCGGCCGCCAGCGCCGCGAGCGTGGGCGAACCGTAAGCCAGAAGGTTTTTCGGCTTTCCCAGAGCCGATTCCAGCAACCCCTCGTCACGCACCCCGGCCGCCCCGCCGTGTTGCGACAGGATCATTTCATGAATCGCCAGACAATCAGCACGATCCAGCCAGACCGGCTCTTTCATTTTGCCAGTTCTTTCAGGGCGTGGCGGTAGCGGCGGCTCAAGCCCTCGGCCACTCTCATCTTGCGGGCGAACTCGGGGTTGGTTGCGGTGATGCGAAAGCCGCCATCAATGGACTCTGTGAGATAAACGGCATCGCCTTCGTCCGCATTCAGACGGGCGAGGGCTACTTTGGGCAGCACCATGCCGACAGAATTGCCGACCTTGCGCAGTTTTAATTCCAGAACCATGAAACCAATGTAGCAACAAATGTTATAACGTCAAGGCGGCCAGATTTTACCACGCAGGCTCATGACGGCCTTTATTGGCGCCGGGCGAATGGGCGCGACTTGTCCCGGTGGGGTGAGACTCAGTCGAACCCTGATATTCCTGTCGCCTTTCGCCTTGCTGCAGCCTTCGCCTGCCCCAGCCGGTGGGGTAAGTGGATATACGCTCTGCCGTGCAATCCTGAAAGGATAGCCATCACTCAGCCCAGGGTTGCGAGGAACGAGCTACCCTGGGAAAAGGTTAAAAATTATATTCAACTCCGCAAGGAGTTGAATCAGAAAAAGAAAAGGAAAAGGGGTCAACCCATAGTTTGGTTCATTTTGCTTGAAGTTCGTTGAGGGTTC
>CAZLEE010000178.1:0-9247 GCA_964558455.1 uncultured Verrucomicrobiota bacterium | reverse complement strand
CGGAACACTGACCGGGAGCGGCGGTGTTTCCACAGGCTTCGGCGCGGGGGCCTGCTCTTTGGCCGGTTCCTTGACCGGTTCGGATATGAAAGTGATGGGCGCGGCTGGCAACGGAACAACGGGCGCGACCGGGGCGGGTGCGTTGGGTTGAGGATAATCCTTGGCTAGTTCTTCCTCAAGAAACTGCGCGGTGATTTTGTCGAGCGAACTGGAGGCAACCTTGGCGGCAGCGATGCCCAGGCCCTTGGCCTTGGCAAGCACCTGCTTGTTCTCGATGCCAAGTTTCTTTGCTAAATCGTAAATACGAACGGGCATAACAATATTTCGGGCCGTTGGCCCACAAAGTGTTCATGAACTCAACATGGCAACATTGTGAACTCCCAGCCCATAACTATCAAGGCGTCTCCAGCTTCGCACTGGGGGCGCCACCGGCGCGGCGCGCCGCTTCGGCTTTAATGGCAGCCATGATCACAGGCGCTTGTTCCTTGAGTTGGTCGATCTGTTCCAGATCGCTCAATTCAGCTTGAAACAACGCCTCCAAGGTCGAAAAACCGGCATGCACCAGCACGCTGGCGATTTCCGGCGTCAGGCCGGGAACGACCGCAATGGTCTGCACGGCTAGCGCGACCTTTTCTTCAAATCCAAATACCACCACCGTTTCCGGCTCTATGTCAATTTGCCACCCGGTCAACTTGGAGGTCAGACGCGCGTTTTGGCCGCGCTTGCCGATGGCGAGCGAAAGCTGGTCTTCCGCCACCACGATTTTCACCCGGTGACGAACCTCATCCACCACGAACGCTTTCAGTTGCGCGGGCGCAAGGGCGTTGGCCACGTAATTCTTGATGTTCGGGTCCCACTTGATGATGTCCACTTTCTCGTTGTTCAGCTCGCGGACAATATTCTTGACGCGCTGGCCGCGCAATCCGACACAGGCGCCGACGGGGTCAACTTTGGGGTCGCGGGTATGGACAGCCAGCTTGGTGCGGAAACCCGGCTCGCGCGCCACGCCCTTGATCTCGATGGTGCCGTCATTGATCTCGGAAACTTCCAATTGAAACAGCTTGATGACGAATTGCGGGTCGGCCCGCGAAAGAATGATTTCGGGACCATGCAGGCCGCTTTCCACGGCCTTGACGTAGCAGCGGATGCGTTCGCCAATTTGATATTCTTCGGTTGGAACGCGTTCCCGGTTGGGCAGCAACGCTTCGTACTTGCCCAGATCAATGGTGACGTCGGAGCGTTCAAAGCGGCGGACTACACCGCTCAGGATGTCGCCGACCCGGTCTTTGAATTCCGTGAAAATAAGTTGTTTTTCGGCGCGGCGGATATGCTGCATCAGCGCCTGTTTGGCGTATTGGGAAGCGATCCGCCCGAACCCGGCGGGAGTGACTTCCACTTCCAATTCGTCGCCAAGTTGGGCGTCCGGCTTGATGCGCCGGGCGTCAAAAACAGAGATATGATCGTGTTTGGAAACGATTTTTTCGGAAACGACCAGTTTGGCGAAAGCCTTGATGTCCCCGTTTTTAGTATCAATAGCGCAACGCAAATCGCGCGCCGGCCCAACCGCTTTTTTTGCGGCCGAAACCAGCGCTTCTTCCACGGCTTGGACCAAGACATCGCGACTGATGCCCTTCTCGCGTTCCCAGAATTCCAATACTGCTAAAAAATCAGCGTTCATATCATTTTAATTTCCCCACACGGGGAACAAAAAAGCCGGCAGAACCTGGCTCTCCGACTTGCGCGCTGGACTGATCCAGCCAACAAACTGTACGTTGCCTGCTTATCTTACCGCCGTCGCCCCTCGCGTCAAGCATGAAAAGGGAAGGGTTTGCCGTCGCGGGCGGGTTGTGTCTTAATTTGAAGTTGGCTATTTTTGCCCATCGGCGTATTTTAGCGGTGGGGGTGCTCGGAGTCGAACCGAGTGCAGGTTGGATGTAGAGCCGCCAGCAGCGCACCGGCCACCCCCGCTTTTTAAGCCGCCGTGTTTGGCGTCTCAAAATTAAATTCTTTTTGCTCCCCAAATCTGTCTGAAATCCTCCGTTCATATTCCCCTTTGTCCTTTGAAGACTCCGACATTTCGAGCACACGTCCCATGTGCATTCTTAAAGCTCTGGCTCCCACTTCACTGAGAAATTGAAAAAGTTTCTTCCGTTTATCTCCCCCCTTAGCCTTTAAAGCTTTCACAAGCTGATAAATTTTCCCGTTGCTTTGGGCGAGGGGGTAATAAATGTGGTTTACGGTAAGATGCTTGAAATACCAAGACCGGCCTTGCGGCAAGACCGGAATTTGATAGAGCCTGTGCCATTGCTCGTACAATTCAGCGGGAAACTCCTTTTCATATTTTTTTGCTTCATCCTGAACGTATGTCTTGAAAGCCGTGATGACCTCTTGAGTGGTTGGATTGTATCCAGCCAGCGCCCACACAAGACCTTTGATTCCAGATTTTGCGGATGCCCCAATAATTAAATGAGCCTGCATCGCAACGTGTTTTTGCTGACTATTGAGACGGCTTTCGACTTGGATGATGGCTTTGCAAACGTCGATCAACAGGGTAACATCAAATCCGTGAATGATAGTTGGCGGCTGCGCGCCAGGGCCAGACCATTGATACTTAATGGGTTGCGACAATTTTTCCTTTAACTGCGCGCCGAGGGAATCAGCCATTGCCCTACTGCCAAGAAATCTCGGAAACGCATTTCCTCGGACGGAAAGGCCAAGGGCTTTTCCCATTCCGCTTTGGCTGATTACGGCTGTTTTTTGAACATCATCCAAGACGTAGCAGTCCACATCTATTCCGAAATGCTCTTTAAAATTGCCTTTTCGGATTGCTTGAATTGGCCTGTCACCCCATCTGGCCAGTGCTGCTTTTCGAGCAAATTCCTCGCGTTGTTCATCGGACAAGGCCGCTGCGCGAGCCTTTCCGCCCTTCGAGTGAAATTCGTTTTCATTCATCGTGTAAGCACAATACACCAACCTAATGCTTACATGCAAGGATAAAATAAATATAAATAATGCTTGCATGTTTTGGGGGGAAATGGCAAATTCCAAACATGGCGAACGTTTTACCCTCTGAAAAGAAAGCCCTCGTGGTTGCGATGCTGGCGGAAGATTCCTCTATCCGCGCTATCGAGCGAACCACCGGCATTAACCGCAACACGATCATGAACTTGGGCGTCCGAATCGGAAATGCTTGCGCCGAAATTCTGGACGAAAAAATGCGCGGCCTGTCCTGCCGCCATATTGAGGTTGACGAAATTTGGGGCTTTGTTGGTTCCAAGCAAAAGAACGCCATGCGGACGGGCAATCATGGCGATGTTTGGACATTTATCGCCTTGGATTCGGAAACGAAGCTCGTGCCGACGCATCTTGTTGGAAAGCGCGATTCTTACCACGCGAAGGCTTTTATAGGCGATTTGGCCCAAAGGCTGTCTGACCGCATCCAGCTATCTTCCGATGGTTTGGAAGCCTATACAGACGCGGTGGAGCGCGGTTTTGGCGCGGATGTCGATTATGGGCAGGTGGTAAAAACCTACGGAGTGGTTAACCTCAACAAAGACGCGGCCAGTAGGTACAGCCCGGCGGAAGTCGTGGCCATCCGTAAAAGCGTCATTGCCGGAGAGCCGGATATTTGCCGCATTACAACCTCGCATATCGAAAAGCAGAATCACACTGTCCGAATGCACTGCCGCCGGTTGACGCGGTTGACCAACGCTTTCAGCAAAAAGTTTGAAAACTTTAAAGCTGCAATGGCGATGCACTTCGCGTATTACAATTTCTGCAAGATTCACGGCGCGATTCGATGCACTCCGGCAATGGAAGCGGGCGTTGAAAAGAGCCAATGGAGCGTTGCGGAATTGGTTGAACGCTGTGGCGAATAATCAGGAATATATTGAGCGGGTAAAGCTGGCCTTGGAGCATCTGCACAACTGCGGGGCCGTCCATTGCGCCACCGTGCCTGTCCATGAGGTTTTTCGGGGCCAAACGGTATGGCGGGGCGCTGTTGAAGTTTTCGATCTAACCGGCCACCCCAAAGCCAAGCGGGCTTATGCCTGGTCTGAAAAACCGGCGAATGGAGAACGCTTTTTTGCCGTTTTGGAAATTCCGCCGATCAAATCCGCCTTGGATGCTGTCAGGGCTTCGATTGTGGCCGATGCCAAGAAAAAACCATGAATGGCCCGCATTTAGACATAAATCAAATTCGGGGTATTGCTCATTCTGGCCAATTGTTCAATTGCGCTGACGAAGATCAATTAAAACGAATGGTTGCGGTAATAAGCCACTATGATGCATCCGGCCAACCCCACATGGCGGACGGCATAAGGGACGCTGTTAAATCCCAATTAGAACGGGTGCAGGGCGAACGGCGTCATGCAAATTCAATTGCGGAGATCAACAGGCTTCACAAAGAGCAAATGGACGAAACAAAAAGGATGTACGCGGAATCGTCCATTGATAGCGACAAAAAGCATGTGGAGACATCCGCAATGGCTAAAAAGGCAATTATCGTAGCGTGGATAAGCCTTGCTGTTTCTACGGTTGTTGCAATTGCCTCTGTGTTTGTGGCACATCTCGATAGTACGCGGCCTGCCATTGTTGGCATAAATGCCACTGAAATAAAAAACACGCCAGCGCCACCACAAAAGCCGCAAATTGTATTGCCCACGCCAAAGCCCACGCCGAGGAACTTGACCCCGACGAACGCCGCCCAAAAGAAATAATTTTCCAAATCACGCCGCATTTTTAGCACGGCTTTTAAAAACCACTCTAAAATCATGCGTAAGTCGTTGATAGCCAATCTGGCACAAAAATTGCCAAGCAATTTTTGTGAATATTTTCGCTGATTTTTCTAGACGGGCAAAAACTTTTCGCCGTCAAATTAGGACACTACCCGCGGGCGGGAAAAGTGGACATGTCGCCGAATGAATGATAATCTGCACGGTCATGGTAGTGAGGAAAATCAAGCGGAGACACTTCATCTACTTTGGCGCGATGCTGGCCATCCCGGCCTTGGCCGGCGCCGACGCGGATTGGCTTGAACCGAATTGGGTCAAAATTCGCACAATAAAACTGGCTAAACAAAGACCGGCTCATCGCATTGTCCATATCACCGACATCCATCACAAGGGCGACCGGCCTTACTTGGAATCTGTCGTGCAAAAGATCAACCGGCTTTCGCCGGACGCGGTTTGTTTCACGGGGGATTTGATTGAGGAAGCGCGATTTATTCCCGAAGTGCTGGAAATTTTGGGGAAAATCAAATCGCCGCTCTACGGGGTGCCGGGCAATCACGATTATTGGTGCCGCGGCAGTTTTGGGGAGATGGCGGCCGCGTTTGCCGGCACGGGCGGGGCCTGGCTGATGGACGCGCAGGCCGGTACGGCTGACGGGAAGCTTCACTTCACCGGGGTGACGTGTCAGAAAGGGCGCCCGGCCCCGCTGACGCCAATGGCCGGCGGCAAAAACATCATGCTGTTGCATTACCCGTTGATGGCGGAACGGGTTGCCCACCCCTTTGATCTGCTCCTGGCCGGCCATTCGCATGGCGGACAGGTGCGGCTGCCCTTTTACGGCGCTTTGATTTTGCCTTACTGGGTGGGCAAGTACGACATTGGTATGTTCCGCGTTCCGGCCGGCCCGCTTTACGTCAATCCCGGCATCGGCTGGCTGTTCACGCCCGTCCGGTTCAACTGCCGCCCTGAAATCACGGTTTTTGAGCTATAATTTCAATTCTTGACGTTGTTTTCGGCTCTGCGCTTGCGGAATTCTTCAATCACTTTTTGCTCCAGTTCGTGCGGCATCTCGGTGTAGTGGTGGAATTTTTCGGTGTGGACGCCGCGCCCGGCGGTCAGGGATCGGAGTTGGCTGGAGTAGCGGTAAAGATCGCGCGCGGGAACTTCGGCGCGGATGACTTGGAATGAACCGTCACTGTCGATTCCCACGATGCGGCCGCGCCGGCTTGAGATGTCGCCCATCACTTTGCCCAGGCAATCTTCCGGGATGCGGATTTCGATGTGATGGATGGGTTCGAGCAGGCAGGGGCGGGCGTTCATGAAGGCTTCCTTAAAGGCAAAGTAGCCGGCGATTTGGAAGGCAATGTCCTTGGAATCGACCGGGTGCATTTTGCCGTCGTAAAAGTCGATTTTGAGATCGACCACTTTGAAGCCGGCGAGGATGCCTTCGCGACAGGCGTTCTGGACGCCCTCCTCGACCGAGGGAACAAACACGCGGTCCACATTCTGGCCGGAAAGGGATTCAGTGAACTGGACGCCGGAATCGCGCGGGAGGGGTTGGATGCGCATCCAGACTTCGGCGAATTGCCCGGCCCCGCCGGTTTGTTTTTTATGGCGGTATTTGGAGTCGGCCGGGGCAAGGATGGTTTCGCGGAAGGGAATGCGAGGTTCGCCCAATTCGACGTGGGCGTTGAAGCGGCGGCGCAGCCGGTCGATCAGGATTTCGAGGTGCAGTTCGCCTTGGGCGGAGATAATGGTTTGGTGCAATTCGGGATCAACGCGATAAACGAAGGCCGGGTCTTCCATGTGCAACGCGGCCAGGCCGGCGGCTACCTTGTCTTCCTCGCCCTTGATGGAGAGCAGCAACGCGGCGTGAATGGTCGGCTGGGGGTATTGCACCTTCATTAATTTGACAGGGCGGGTGGCGGAGCAAAGAGTGTCGCCCGTGTGGGTGTCCTTCAATTTTACCGTCGCGCCGATGTCGCCCGCGGTCAATTCCTCGACCATGTCGCGGGTGTGCCCGTTGAGGGTGTAAAGCTGGCCGAGACGCTCGGTGATGCCGCGATCGGCGTTGAAAAGTTCCATGCCCGGTTTGAGGGTGCCGGAATAAATGCGGAAAAAGGAAAGTTCGCCGAAGTGCGGCTCGGCCATGGTTTTGAAAATATGGGCGACCGGTTCCGGGTCAGTGGACCGGACCTCAATCGCGGAGTCGTTGCCATCGATGGCGGCATAGCGTTTGCGGTCGGCGGGGGAGGGGCCGTATTTGGCGATGAAATCCATCAGGCGGGCCACGCCAATGTTGGTTTCGGCTGAGGTGCAGAAGAGCGGGATGAATTGCTGCTTTTGCACGGCGGCATGAATGCCGGCGCGGAACTCGTCTTCGGAAAGCCCGCCGTCGTCCAGATACTTGGTCAGGAGCGAGTCGTCCGATTCGGCGATATGCTCAATCAATTCACGATGCAAATCGGCCACCTGTTCCCGCGCCGGACCCATGGCGGGGACTTCCGTGAATTTGCCCCGGTCGTCGCTATAAGTGACGATTTTGCTGCGCAGCACATCAAGCAACTGGTTGAAGCCGGGGCCGGGATTGAGCGGAATGTTCATCGGGAAGACGCCCGGGCCGAAACGCTGGCGGGCGGCGGCGAGGGCTTGCTCAAAATTGGCATTAACCTTGTCCAGCGCATTGATGACCAGAATTTTCGGGATGCCGAAATGGGTCGCATAATTCCAGGCCCGTTCGGTGCCGACGTTGATGCCGTGCTGGGCGTGGACGACGACCAGGGCGAAATCCGCCACCCGCAGGCCGCTGAGCGCCTCGCTGCTGAAATCGAAGTAGCCCGGAGTGTCGATAATATTGAATTTCTTATCCATCCAGCCTGTATGCAGGAGGGAGGTTTGGACGGAGATATGCCGCTGCTTTTCGGAGGGATGATAGTCGGAGACCGTGCTGCCGTCGATAATGCGGCCCATGCGTCCGATGACGCCGCCGCAAGCCAGCATGGCTTCGCTTAACATGGTTTTTCCGCAGGAAGCATGACCGACGATGGCGAAGTTGCGGATATCGGAAGGAGAATATTTTTGCATATTTTTTCCTATAATTCCGCCCGCAATTGGCCGGGCGTGGGCCAAAATTTGCTGTGGCTCTATTAAAGCAGCATCGCCCAGAAAAGCCAAGCGCTTAAATTACGGGTAGTGTCCGCACCGCGGAACTGTCGGGCAAAGGACTACGCGGTCGGACCCGCACCAAGGTCAATCATGGAGGAGACAGGCAACCAAGGGTGGTGCCCGTCATCACGACCAGGAGGGTGTCCGAAACGCGCCGTGATGCGCGGCATTGATTTCTTTCCCATTTTCTGCGACCTGGTTGGCGTCGCCGCGCCCAAGGACGCGGGACTGGAAAGGGAGGATTTAACCCCTCCTTTTTCGGAACCAGCATGGCGCGCAAGAATCCCCTTTCTAGCAGTCGCGAACAATGGCCTTTGTAAAGAAACGGCGAGAAACAAAGAGCGAACCGCCCACGAACAGCAGCCATAAACTGCTTGGTTCCGGGGCAGGAGTCGCATAGATCGCCATCTCGAAAAGTCCGTTCCGAACACTTCCGTTCCAAGAAGAACCATCAGTAGAGGTATAATAAGCGTCGTCAATGTACCAACTGCCCATCTGGGTTACGCGGGGAGATGTAGTGGCGACCCAATTATAAGCGCCCACACCGATAGGCGTAGCGGAGGTAACTACAAGGTAATAAAAGCCCGCCGATAGCGTCATGGCCGAAGTAGGAGTGTATGCGAAAACTCCGCCGGCGGAAGGGTCAGAGCCGGTGAGAGCGCCCAAATCATCTGCCGGACTGAAACCCCCGCTATAAAGCGAAACGGTAAAGCCTGTAGGTGTCCCCGACGAAGGATTCATGTCCAACTGAATCGAATTGAGTGCATAGGAATTTGGATTCCCATACTCAATCACAAATTCCTGGGCTATCCAGAAGTCGCTCCCCAGCGATTGGCTAACCGTCGGAGTCTCCCCCAAACTCGATACTTCGAGTATGCCTTGGGCATCAAGGAACGTTGCCGCAAAAAGCCCAGCCGTGATTGCGACAGCGATAAGATTTCGTTTATTCATAATCCTCCTGTGTTTAATTGCATTGCGCAGATCCCGCTATTATAAAAACTGCTACCTGATTCCCGATTGGGCCATACGCATAAACCGGACATTGCGGGAGCGGGTCAAACGGCGATGGCGGCAGCTTTCCGTCCACGCTGTAAAAGATTCCAGAAGCGGGGACAGAAGGTAATTCCGTCAGCGTTTGCGTCTGCGCTTGAACAGTGCCACCACCAATCACGACTCGGGCGTCAAGAGATAGCACCAGAGACAACGTTGCAACAAGGATGAAAAGTGTTTCTATTGTTTTGGGGGCGCAAATCAGTTTTTGGAATTTCTTCCTCCCTTGCTTTATAGACCAGCCGTCACACATGTTCCCACCGGCCCATGTGCAGGCGTTGCGCAATCCAGGCATGGATCTG
>CAZLEE010000177.1:0-9251 GCA_964558455.1 uncultured Verrucomicrobiota bacterium | reverse complement strand
GCTTTGGCATCCCAATCGCTAATTAAATAAGACATTAATGCGACACTGCACTAGAACTGTGGCCGGGGCCCGCCAAAACGTGGTTTCAGCTTTACGAAAAATTCTTTTGGCAGCATCGGCTTGGTTTCGCCGGCTTCCGCGAGTTTCCGAAAGACGTTCCGAATACCGATTGGACCATCGACGTGGACGCAGGCCCCGTTATCGCCGGCTTCGGCGTGGCGGCAAACGCCTTCGGGGGCGGCGCGGCTCGCAAAAACGGGCGGTTCGACCTGGCATACCCATTATCGGCCAAGATGTTGGCCACGGTCTGGGAGTTGCCAAACGGGACGCTGGCCATGCCGCGCATTCTTTCCAATTTAAGTGATGCCCCGATGCTTGGAGAAGCCTCGATTCTTTGGCTGTTGAGCGTCCAACCCGAAAAAGGATTTCCAGTCAGGACCGGCGGCAACATTTCAGCCTTCGTGCAAGTCATCCTCGCAGGAGCGTTGCTGTTCGGAATCTGGCGAATGGTCGCAGCCATCAAAGCCTTTAGAGCAGTGCTTCGGAAACCAGAGCCAACCGTGTTGGCCCCGAGACTTCAGACTTGCCTTTGGGCAGGCTTACTCGCCGGGGCCATTGGCGCGTCATGCTATGGTCGCGCACTGCCCGGATTCGCCCTCCTCCTCGCCGCCCTGCTCCTTCCAAGAACAAAAAAACGCGTGTCTGACTGAAATGAAAAGCGCTTTTTGTTTTTCCCAAAGCGGCCACGATGGGCAGGGAATGAAACTGCATCGCCTGGCATGGGTGGCGGGGGTTGTCGGTTTGCCGATCTCGCACTACTGGCTGGTGGCGCAAATCGAGCCATTTTATTCGTCCATTTATTGTTTTCTTTGGTGGTACTACATTTTTGCGGTGGATTTTGCGGTTTATTGTCTGCGCGGCCATTCTCTTTTGCGCGATCAGCCGCGGGAGTTTTTATGTCTCGCTCTCTGGTCCGTGCCGGTCTGGCTGGTGTTTGAATTGGCCAACCTGCGCCTCCAGAATTGGTATTATGTGATGTCGCCCTACGGCTTTTCCTGGGCGACGTTTTATCTCGTTCTCTCCTTCGCCACTGTGCTGCCCGGTATTTTTGAGACGTCGTCGTTGGGGCTTGCGCTGATTGAGAAATTCGTGCCCGGCGGAAGCGTTCGGGGACAGCCCTTCGCCGTGAGCCGTTTAAACATTGGCCTGCAACTGGCATTGGGAGGGGTGATGCTGGCACTGATGCTGGTGTTTCCCAAGTATTGTTTTTGCCTGGTGTGGGGCTTTGCCTACTTTCTGACGGACCCTGTTTGTTTCTGGGTTTGGCGAAATAAGATGAATCACCGGGGCCGCAGCCTGCTGGGCCAGTTGGCGGCAGGGGATAATTACCCGGCTGGTGGTGCTGCTGGCGGCAGGACTCATTTGCGGCGGACTGTGGGAGGCTTGGAACCTCGGCGCGCGCACCAAGTGGATTTATTCGGTCCCTTTCTTTGACGAGCTGAAACTGGGTGAAATGCCGCTGTTGGGTTTTTGGGGATTTCCGCCTTTCGCGCTGGAATGTTACGCCATGGTAAACTTTCTGAGCCTGCTTCGGGACGGGCGGAATTGGGAATTGAGCGCGCCAGAAAACAGCGCACGCCGCGGCATGCCCGCCTGGGGGGTGGCCTTGGGCGCGGTGTTGCTGCCGCTGGGCATCCTTTGCGCCTGCGCCGCCATCGTCAGCGGAGGCACTGTCGCTTCTTACGCGACGCCGCTGGATTGGTATTTTTCCCAGGATCTCGGGAAACAAGGCGAGAAGGCCTTGCAGGAAAGACGGGCGTTGCAGGGAAATCAGTTTTTAAGATTGAAGAAACGGCCGCCTGAAATCGATCCGGCGTTGTTTGCCCGGATGCAGCGCATCGCGGGCATGGGGGAACTGAAGGGAATGGGGCTTAAGAACGCGCTGGCGCTGGAAAAGCTGGGAATCAAAAGCCTGGATGACCTGACCCGGCAGAATCCGGAGGAACTGATTCTTCGACTCAGAACCTTGCGCCTGAACGTGCGGCTGGAGGAGGTCAAGATTTGGATACGTGAAGCGAAGCGGAAACAAAGTTCAAACGAACAAGACGGGGGCTTGCCTGGAGGTTTGTGATACGCCGGTCTTTGCCCTGTGAAGCCGCCTGACTCCAAGCCAACTCCCACCGGAAAACCAGCAAAAAGTGGAAAATTGAATCCCCGTTTGGATGCGCAAAATCCACGCGAGTCACTGACAATGAAATGGTCGGGGCGGTGGGATTTGAACCCACGACCTCTTGGTCCCGAACCAAGCGCGCTACCAAGCTACGCTACGCCCCGGCCGACCGAAGAATTGCATCGTGCCGTTTGCCGCCACGGATTGCAAATAGAATCTCCGATTTTCTTTTTTCAAATCGGCTTCCGGTAAATCCTCCGGGCGGCGCCGGCAATCGGGTCAACGATTGTTATTCCATCCGGGCCGAAACGGGCGGTGACGGGGGCGCCTTTGCCACAGGCCAGGTATTTGAAATTCAAATCCCGCACGATGGCGGCGGCGTGAACGATGGCGACGGTGATGCGGGCGTCTTCCGCCGTGGGATAAAGGGCGGCGAGGGCCTCCCGTTTTTCCTGCCAGAATTTGCTCCGGCAAATGGCAACGAGGCCGGCGGTCAGGCTGTCAACACCATAGCCCACATAGGCCTTGGAACCGTCCGGCCGCTCCACGTCGCGGGTAAAATGGGTGTTGGCGGTGCGGGTGCCGCCGCCTTGATGCCAGAAGCGCAGCCCCCGGTATTGCTGGTCGCTTTCCACTTTGCCGTCGGTTCCGACGATCTCATGGCCTTGGTTGACCGGTCCCTCGAAATCGGCAGGGGTGATCCAGTTGTTGTGAAAATGAATGCTCATGCCGTTGGCAAAATCGACCCGGACCTGGACGGCGTCGTAGGCGTTGATGCCGTCGCGCATGAGTCGTTTTTTCTGCCCAACGGCCGTGAGGGAAACGGGTTTGCTGTGATAATAGTGCCAGATCAAATCAACCCAGTGGGGACCGACGTAGCTGAACGGGTCGCTCTGCTCGACCCATTTGAAGGTGCTGGTGGAAACTTGCAGCGGCTCTTCCAGAACGGCCACCCCGTAAAGCGGCTGGCCAATCCGGTTTTTTATGTCGTCGCGGATGCGGAGATGGTCCGGGTCGTAACGCTTGTGCATATCGACGGCCACAATCAGACCATGGCGGCGAGCGAGGCTGATGATTTGATCAGCCTCGTCAATGGAGAGGCACATGGGCTTCTCGGTGATGACGTGTGACTTGTTTTTGAGCGCGGCGAGAATGGCGGGCGTATGCAGATTGTCCGGCGTGGCGACGGCCACGACGTCAATATCCGGCATGTCGCGCAAGACATTCAACCAGGGCGCGGAGCCGAAGTAGGCGCGCGGCGCGTGGCCGGTCCATTGCTTGAATTTGCTGGCGGCCTGCTTGGCGGATTTTTCCGAACGCGTGGCGACGGCGGCAAGTTCAATCTGGATCGGCGCGAAATCGCGCGTCCAATGATCGAAGCCAAGCCGGCCCAATTGAGCGGCGAGGCCGGCGCGATGCAGATCGGCGTAAGCGCGCAGATGAACGTCACCGCCGAACATGCCGGCGCCAATGAGAGCTATTTTGACTCTTCCTTCCATTTGGGGTTACATTTTAAGGGTTGAGCAACACATTTTCTAACATTCGCGCCGGGCAAAAGCCGCGCCCTGCCGGACGGGACCGGTTATGATCGGGGCGGTGATTGATTCCGCCGGGATTGTGGCCGGGGGAGTGTGCGCGCTCGCCTGCAAAAAAACGTTGCCCGCCCGGTATCAATTGGCGGCAAAGCTGGGTCTGGGCATCTTCACGGTCTGGCTGGGTCTGGGATTGACCTGGAAAAGCCTGAATGGGACCTTCACGCAAATTCTCAAGGAACTGGGCATCGCCCTGCTGGCCATGTTGCTGGGCAAATGGGTCGGGCAACTGCTCCGCTTGCAGAAACTTTCCAATTCCATCGGGCAATACGCCAGCCGCGCCTTGACGGCCCAAGGCGGCGGAAAACGATTCAATGACGGATTCCTGGTGGCAACAGGATTGTTCTGCGCGGCCCCGCTCGCTTTCCTGGCCTCGGTGCAGGAGGGATTGAATTCCAGTTCTTTTTCCCCGGTGTTTTTGATCAAGGCCGGGACGGACGGGCTGGCGACGATGGCCTTTTGCGTGACATTCGGCTGGGGTTCCCTGATCTCGGCCATTCCGGCGCTGGCTTTTCAAGGAGGCATCATCCGGTCGGCGCAATGGATGGAGCCGTGGTTGAGCCGGCAACCGTGGCCGCTGGTTGATTCGATCAACGCCGTGAACGGGCTGCTGATCTTTTGCGTGGCGCTGATCATCCTGGAAATCAAAAAAGTGCGCGTGGCGGATTACCTGCCGGGGCTGGTCCTGGCTCCCCTGCTCACTCGATGGTTGTGGTAAGGCGCTCCTCATTTCAACGGCGCAGAAATTTGGCCACGGCCTCGGTGCGGGTGCGGACCTGAAGTTTCTCGTAAATGCGGCGGATGTAGGTGTGGACCGTTTCGTAACTGATGCCCATTTTATCGGCAATCTCCTTGTAGAGAAAACCCTGGCTGAGAAAATTAAGCACCTCCTGCTCGCGGGCGGAAAGGGCTTCGCCCGCGTCGGCGGCGGGACTTTGCTTTTGAAAAGATAGGACGACCTTGCGGGCAATGTGAGTGGTCATGGGGGAACCGCCGCGGCGGACTTCCCGGATGGCGTCAAGCAATTCGGCGCGCGGGGCGCGTTTGAGGAGGTAACCGGTGGCGCCGGCGGCGAGGGCGGCGAAAATATTCTCCGTATCCTCGTAGGCTGTCAACATGACGGCTGGTATCCCCGGTGCAATTTGCTTCAACCGGCGCACGCACTCGACGCCGTTGATGCCGGGCAGGTTGATGTCCATCAAAACAACATCAGGCTTGTCCTTAGGCAGGCCGGCGAGGGCGTCCTCGGCATTGGCGTACTGGCTGACGCAATGGAAGCCCTCCGCGCCGTCGAATAACCGGGCCAGGGTGGCGCGCAACTGATTGTTGTCTTCAACAAGGGAAATTGTAATTGGCACAATATGTTAGTCGTTTCGCAACGGAACGGTCAGACGGACAAGCGTGCCGCCCTGTCGTCCCGGCCCGATGAAAAATCCGCCGCCAATATCTTCCATTCTTTTGCGCATGTTACGCAAGCCATTTCTGGATTCGGCCGCCTTCTCCTTCAAGCCGGCGGGGCCGCGTCCGTTATCCTCAATCTCGAATGAAAAATCATGCGCGGTCAGACGCAGGCGCAGCCAGACCTCGGAGGCGCGGGCATGGCGGACCACGTTGGTCACGGATTCCTTGGCGGCCAGGAAGATGTTGTGCCGGGCCTCGGGCGAGATGGGGACGGAAGGCAACTCGGCGGGAACATCAAGGCGATAGCGCAAGCCGGCCACGGCGAAATAGTCCTCGGCATGCTTGCAAATATAATTGACAAGTCCGTCCAGGGTGTCGTTGGATGGGTTGACCGTCCAGACGATTTCGTCCAGCTCAAGGGCCGTTTCGCGGGCGGTCTGGGAAATCTGGCGGGCGTGGCTTTCGGCTTCAGCAGGACGATCCTTGTCCGCCTGCACCATTTCGGCGAGAAGGGAAAGCTGGGTCAGGCTCGCGCCAACCTGGTCATGGATGTCGCGGGCGATGCGGGCGCGCTCTTTTTCAAGAGCCTGCTGGGCGCGCAAGACCGCCAGTTGGCGCTGCAATCTTTGGGTGGAAATAAAATAAACGGTGCCGATGATAAGCCCCAAAAGGCTGACGGCGGCCACGGCGCGAAACCACCCTGTTTCCCAAAATGGCGGCAAAACGAGAACATCCAGGCTGGCGCCAACCGGGTTCCAAGGGCCATCCTGGGTGCGGGCCTGGACTTCGAAACGATAATCGCCATGAGGCAAATTCAGGTAGCGGACAAAACGGTCGCGGCCCGCAATGGTCCAGTGGTTGGAACCGGTTTGGTACCCTTCCAGGCGATAGCGGAAGAAATCTCGGCCGGCGGCGGCAAGGTTGAGGCTTGTATAATGAATTTCCAGATTTTCGCGGCCGGCCGGCACGGTGATGGATTGGGGGAACCGGGTGCGGAAGCCGTTGCTGCCTTGCAATTGTTGGTCGATAAGCACCGACTCAATGGCGACAGGCGGAGGGTTGGTATCGGGCTGAATTTGGGCGGGGTTGACCGAGACCATTCCAGCAATGGTGGGAAACCAGAGCAGACCGGCGCTTGTCCGGCAGGCGGCGGGCTGGGAACCGGAAGCGCACTCGGTGGCGGGAAGTCCGTCCTTTATGTCGTAGCCACGGCAGGAAAGGACATCAGGGCCGGCGGGGTCAAACTCCTCCAATTCCTGTTTTCGGACGCGCATCAAGCCGGCATTGGAGCCGATCCAGAGGAAGCCCTGATCGTCCTCAACAATGTAATCAATACTATTTCCAGCCAGGCCGTTTTGGGTGGTGTAATGCTTCCACTGGCCGTGCTCAAGCCGGACCAGGCCGTTGCCAATGGTGCCAACCCACAACACACCGGACTTGTCAATGTAGAGGCAGGAAATATTGTCACTGGGAAAACCGCCGCTTTTTTGAAACGCGGTCACCTTCGCGCCTTGCAAAAGGTCCAATCCGCCATGTTCGGTCCCGACCCAGACATTGCCGACGGCATCGTCAGCAACGGCGCGAACGATATTGCCGGTCAGCCCTTCGTTGGTGGTGAGGTTGCGCCAGGATTGGCCGTCCCAGCAGCCCAAACCGCCCTGCGTTCCAACCCAGATGCGACCGTCGTGTCCGGAGTAAAGTGTGGAAACGAAGCGATTCAAAATTTCTGCGGCCCCAGGCACGGGCCTGAATTGATTGCCGCCGAACCGGAATAAATTAACCCCCATGGTGGCAGCCCAAATATTCTGATTGGAATCAACCATGACTGCGCGCGGGTTGAACCTACTCAAGGTGCCAAAACTGGAGCCGACACTGGTCTTGACGCCGTCTTTCCAAAAGCAAAAATCATTGTCCTTGGCGCTGTACCATAACCGGCCAAGCCTGTCTTCACTGACGGATTGGATGACCTGGCCCGTCGTAGGTTCAAGGAGATTGAAAATGGAACAGGTGACACGATTCAAGGAACGCCGGGTCGGTCCTCCCCCGTCCATCCCCACCCACAGGTTGTCCCCGGAATCCACCACCAGCGAAAGAATGGAATCGTTGGCCAGACCGTTGCTGGTGCATAAGCGGGTGAACCGCCCTTGGGCGTCAAACCAAAAAACGCCCTGACCATGGGTGCCGACGATTAAATTACCCTCGCGATCTTCGCAAGCCGCCTTGACCACATCCGGGGTTCTGACCCACGGGCAAGGGCCGAGGTCCTGCGCAAGATTGGTCCCCGTATATTTTACAATGCGGCCATCAGATATCCGCCAGAATCCGCCGCCGCGACTGGCCAGAAGAAAATCCAACTGCCCAATCGGGATGGAAATTCTGTCCGGCAACGGCGCCTTGCTGCGCACGGCGGCAGGATCGATGCCGACCAAAGTATGATCGACGCCGACCCAAACCAGGCCGGATTTTTCAGCGACAACCGCGCGCCCGACATCGTAAGCGCCGCCGGCAATATTCCAGACATCGACGCCGCCCTGCCAATAACGGGCCAGTTCGCGCCCCCGGGTCAGCATCCAAACAGCCCCAAGTGAATCCTCGCAAATGGAAACCAACTGACCGTTGGGCCGCCCCTGCCCCACATCAAGCTTGAGAATCTGGCCATTGGTCACAAGCATGACCCCGGCGCTTTCGGTGCCGATCCAAAGATTGGTCCGGCTGTCCTCGAACAATTTGACCGTTTGAATACTGCTTAATTTCGGGGTGGTGCTCTCGTCAAAAACCGTGAAATGTGCGCCGTCAAAGCGGGCCAGACCGTTCAGTGTGCCGAGCCACAGATAACCGTCCCGGGTTTGGGTCATGGCAATGATGGAACTTTGGGGCAGCAAGCCCTCGCCCGTACCCCAGCCATCGACCACGCAATAGCGGCCATCCGCCATGGTGGAAAAAGCCGGTCCAAAAAAGCAAACCGCGATGATGAAGTTGGCCAACCAACGTTTCATTGCCATACCTGATTGTCAGGGTGAGCAAACTCCTTCGCCAAGCCCAAAATGCATATGAATAGGCGTTGGGCTGGTTTCGTGAGCCGTGACGGCCGATATGTCAATATTTTTACTGCTAACCGGTAATTTTTCCATTTGTATGCCAGCCCCGACCGCGCCGACTTGTGTTCAACAAATACTGCCGCTTGGGCGGCAATAGGCCGCTTATTTCTTGAACATGTTCTTCAGCTTTTCGCCGGCCTTTTTAAAATCGAACGCTTTACCCGCGTCCTGGCCCAGTTTGCCCAAGGCATCGGGGGCGTTTGTGGCAATGGAACTCAGCAGCGACCTGAGCACCTTTTGCGCGACTTCCGGGGAAGTGATCCCCGCCTGGTCCGCGCCAAGATCGGCAATGCGAATGTCAGGCAGGGAAATGGTCACGCCTACGCCGGTTGCAAACAGGCTGGCAACATGCAATCGAACACCAGTGATGACCAGTTCGTTGATCTGAAATTTCCGGCCGGGCTTGCCGGCGGCGGGCGGAGACGTGGCCGGTTTGGCTTCTGTTTGGGATAAATCAGTCTGGCTGCCGACATAATCGCTCACATTCTTCTCAATCTGGGTCAGATTATTCTTCTTCAACCCGCCCTCGAGGGTGATTTCCAGGGATTTCACGGTAACACTGTCAACGATTATTTTATGGGAAAGCGCGGACTTCGTATTCAGGCGGACTTCGATGTCGCCCGTCTTGATAGAGACCGGGGTTTTACAGCCGGGCGGGTTGCCGACGGATAATCCTGTAAGTTGGACGCGACCCGGCAACAGCCAGACAACGGCGCTGTCGAGTTTGACCTCCACCTGCGTAGCGCGCGGGCCGACGGTTTCGATGCCTTTTTTTACGATGCGCCCAAGAAAGAAAATGGACGACGCCAGAACTACCACGGCCAGCGCCACAATGCCAATCAGGATGCGAATCAGCGTTTTCTTCATAGGACAACAAATTTGCGGGCGGCATTTTGCCGGCCTGTTGCGCCGCAGACTAATGCCTTCAAAACAGAACCTGCCACAACACGCCCCTCAGGCAAGCGGTAATTTTGGCCTTTTCAACTGAAC
>CAZLEE010000176.1:0-9348 GCA_964558455.1 uncultured Verrucomicrobiota bacterium | reverse complement strand
TTATGCTCAAACGTCTCGGCTGAGAAATACTGACTTTTCAAACAGGCTCTTAGGGGTTTCCGCCGGCATCGACGGAAATGCCCAAGGTGTTGGCCACCGCCCGCTCATGTCCGTCGGACGGGGTGTTGAGTATTTGCATCTTGCCCGACAGCGGGTCCCGCACCGCCATTACCGAACTGCCGCCGCCGTCGAGATTGATGGCTTGCCGGCAGCCGAGACGGAGCATCTCCGCCGCCGTGTCGGCGTTGCCTGTGCCGATGGAAACGCCCGGCTTGCGCCCGTCAATAACGAGAAGAACGAGCTTTGTGCCGGTCGCGTCGAGTCCCACCGCCGTGCGCGGATTGCGGGGTTTGTTGGAATTTGGAACAGCACGCCCGTCTTTGACCAGGACGATATTTCCGGCCACCACTTCCCAATCATCCGGGGTGGCGCGATTCAACTTCTCAATGGCCACCGTTTTATCCTTATGCACGACCAGGCATGGCCGGTTGGTGGCGGCGTCAGCCCACGCTTTTCCATCAGTCACCGCCGGGCCGGACACGGACGCCCAGATGTCGGAAACAAACTTGGAATTTGTCCCCTCGGCATCCTTGACTTTATGGGCGGCAAAAAAGTCGCCGTTAACCACCAGATCAAAGTGTTCCCGATCCGCGATTTTTGTGGGACGCATGAGAGTCGTCTGCCACCGGCCCGGACCATCGGGATCCGGACCGCCGGGGACGGTTCGAACGTGGACGCGGGGATTTATCAAGTCGATTTCCGCGACAAACAAACGCAAGGGAGGGTCGGCGCGTGTTTCGACACGGCAAACGATTCCCGGGTAAGGGTGCGTTATTTGATCCGGCGCGGTGGAAGCGCCGACGCCGGCAATGAGCGCAATGCCGGCCAACAACCAGACCAGCGGCCACTGTTTGTTTGAAGCCGGCTTCACGACAGGCCAACGGCTTTTATTGTCTCCGCCGCTTTCTTGAGCGCGTCGTCCAGTTTGGAAACATCCTTGCCGCCGCCGCGCGCGTTATCGGGTTTGCCGCCGCCCCTTCCGCCCACAATCGGCGCGATGGACTGGATGATTTTTCCAGCCTGAATTTTTTTGGTGAACTCCGGCGAAACGCTGGCCACCAGGGCCACCGCCTGATTGGCCGAACCGCCCAGCACAACAACGCCCTTGAAAATCCCCTTCAGCGCGTCCGCCACCGCTTGCAAAAAGTCGCCGTCCGCGGGGCCGAGATTCTCGATCAGCGCCGGGATGAATCCAGGCGGCTGCGCTTTGCCGGCCAAAGACCGGGCCAGCTCCGCCGCTTGTTTCTGCTGGGCGGACTTGAGTTGTTTCTCCAAATCTTTCTGGTGCGCGATCATCGACTCCAACCGCTTTTCCAATTCGGCTGCGGGTGAATTGACTTTGCCGGCCAGGCTTGCAATCAGGGCCGCATCCTCCCGGGCCTTGTCGTAGGCGCGCAATCCGGCCAAGGCTTCGATGCGCCGTATTCCGGCCGCGACCGCGCCTTCGCTGACAATGCGGAAGAGGCCGATTTCGCCCGTGGCGCGGACGTGGGTGCCGCCGCAAAGTTCCATGGAATGACCGTTCAACTCCCCTGCTTTGCCGCCGATCTGCACCACCCGCACTTTGTCGCCGTATTTCTCGCCGAAAAATTGCATGATGTTTTTGTGCCCCTTGATTTCGGCATAGGGCAATTCCGTCCAGATCACGTCCTCGTTCTCGACGATGCGCTCGTTCACCAGCCGTTCCACATTCAAAATTTGCACCGGGGTAAGCGGGCCGCTGCTGAAATCGAATGTCAATTTGTCCGGCCCGACATACGAACCTTTCTGGGTCGCTTCCGCATTGACCACTTCGTGCAAGGCCCAATGCAGCAGATGAGTGACGGTGTGATGACGCTGGATCGCGTCGCGCCGCGTTTCATTGACACGCAATTCCACCTTCGCCCCGGTTTCGGGGGCATCGGTTCCCGCCAGAAAATGGAGGAACGTGTCGCCGGTCTTTTGGGTGTTGACGATGGGCCAGGTTTTTGCGCCGCACTGAAGTTCGCCCGCATCGCCAACCTGCCCGCCCATCTCCGCGTAAAACGGGGACAAGTCAAGCGTCAGCGCGGTTTTGTCCTTGATCTTGACCACCCCGAGAACGGTCGCGGTGGCGCGCAAACTCTCAAACCCGACAAACCGGGTCGGATGCGAGGTGTCGATATTGGAGGCGGCAACAATCTCTTTTTTCTGGGCGGCACGGGCGCGGGCGCGTTGCTTGTCCATCAGTTTTTCAAACCCGGCCGTGTCCACCGTCAAACCGCGTTCGCGCGCCATCAATTCGGTAAGATCAAGCGGGAAACCGTATGTGTCGTATAGTTTAAAGGCAAAGTCGCCGGGAATTTGCGCCGCCGCGCCGCCTTCCGCCTTTTCGTTAAATAATTCAATCCCGCGATCAAGCGTTTTGTTGAACGACTCTTCCTCGGCTTTGATTATGTCCCGCACCTGCGTCTTCTTTTGCCGCAGTTCGGGGAAAACCCCGCCCATTTTTTCCGCCAGCACGTCAACCAGCTTGTAAAAAAACGGCTCGTGAAAACCAAGGCTCCGACCGTAGCGAACCGCCCGCCGCAGGATGCGGCGCAGGACGTAGTTGCGATCGTTGTTGCCCGGCAATATGCCGTCGGCGATGGAAAAACCAAGGGTGCGGACGTGATCGGCTATGACGCGGAACGCGATGTCGATCTTCTCCTGTTCCGTCACCCCTGTCGTGCCGGCTTTGGGCAGGGTGGAGTGGTAGTGCCGCCCGCTCAACTGCTCGATCTGGTCAAAGAGCGGCCGGAAAATATCGGTTTCGTAATTGGAAATGACGCGGGAGAAATCGGTGAATCCTCTCGTGTTTTGCATGATGCCGGTAACGCGTTCAAACCCCATGCCGGTGTCCACATGCCTGGCCGGCAACGGCGAAAATGTGCCGTCGGGATTGGCGTTGAATTGGATGAAAACCAGATTCCAAATCTCAATGCAACGGGCGTCGCCTTTATTGACCAGCGCGCCCTTGGTGTCGCCTGCCGGAGTCAGATCAACGTGAAGTTCGCTGCACGGTCCGCACGGGCCGGTTTCACCCATCATCCAGAAGTTGTCCTTTTTGTTGCCCTTCACGACGTGGACTTTGGGATCAAGACCGGCGGCGGTGAATTTGGCCGCCCAAAAATCGTAGGCCTCCTGGTCGAAATCGCTCGGATCGCCCTTGGATTTGTCCGGGCTGTAAACGGTGGCGTAAAGCCGGTCCTTGGGGAATTTCCAGACTTCCGCGACCAGTTCCCAGGCCCAGTCCACCGCCTCTTTTTTGAAGTAGTCGCCAAAGCTCCAGTTGCCGAGCATCTCAAAAAAAGTGTGGTGATAGGTGTCAAGACCAACGTCATCCAGATCGTTGTGTTTGCCTCCGGCGCGTATGCACTTCTGGGTGTCGGTGGCCCGGGTCGCCCGCGCGGGAATGGCGCCGGGCCATTGATCCACATCGGCGCGGCGCTCGTTCAGAAAAATCGGGACGAACTGGTTCATGCCGGCGTTGGTAAAGAGGAGGCCGGGGGAATCAGGCATCAAACTGGACGAAGGCACAATGGTGTGCCCCTTGGATTTGAAAAAATCCAGGAAAGATTGTCGAATTTCAACCGAAGTCATTTCAGGGCAGTTTAAGGGTTGGGAAGGAAAGTTCAAAGTTCTTTCGCGGACGAGGTGGCGGGCGTCGTCATGTAGCGATGCACGAGGAAATAATAGAGGAAGCCCAGCACCGTGAGCGCCCCCGCCAGCCAGAGGGTGATTTCCCGCATGTCGCCCTTGAGCAACTTAAGGTCGTCCCCCGCCTTGACGCCCACCCAGACCAGGACGGAACACCAGATGGCCGAACCGAGCAGGGTTGAAAACGAGTACCATCGGAAATCCATTTTCACGATGCCGGCGGGGATGCCAATGAGATGGCGCACCACCGGAAGCATCCGGGCCGCAAAAACCCCAAAGGAACCAAAACGCGACGCCCAATTTTCCACCAACCGCAATTTGGCTTCCGTCACCCTAAAGTAGCCGCCGTAACGCGTCACGAGAGGCCGCCCCGCCCAGCGCGCGACCCAATACATGATGGTCGCGCCCACCCACGATCCAATCGTGCCCGCCAGCACGATCCCCCACAGATTGAGGCCGCCGGTCTGATGCGCGCGCTGGGCCGCGAACGGGATGACGAATTCGCTGGGAACGGGCAAAATCGAGCTTTCCATGGCCATGAGCAAGGCAACCAGCGGATACCCGCCCGAAGCCAGCGTGTCCTGATACCAGGAGACCAAGTGCATGATGGATTCTTTCATCGCGGGGATAATAGCGGGGAAAAGGCAACGTGAAAGCTGAAATTGGAAACAAAGACGGGGGATTGAAACCGCGAAAAACGGGAAAAACAAACGGGAAAAAAGGAATCAAAATTACGCCGGGGGCTTGTCAATTCGTTGCGAGCGGGGCAGATTGATTTTCAGCAGAACGGCACAACGCGCATGACCACCGCGAAACAATATGATTATTTGAACCGGCTGGGTTCGGTTGCCTCCTCGCCGTCCAACTCCTTCGCCTATCATTTTCTTGGTAGATGCTCCAGCACCGCAAGCGGTGCCTCCTTATGATGTGCCGACTCAGAACCCTGATATTCCGCAACTGCATCGCCACACTCAACCCGGCGCACGCGCTGCTCGACACGTTCTTAGCAAAAAGGAAAACGGGGCGAACCATAGCATGGTTCATTTCAGTTGGATGCGCGCCCATGCGGTGGAAAATAAATGAGAAAGAAAACAGCCCATGTCATGGGTGACCTTTTAGGAGTTTGGACATTGCAAAAAACGAATGGTGTGTCCACAGGAAAAGGCACTTGGAAGACCCGGGCATGACGAATGACTGCTTAACAGTTAGGCGACTTTAGACAGGACAGGATATGCCAGATAAACCAACACTATTCACGCCACTCAAACTTGGCGCACTGAAACTCCCCAACCGAATCGTCATGTCCCCGATGACGCGCATCCGGGCCGATGAGAACTGCGTCCCCACCGAGCGAATGGCCCGTTATTTCGCGCAACGGGCGTCGGCGGGCCTTATTATTACCGATGGGACACATCCTTCTCCAATGGGGCGAGGTTATACCTATCCACCCGGCCTGCATACGGAGGAACAGGCAGCCGGTTGGCGGACTGTAACCGAGGCCGTTCATGCTGCCGGCGGGCGCATCTTTGTCCAACTTATGCATGCAGGGCGGGTATCCCACTCGTCACTGCTGCCAAACCGCGCTCTGCCGGTGGCACCCTCTGCCATCGCCATCTCCGGGGAAATCCACACGTTAGACGGGAAAGTGCCGTTTGAGACACCGCGCGCGTTGGATACCGGAGAAATCTCGGCGGTGGTTGAGGAGTATCGCCGGGCAGCGGAGTTGTCGCTCACGGCAGGTTTTGACGGTGTGGAGCTACATGCGGCGACCGGTTATCTCCCGAATCAGTTCCAAGTTGCCGGCTCGAACCGTCGCACCGACGCATACGGAGGTTCATTGGAGGGCGAACCCGCTTTACGCTCGAAGTGATCGAAGCACTCTGTCGCGTGCGAGGTGCGGACCGGGTCGGCATCAAAATCGCACCCGGTTTCACCGTCAACGATACGTTCGATGACGACCCCGCCGGGACATATACCCATCTTGCCAGAGCGTTAAGTCCGTTGGGACTCGCCTACCTACATGTGGGCTATGACAGCGGTTACGCTCGCGGAACCGCGCCAATGTTCAACCCCATTGATCTTCTGCGCCCGGTGTTCACCGGCACGCTATTGGCGGTAGGCGGTTTTACAAAGGCAACCGGGGAGGCAGCTCTGGTTGCTGGCCGAGCCGATGCCATCGTGTTCGGCCGGCCATTTATTTCCAATCCTGATCTCGTCGAGCGACTCCGGCTCGACGCCCCCTTTAATCCCGTGGATACGCGAACCCTTTACAGCGGCGACGATCACGGCTACACGGATTACCCCATGCTCGGAAAGACAGTATGAGTTCGATTGCCAAGTCGCCGGAGGCGACCGCCGTTGGCGCGGGCAGTTCCGCTGTCGCGAGCCGGCGGTGGCTCAGCTTTCTACGTTAGGCCACATCGAGCGTTTATGCGCATTTTACCGACATACAGGCATTGGAGCGGTTGGTTACTTTTTCCGTTTCGCGCATATTTGGTGATTGCGCCATTTTGCCTTTATGCCTGCTCATTCGCCCCGGAAGCACATAAAACCAAGGGTGCATTTGCGGGGGCGGCAGTAGTAGTTTTATTAGGTTACTGGCTTTGTACTTTGATTTTTATTTTTGCTGCGGCGATTTTGTTTGCGACCCGTCGGCGGGAGCTTGCAGCCGAGAATCTTTGGTTCGCAGGCATCGCATTTCTTATTGCCCTTTTTATCGCGCCGATGGCTGCTGTTTCTTGATTTTTTCTTTTTTCGCCGAGCTATGGCCATTCTGTATGCGTTGATGTCGTCGCGACGACTGCCGGGAGGCGATTACTTTTCTTGACGGATGGGGGGCGGCCTGTTGTGCTTGGGAGAAATGATCGCGCGATTGGTTTTTGGGCTGATGATGATGTTGGCGCTGACGCCGGGGCTGGCCGGAGCTGGAATGGAGAGTTATTTCAGCAACGAGGTCGCGGAAATCGCGGCGGCGTGCCGGGGTGATTTTCGTTCGCTGGCTGAATGGCAGGCGCGGCGTCCAGAGCTGCGGCGGGAGGCGGCGGAGATGCTGGGGCTTGATCCCCTGCCCCAACGGACAGATCTGAAGCCGATCATCACCGGGAAAATCGAACGGGAGGATTTCACGGTTGAGAAGGTGGCGTTTCAATCAATGCCGCGGCTTTACGTCACGGGAAACCTTTACCTGCCGAAACCAGGGAGGGGGCGGGCGCCGGCGATTCTTTATCTGTGCGGGCATTCGGCGGTGGTGACGAACGGAATCAGTTGCGGGAACAAAACGGCCTATCAACAACACGGCATTTGGCTGGCGCGGAATGGCTACGTTTGCCTGGTCATCGACACGCTGGAACAGGGGGAGATTCAAGGGCGGCACAAGGGGACCCACAGCCTGGGGATGTGGTGGTGGAACACGCGCGGTTATACGCCGGCGGGGGTGGAAACGTGGAACGCGATGCGGGCGCTGGATTATCTGGCGGGGCGGCCGGAGGTTGACCCGGAGCGGCTGGGAGTGACCGGGCGTTCGGGCGGGGGCGCTTACAGTTGGTTTTTGGCGGCGCTGGATGAGCGGGTGAAAGTGATCGCGCCCGTGGCGGGAATGGCCGATTTGGAAAGTTACGAGGGCGGAACGGTTGACCGGCATTGCGACTGCATGTTTCTGGTGAACACCTACCGGTGGGATTACCCATTGCTGGCGGCCTTGTGCGCGCCGCGGCCCCTGCTGCTGGGCAACACCGACGCGGACGAGTATTTCCCGCTGGACGGCGTGCTGCGGACGCATGATGTAATCAAGCGGGTCTATGACCTCTATGGCGCGGGAACGAATTTCGGGCTGGTCATCGCGCCGGGACCGCATCGGGACATCCCAGACCTGCAAGTGCCGGTACTGCGCTGGTTCAATATTCATCTGAAACACGAAGACCCGGCGATCCAAACGGCGGCGGTGAAGATGTTCGCGCCGCAGGAACTGCGGGTGTTCGGCAGTTTGCCGGCGGACCAAGTCAATACAAGCATTGAGCAAAGCTTTGTGCCGACGGCGCCAACGCCGGCGATTCCCCGCACAGCGGCGGAATGGGAGCAAATGCGGGCGAAATGGATGGAGCAGTTGAGAAGCAAATGTTTCGCGGGATGGCCGGCCCATGCGGAAGCGGCGCGGCTCAGGCTCGTCCAGTCAAAAAACACGGGAGCAGGTTCGATTTCAGAGTTCGATCTGGAAAGCCAGCCGGGCGTAAGGTTGAAACTCTATCAAACGCAGCCGCGGGGGATTTCGCCAGGAGGGCGCGTGACCTTGCGCCTGGAAGAGCCTGGGGTTCCTCCGCCAGTCAGTGTTCAGAACACCAACAGCGCGGTGTTTTATCCACGGGGCGATGAGAGGAATAAGGGGCAGCGCCGGCGTTACATGCTGATCGGTCAAACTCTTGACAGCATGCGGGTGTGGGATATCCGGCGGGCGCTGGAGGCGCTGGGGAAGACACCGGTGGTGATTGAAGCCAAAGGCGACCTGGGGGTGGACGCGCTGTATGCGTCGCTATTTGAAACCAACGTGGCGGGTTTGGAATTGCGTCAGATTCCGTCCAGCCATCGCGAAGGGCCGGATTACCTGAACGTGTTGCGGGTTATGGATATTCCGGAGGCGATGGCGATGGCGGCGGAATATTGCCCGGTGCGGCTGCTTCCCGCCAGCAGCAATGGGTGGGATTTTCTGCGCGCGGTGTCGGCATCGCCCGCCGCGCAAGTGAAATTGGAGTGGGAGAACAAATAAACCCGGCGTGTTAGTCAACCGGATCGCAGCCCTTCAACTGCCCTCGCGCCGCCTGGACTTGCGCCCCATCCAACCTGCCCAAGGCGTGCCACGATCTGGCGCCGTGCGAATGGTTTTAACCAACGACCATAGGCATACGGTCAACACCCCATAGCCATGAGGCGACTCCAGCGCGTAAACTTGGATCACTGAAAAAGTCGGTCAGCGACAACAGACTCAAGAAACACAATATTAATTTAATGATTATATGGCTAAAGTACTTGGCATTGACTTAGGGACAACAAACTCCTGCATGGCGGTCATTGAAGGCGGCGAGCCTGTGGTGCTCGAGAACTCCGAAGGCAAACGCACGACGCCTTCCGTGGTTGCTTTCACCAAAACAGGCGACCGCCTTGTGGGCGAGGCCGCCAAACGGCAGGCTGTCACCAACTCCCGCAACACGATTTATTCGATCAAGCGGTTCATGGGGCGAAAGTTTGACGAAGTGCAGGAAGAAATCAAACGCGTCCCATACAAAGTGGTGCGGGCCGCCAACGGAGACGCGGCCGTCGAGGTGGAAGTGGACGGCAAACCCAAGCAATTCAGCCCGCCGGAAATCTCAGCCATGATTCTCGCCAAGCTCAAAGCGGATGCCGAGGCGCGGCTGGGCGAAAAAATCACCCAGGCGGTCATCACAACCCCGGCTTATTTCAATGACTCGCAGCGCCAGGCAACGAAGGACGCCGGTCGCATCGCAGGCCTCGAAGTGCTCCGCATCATCAACGAACCCACCGCCGCCTCGCTGGCTTATGGATTGGACAAGAAGAAAGACGAGACCATTGCGGTTTATGACCTCGGCGGTGGCACATTCGACATCTCGGTGCTGGAAATCG
>CAZLEE010000175.1:0-9446 GCA_964558455.1 uncultured Verrucomicrobiota bacterium | reverse complement strand
CCTTTTTGGCTTGTTGCGGTTCCTGAACTGCCCGAACATTGTGTCGGACATATTTTATGACACGTCAAAAGGTTCTGGATCTTTATTTCATGGAGGCCCGCGCCAAGTTGATCGATTTGGCCGCGTTCCTGGACCGCGTCGATCTAGCTCAAGGCGGGGACGACTTCCGTATCAAAGCGTTCCGTGGCGCTTTGGCCGAATTGCAAAAATCCAGCCCGCATCGCGCCAGACAGGTCCTGCTCAGTCTGAGCGATCCGACATCCGAACCCATTGACCGCGCCACCACCAAGGCCGCCGCCGGCGCTTGGCAGGGGGCTTCCTAAAACCGTCTGATTTATGCGCTACATCGAACCTCACGGACACATGGTCAGCCGCACCACCGACGACTATCTGGCCATGGTTACCGCCGGATGCCAGGCCGTTTGCGAACCGGCTTTTTGGGCCGGATTCGACCGCAGTTCCGTCGATGGATTTTACGATTACTTTTGCCAGTTGACCGAGTATGAACCGAAACGCGCCGCCAAATTCGGCCTGCCGCACTTCGCGTGGCTTTGCATCAATCCCAAGGAAGCCGAGGACGTAAAACTGGCGTTGGAAGTCATCGACATCATCCCCAAATTTCTTGACCGCCCCAACGTGCTGGGGATTGGCGAAATCGGCTTGAACAAGAACAGCCGCAACGAACTGACCGTGTTTGAGAAACACGTTGACCTCGCCGCGCGGCATGAACAATTGATCCTGATCCACACGCCGCACCTGGAGGACAAGCTGAAAGGAACCCGCCTCATCATTGACGCGCTAAAAAGCGACAAAAGGATCAAGCCGGAGCGCGTGATCATCGATCATGTGGAAGAGCATACCATCCAATTGGTATTGGACGCCGGTTTTTGGGCCGGGATGACTCTTTATCCCGATTCCAAATGCACCGCCGCCCGCGCCGCCGACATGATTGACCTTTACGGCCGGGAACGAATCTGGATCAACAGCGCCTGCGACTGGGGCGTGAGCGTCCCGCTGGCCGTGCCGCGTGCGGCGTTGGAAATGCGGCAACGCGGCCATTCCGCCGAGGAGATTGATCAGATAATATATCAAAATCCGATCAAGTTCATGGGGCAATCGGGCAAATTTTCATTCGGCCTCAAGTGAAACTGAATCACAACCTCCATCTGGCCTATTGCACCAATATTCATCGGGGTGAGACGTGGACTGAAATTTTTGGCGCATTGCAGAAATATACGCTCGCCGTGCGCGACATGGTCTGTCCGGGCCAGCCTTTCGCCATCGGGTTGCGCCTCAGCGATCTGGCGTCGCGGGAACTGGCCGACCCGGCCGTCTTGCTGGAATTCCTGCGCTGGCTGGATCGGAACGCCTGTTACGTTTTCACCATCAACGGATTCCCCTATGGCCGGTTCCATGGGCAACGTGTCAAGGAACAGGTTTACCGCCCGGACTGGACTTCGGACGACCGCGTTGATTATACAAACCGGCTGTTTGATCTGCTGGCGCAATTGCTCCCGGCGGGCGTGGAAGGCAGTGTGAGCACCGTGCCTGGCTCCTTCAAGGAGTTCATCACCACCGAAGAGCAACAGCGCCGGATTCGCGACAACCTTTTCCGCGTCGCCAGACATGCCGCCAGTATTGGCGCGCAAACCGGCCGCCGCCTGCACCTTGGCTTGGAACCGGAACCGCTTTGCCTTCTGGAAACGACCGAAGAAACCATCGCCTTTTTCGATCTTCTTCGCGCCGAGCATCCCCAGGACGATTGCTTGATTGAATGTCTGGGTGTCAATTACGACACCTGCCACCTTGCGGTGGAATTCGAGGCCCCCCGCCAATCGCTGGACAGATTGCGGCAGGCCCGCGTCAAAATCAGCAAGTTCCAATTAAGTTCCGCTTTAAAAGTCCGTTCCACCCACGCCAATACGCTCGCCTTGGCCGCATTCGCGGAGGATACCTATTTGCATCAAGTCGTCTCCCGCTCTCCCGACGGAAAATTGGTCCGCTACAAGGACTTGCCGCAGGCCATGGCCGACCGGCGGCCAGCGGACGAATGGCGGATTCATTTTCACATTCCATTGCACTGCCCGCCGGCTTCATGGTTCACCCCCACCACGGATCACCTGACCGGGGTCTTTGATGCGCTCGAAAACGACCCCCATTTATGTTCCCATTTGGAAATGGAAACCTATACGTGGGAAGTCATGCCCCAAGGACTAAAAACCCGTGATGTCGTCACACAACTCGCCGCCGAATACGGATGGTGCCTCAGGGAACTGGGCGCACGGGGTCTTGCCAGCCACACTGCTTTAATCAAGTGAATCTGCCCCGTCCATCCAAACTCCGTACGCTCCTGATTTTGGGGCGCGTCTCAAACCTGCCCACCGTTTGGGCTGATTGCCTGGCGGGGTGGTGGCTGGCGGGCGGCGGAAGCATCCCGGCCCTCTTCCGCGTCTCGATCTCCGTCTCTTTCCTCTATCTGGGTGGCATGTTCCTGAACGACTCCTTTGACGCGGGTTTCGACCGGAACCATCGGCCTACCCGTCCCATCCCCTCCGGCGCCATCACAGAACGGGAAGTGTGGGTTTGGGGCTGGGCATGGACGATTCTGGGGCTGGCGGGCCTGATTGGGCTGGGACGGGGGACAGCCCTCCTGGCTTTATGTTTGTCAGCTTGTATTCTGTTTTACAACGCCATACACAAAATGCTGGCGGTGGCTCCCGTCATCATGGGCGGCTGCCGCCTGCTGGTTTATCTGCTTGCGGGGTCAACCGGATTTTTGGGTGTCACCGGCGAAGTCGTATGGAAGGGGATCGCGCTGGCGATTTACGTTATGGGGCTGAGCTGGCTGGCCCGGAAGGAAAGCGCCCCCGTGCGCATCCAGTACTGGCCGGCTATTTTACTGGCCGCCCCCTTGCTCATAGCCTGGCTGATTGACGACGGCGCGGAACGGCATCCCGCCTTTATCGCGTCGGTGGTTCTGGCGCTGTGGGTTGCGTGGACTTTGTGGCAGACTTACGGCCGCGCCCACCCCAACGTCGGTCGCGCCGTCTCCCGTCTCCTGGCCGGAATCGCTCTGGTTGACTTGCTGGCGGTGGCGGATTTGTCGCATTTTTCCTCCTTCCTGTTCCTGTTTTGGTTCGGTTTGGCGCTGTTTTTGCAGGAATTTATCCCTGCCACGTAAAATATTAAAAATAGTTTCGACTTCGGCTCGCGCTTTAATAATTGTGGTGTATAGTGAATACAGGCTGGAGAATACATTCAACATGAAGACTAAAACAAAAAGTTGGAGCAGAAAAAAAATACGTGACAAGTTCGCCAATTTGCTCAAGGCGGACGGCACCCCGATGTCCCGCCAGCAAATCCATATGGCCCGCAAAAAGGCCCGTGGTATTTGCCTGACATGTGGCGAGCCTGCCATCGGGGTTTATTGTTTAAAACACACCATTGCGGCCCGCGAACGCATGCGGCAAAAGCTGAAATACCGCCGCCGCCTGCGTAATTCGTCGAGCTACGTTTTGGAGAAGGAAGTTCGTTCTTCCAAGCGAACCGGCGCCACTGGCAAGGCCGCTTCGGCCCGCCGCAGCCGGTCGCAGACCAAAAAATAGGCCATTCGTCACAGGGATTGTTGACTCAGGGGATGGGAGGCCGCGCCAGCGCCAATAGCCGTCATCCGGCTATTGGTGTGCCAGTCTGCGGGGTTTTGGCTTCCCCCCCTTGTTGTCAATGGGTTGCGTGTTTTCTGACATGAATCATTCGTATATTCAGGGCCTTTTTGCGGAACGGATTGGCGGTAAAAATTACGGGAAATCGGCGGCAATTTATAAGTTCGAGAAAATAAAGCGCGCCAAGCGCGCCGCTCTCGCTGCTCGTCCCGGCGAGGAGATCATTGATCTTGGGGTGGGGGAACCGGATGGAATGGCCTTTCCAGAAGTGGTGGCCAAACTTGCCGAGGAGGTCCGCAAGCCGGCCAACCGCGGTTATGCTGACAACGGGGATTCGGTCTTAAAAGAAGCCGCCGCCCGATACATGGAGAAAGTGTGCGGCGTGCCAGGCATCGATCCGGAAAACGAAGTTATTCACTCCATCGGAAGCAAGGCCGCCCTTTCAATCCTCCCGGCGGTCTTGATGAATTCGGGCGATTACGCGCTCATGACGACGCCCGGTTACCCCGTCTTTGGCACCCATGCCAAATATTATGGGGCGAATGTCCATCAGCTCCCTCTTTTGGAGAGCAACGGATTCCTCCCCGATTTGGAATCGATTCCCGCAGAAATCCTGGGCAAGGCGAAAGTGTTGGTTTTGAATTATCCCAATAATCCGACCGGCGTCGGCGCCACACCCGTTTTTTTTGCCAGGGCGGTTGCGTTTGCCCAGAAACACCGGTTGGTGATTATACATGACGCCGCCTACGCCGCCCTCGTGTTTGAAGGCAGGCCGTTAAGCTTCCTGGCCACCCCGGGAGCCAGGGACGTGGGGATCGAACTTCACTCTGTCAGCAAAAGTTTTAACATGACCGGCTGGCGTTGCGGCTTCGCCGTCGGCAACGAGTTGTTGATCCGGGCCTACGGAGACGTAAAGGACAACACCGATTCCGGACAATTTCTCGCGATTCAACACGCGGCAGCCTATTGCCTGGATCACCCTGAAATCACCGGCGAAATCGCCGCCAAATATTCACGCCGCATGACCGGCCTCGTCGGCGTGTTGCAAAAGTGCGGTTTCAAAGCGGTCAAACCCAAGGGATCGTTTTTCCTTTATGTCAAGGCGCCCAGAGCGGTCGCGCCGGGCAAAGGCGGCCGGATCGAATTCAAAAGCGCGGAAGACGTTTCCCAATGGCTCATCACGGAGAAGCTGATTTCCACCGTGCCATGGGACGATGCCGGCGCCTACTTGCGTTTCAGCGTCACCTTTGCGGCTGCCGATGAGGCCGACGAGGAGCGCGTGTTGCGTGAAATTGCCGGCCGGCTGGGAAAAGTGCGGTTTGAGTTTTAGGGGTTTTGGGAAAAGGCCTTGAAGTATTCTTCCCGGAAATCATCCCCGGACTTTAAACTTGATAGACAGTCGTCCCAATTCATTACCGGACGGGGACCGCTTGTTTTTGGGGGAACGATTTTACCTTGGAACCGCCTGGTCAGATCGTGGAAAGTCTGGCCCCACGCCTTGACCTTGCCGTTTGCCGCGACCAGCCCAATCAGTTGACTGCAGTCGGTTGCTTCCGGTTGATCGTAAAACCCCCAATTCAACCAACCGCAGGCCAGACCGGCGGAAGTTTCCACCACGCTCCGGTCATATTGCGCCTGCTGGCCTTCGCTTGCCGCCGGAAACGCGCCGTGCTCAAAGCCCGGCTTCCCGCCTCCATACCAGCCGAATTCTCCCAGCACCAGCGGTTTGTCCGGTCGCGCCGCTTCACGCACCACGCTTTCCAGATAGGCGAGATTTCGTGCTTCGTTCTCCGGTCCCAGATACTTGTAGCCGCCATCGGCCAGGGGATAAAAATGGATTTCAAGAAAATCCAGGTATCGCGCCTGCCGTTGCGGGCGAAAGCCCGAATAATTGGCCAGACTTCCCGGTAGCAACAACGGCACTGACCATTGAATCATCCCGATCGTGACCAAGGCTTGCGGGTCCGCCGATTTTATCGCGGCCGCCTGCCGCCTCGTCCATTCATCCGCCAAATGCTCCCGAAACGACTGAAAGTCCAGCAATTCGCGATTGCCGCGCGCGTCGTGCTTGGGTGAAACAGGAATCGACCCAAATTGAGTCTCCGGTTTCTGGCCGTTCCACGCTGCATTGAGCCGGTCGATGGATTTGTATTTATCAACCAACCACAAATTCCACGGCGCTTCCAATCCATCCCAGCCGACTGCCGGCTCGTTGCGCAGATCGTAGGCGAAAATGACGTTTCGGCCGCGGTAGCGTGCGGCGAACATTTTCCAATATGTTTCCAAGGCCGACAGGGTTTTCTCATTGTCAATGCCGCCCAAGGGCCATTCCGGCGATCCTTCCCACAGGTCGGGGCCGGTGGGATGAACATAGATGCCGGCTTGTTCCGCGATGGACAGAAATTGATCAAACTTCGCTATGCCGGCGCGATCAAGAACTCCCGGAGTGTGATAAAATGATCCGTAACTCAAAAAGACCCGGACGCAATTAACGCCCAGTTTTTTCATGCGGACGAAATCCTGGCGCGTGGCTTCGGCATCGAATTGTTTCCAAACTTGCGGCGCCCATCCCGTGCCAGGCCGGTAATAGCTGACTCCAAAAGGCACGAACGGTCTGCCGGAGGCATCGACGAATCCGCGACCGTTTTCGGCCACGCGGATTTTCGGGAGGTTCCTGCCTTCGACCGGCACGGCGCAGGCCAGAACGGCCAGAACGGCCAGGAACCGGAAAATTACCGTCTGTTTGATTGCGCCTGAGAAGAGGCGGCAGTTTCTATTTGCGCAATTCAAAGTCATCTGTGCGGAAGGGAGAGGCCGGCAGCCCCGCTTTGTTGTAAAGGTTAACCACCGGATAGTTGGCCCATCCGTAGCGCACGGCGACGGGGTGATCCACCTCGGAGCCAAGGACTAGCACCCTGTTCAATCCCTTGATCTCCGCGCTGGCCCAGACAAATTTTCCATCGTCGCCGCAAATGGCGAAGCCGGACAAATCACCGCCCCGCGCTTGTAGTCCTCCGGCCACGTGGTCAAAGGTCAACACGATTTGATTGCCTTCTGTTTTGGCCTGTTTGAGGACGGGTCCCGAGTATTCAACCGGTTGGTGATAGGCGATGCCGCGCGCCGCCAGAGCCAGCCGCGCGCCGACGGGTTCTTTCCGGGTGGGGTGTATATTGTTTTGATCGCCGACATCCGTGATGACCGCCATTCCGACATTGGGCAGGATTTGGGTTGTCTTCAATTGAGCTTCCCGGACGTAGGCCCAACTGCTTTCTGATGGCATCGGTTGAATGGCGCGGAACGGCGCGAGTTGCACGAGAAGGAACGAAAACTCACCTTCGCCCCAAACATTCCGCCAGTTGCGAATCAGGTCGGGCATCAGCTTATGATACTCCTTCGCGTCTTCGGCGGAACCGGCGTTGCTTTCCCCTTGATACCAGAGGACTCCCTTCAGGGCATAGCCCGCCAGCGGGGAAATCATGCCGTTATAAAGCTCGCCAGGCGCCCACGGCAGGCGCGGGGCTGCCTGGGTGAATTTCGCTCCGCTTTCCTGCGCCGCTTTTTTCTTCTCGTTATAATTTATAAGACTGCGCTCATAGCTGTCTTGGGCAATCGTCCAAGCCCCGAGGACTTCAATGCGATAATCCTGGTCCATCCGCAAAAAGTCACGTTGCATCCAGGCTTCGATCGGCGTGCCGCCCCAGTCGGATTCGATAACCCCGACGGGCACGTGCAGCGCCTTTTGCAAATCACGCGCGAAATAGTATTCCACCGCCGAGAAAGTGGGAGTCGTGTTTGAATCGCATATGGTCCAACCCGCTCCGATGTCGTTGGTGGGCGAACTCAGACGCGCCTTGGGAACGTGCAGCAGGTGAATCATGGGATTGGCGCTGCCGGCGATATCAGCGGCTGACTCCTGCGAATTTTTCAGGGGAAATTCCATGTTTGACTGTCCGCTGGCCAGCCACACTTCGCCCACCAACACGTTTTGCAGCGTAATGGCAGGAGCGGAGGAGGGGTTGCCGCCAGTGCTGATGGTCATCGTGGCCGGGCCACCGGGTTTCAAACCAGCCAACCGAACCATCCACACCCCATCCTTGACATGGGTCGAGGCGGTCTGGTTCTGGAAACGGACCGTGATGGTGTCGCCATCGCGTCCCCAGCCCCAGATGGGGACGGATATGCCCTGTTGCAAAACCATGTTGTCCGAAAATAATCGGGGCAGGGTTGTGGCGGCGTTTATTGGGGATGGCATCGAAGCCGGTTGTGCCTGGACGAGAAGCGTCCCGCAAAACCAAGCCAGCGCCGCAGCGGAGGCGATTTTTCGAGATGTCGATTGCATGGCTGATGATGCGCTCAAACCACCAAGGGTCGTCAAGCGCGCTTTGCGTTTTACACGCCCCGGTTTGCCTTCCACAACAAAACTGCGCCCACGGCCTGGAAAATGAAATTCGGCAGCCAAACAATCAAATAGGGCGCGCGTTCGGGATGCGCCGCCCAAGCCTGACCCAAAACGATGAAACTATAATAAACCAGCATCAAGATCAGGGCGGTCGCCACTCCCACGCTCGTTTCCCGCCGATGCGACCGGATTCCCAGCGGTATCCCCACCAGGGTAAAGCTGATGCAGGCGCAGGAGAACGCCACGGCCCGATGCAAATAGACCAATATCGGCGATGTCTCGTCGGTTTTCATTTCCCTTTGTTGTTTCTGTATTTCCAAAAGCTGCGCTTTAGTCAGATTCCTGGCGGGAGGAGCCGACAGGCTGCGCTCGATTTCAGCCCGCTTGTCCAATAGTTGGCGGAAGGTCATGTCGCTGATCGGAAGCGGGATGGCCTTGCGCGCCTCGCGCGGGACTTCCTTTCGGAAAAATGCGTCGCCACTTTGTTGCAGTTCAGGTGTCCAGCCGTCGGCGTGACGATGCATGGTGCGGGCATTTTGCAGCGTGAGCAGAATCTGCCCATGCGCGGTGTCTGCAACGAGGACTCCCGAAGTGCCTTGCGCAAACTCGGTCAAGTTCCCGTTCGTGTCATTCTGTGACACAATGACGTTATCCAAATTGCTTCCGTCTGCGTGAACGTTCCCTGCCCAGATGGAGAATCCCGGAAACGACGTGGATTCTCCGCTTTGCAACAAACTGCCCGGATTGCTGGCTCCGGCATGATATAACAATTCCTTGTAAGCCATGCGACAGGACGGGGCGACATCGAAGTTCAGCCAGAGGGACAGCCCGCTGCACATGACACTGAGCAAAAGGATGGGAGTGATCAGGCTGATCAAGCTGATCCCGCTGGCGCGGGCGGCGGTCAATTCTTGTTCCGCGCTAAACCGTCCAAAAACCAACAAGGCAGCCGTCAGCATGCCGATGGGCAAAGAGAAGGCCAGGACCCACGGAATCAGGAGCGCGATGGCGTGCAGGGCGAGGCCGATGGTTGCCTGACGTTTGACGACCAACTGAAGGATTTCCTGGATGACGTTGCCCAGCAGAAGCACGAGGGTGAAAACAAACACAGTCATTCCCAACGTCGCCAACATCTGGCGAGTCAGGTATAAATGGAGTGTTCTCATTAGACGTGCGGCGCGGCCGGACGAAGCCGGACCGCGCCTGAACGATCATCTTTCAACCTGCGTCAATTATTGCTGTTTGGCGGATTCGTCCGCAGCGTCGAACGCGTGCTGCAACGCCACCAAGTCTTCCCCGGGCTTGAGCGAGTCCAAAATGGCCTGCTCCGCCTTGAGTTGTTCGGTCGAGTAAGCTGCGGCCTTGATGGACAGACCGATGCGGCG
>CAZLEE010000174.1:0-9574 GCA_964558455.1 uncultured Verrucomicrobiota bacterium | reverse complement strand
CACCGAAATCAAATGCAGCGAATTTGGTTCAAACATCATCGCCCACATGTAGTTGCAAATATTCCAGGTCCCCCGGCCACGGCGGTTGCCTCCCGGCAGCCGCCGTTCATCGTTTCTTAATCTTCATTTCACCCCGGCTTAATCTACCGCCGGTCTAATTCTTTGGATTAACACTGAACCTGACCCCGGTCGTGGGGTCAAATAGTTTGGAGGCGTTATGAACTGGATGGGACAGATGCGGGGATTCAAGGCGGGCGCATCGCTCGTGCTCGCGGCGATGCTGGGGGCGGCTTGCGCCAGCATCTCGGAAAATACGCACGCCTATCTCGGCGTGCCCCATTTCCCCCCCGCCGCCCCGCAGTCCGTCCGGATCTTCCCGGCTGAACCCAAACAGCCCAAGGATCTATTGGGCGAAATCATCCTCTCGGTGGACGGCAATCCGCCGCGCCAGAAAATCGAGGATAAATTCAAAATCGCCGCCGCCCGTTTGGGCGCTGACGGCGTCTTCATCGTTTCCGACCAAACCCACATTTACCCCATGGTTTATTGGGATTGCTGGGGGCCGGTGGCCGATGAGGATTGGAACCGCCTCATTGTGGGCGTGGCCTTTAAAAACAAATGACTTCGAAACATCAAACGTGTCAGCCCGCCGCCTTGCGCCGATAAATTCCGGCAGTGACCCGACCGTGCTGAGGAGGATTAGTTATGAGACTTACAGGTGTATCGGTTGCGCTGATGGCGGGCGCCGCGGTTTTGCTTTCATCCTGCGCCTCCAGGGTTAACACCCAAACTCCAAGCGCCGCGGAATTCGGCTCCTATCCCGGTGTGGCCACTGCGGCCTGGCCCATGAGATTCAATGTGGATGGCACGGATTATACCGTCTTCGAACCGCAATGCGACTCTTGGGACGGCCATCAACTCGTCGCCCGCAGCGCGGTGGCCGTTCAAGCCCGTCACCAGCCCGAGGCCACCTACGGCGTCGTCTCCTTCACCGCGATCACCTTGGTGGATAAAGACACGCACCGGGTCACTCTGGCCAATTTCAAGATCACCAGTGCGGACTTCCCCACCGCGCGCGACCAGACGCAAAAGCAGATGTATCTGGCTGCGGTCTCCCAAAATTTGGCGAAGGAGGCGCCCGTGATTCCCTTGGATTACCTCCAGGGAAACCTGACCGTGGCCCCGCCGCCAAAAACGGATCATCTGATTAATACGCCGCCCAAAATCATCATCGCCACCAGCCCCGCCGTGCTGGTTTACGTGGACGGCACGCCGGCCTGGCGGCCCGTGCCCGGCACCAGCCTGCAGCAGGTCATCAACACCCGCGTGCTGCTGCTCAAGGATGCCGCCGGCACCTGTTACCTCCATCTCTTCGACGGGTATTTGCGAGCCCCCGCGCTGGCTGGGCCTTGGACCGTGGCCAGCCAACCGCCCGCCGGCGCCGCCGCCATCGAGAAACAAGCCCGGGCTTCGGGGTTGGTGGACTTGCTGCCCGGAACGCCGGACTGCGTCACGCAGCGAACCCCGTCGCTGAGCACTGCCCCCGCTCCGGAAATTTTCGTGGCCACCACGCCGTCGGAACTCATCCAGTTCCGCGGCGCGCCCCAATATGCCCCGATTCCCGGCACCGGCCTCCTGTATGCCATCAACACTTCCGGCAACCTGTTCAAATCGCTGTCCGACCAGCGGAACTACCTCCTGATTTCCGGCCGCTGGTACCGGTCGCACACCTTGAAGGGCCCGTGGAAATTTGTGCCCGGCAACCGCCTGCCGCATGACTTTGCGAACATTCCCGACAGCAGCCCCAAGGAAAACGTCAAGGCCAGCGTGCCGGGAACCTTGCAGGCCGCGGAGGCGCTCATCGCCAACAGCATCCCGGAAAGCACCGCCGTCGCGCGCACCAACCAAATCGCCGCACCGCAGTTTGACGGCGCCATGCAACTCGCCCCCATCGAGGGCACCTCGCTCCAGTATATCGCCAACAGCCCCGTCCCGATCATCGAGGTCACTCCGCAATCCTGGTACGCCTGCGAGAACGGCGTCTGGTACTTCTCCACCTCCGCGGCCGGCCCGTGGACGGTGGCAACCAACGTTCCCGCCGAGATTTATTCGATCCCGCCCAGCTCGCCGTTGCACTACCTGACTTATGTGCAGGTTTACGGCGCCAGTCCGGGCGTCGTTTATGAAGGCTACACGCCCGGTTATCTCGGCACCGAAGTGGCCGATGACGGGACCGTCGTTTACGGAACGGGCTATGACTATTACCCTTGGATCGGCGATGACTGGTACGGACCGCCGATCACCTGGGGCTGGGGATTTGACGATTGCTGGACACCCTGGTGGGGCTGGGGCTTCGGCTGCGGCTTTGGCTGGGGCGGTTGCTTCCCGCCCCGCCCGTGGTGGGGCGGCTTCGGCCACTGGCATGACCACGCCGGCGACGCCTGGTGGCACGGCGGCGATCGCGCGGTCTGGGCCAACACCGACGCGGACCTTTACCATCACAACAGCGCGCTCGCCGCCCGCGGCGCCTTCGGCCGGCCCGGCAATGTAAACGGCTACGGCCAGGCCTATAATTCGCGAACCGGCTGGCTTCAAGCCGGCCAGCAGGCCCGCGTCCAAAATGTTTTCGGCGCCGCTTGGATCGGAATACCGCGCAATTACGCCTACAATCAGGTTTCCGCCGGCAGCTCTTATAACGGAAGGTTCGACAGATTTGAGACCTATCCCGGGGGAAGCTGGCAGGGAGCAAACACCTGGCGCGATGCGGCCGGTCGTGAATGGCCGGAAATCCCTGGGAACATGTTCCAGCGTGACGCCGCGCGGGCCGCTGTCGAGCGTAGCGCGTCCGAGGGTGGCGCCGAAGCGGGCGCTCACGGCGGCCGCGAAGGAGGTTTCCATGGTGGCTTTCACGGCGCTGGCGGGGGCGGCTTCCATGGCGGCGGCGGTGGCTTTCACGGCGGCGGTGGCGGCGGGCGGCGGTGACCTCCCTCGCGCCCTGATTCCCCGACCTCCCTCAAGATTTGTAAAGCCGAAAACGCACCAAACTATGGCCCCTGCTTCAGGCTCACCCGTTCCAGAACCTTCGACCGCCTCGTTAGTTTTGCTTGGTATTAGTATTTTCTGGCCCATGGCCAGACGCATTGGTGCGAAAGTATAACGGTTCGTCCACGCCAGGATAATACATATTCGTACAATGTAAACCTGCAAATTGAACGAGCAGGTTGCTTCGTTCCAAGGTCGAATATTTTAAAAATTCATCGTCCGAGATGGAAGCCAGCTTATCCATGTCATTAACGAAAGGCTGTTCTTTATCTTTAAAATAACTACCATCAGTAATATGTAAAAGATCACCACTAACCGCAGACACTTGAACTTCCATCACGCGAAAAGGATTATATCCGACGGCATTTGTATCTTCCCATTCAACAGTTAACAATGGATTGGAAACCCACCCCCGATCCGAATGAAACATCGGATACTTATTGACCTTAAGAAGTCTTGTCTTTTCCATTTTTGCCACATCTACACCCAACTTAAAAAGATAGTTTGACGCAACCAAGTACAGATCGTTCGTATTCATGCTGTACTTCATTCGAGAAGCCCGCTCCATTCCGGCAAGTGCTGACTCATGAGGCTCCATTGGAATACCATATGAAACTAAGCCGTCATCGGCAAGATGGTTCACCAAAAGCATGCTTTCAGAAAACGAAAACGAGTAGTTTTCGATCTGAAGGCGAGCACTATAATGCCCTCTATATAGCGGCGACACGTTCAAAAAGCGAATGTGGTCACGCGTTATAGGAACATCGACCGGTAAATGCAGGCGCGGAGCGTAACAATTGACGAAATTAATCATTGCGACTGCGATGACATACTTGAAAGCTAGTGGTGCTTGCAACATACTCTTACGGTTCTCTGTCGCTTGTTTTAAGATCACAGCAGCCCGATAACTCCCATTGCAAGTCATTTGGAATACCACCACTATTCAGCATAACACCTTGGTGGCCATTGTTCCAAGCTGCCTCATATTCCCCAAAATAAGTCATACAGGTTGTAATATCTAAACCGTTTTGCCAATCGTTAAAAAGTGCGCCAAGCGCATTTATCTCGTTTTGTGCGAGGCAAGTGTCAGTTCTCACTATTTAAACTGGTTGACGGCGGCGGAAAGATTCTGGCAAACTGGCGGTCATGCCTCGTCAGTTGCGCCGCGAGTACGCCGGGGCGATCTACCATGTGATGAACCGGGGGGATCGCCGGGAGGAAATCTTTCGTGATGCGGCCGATCGCCGGCTGTTTTTGGCGGCGCTGACCGGGGCCTGTGGCAAGACGCACTGGCAGATTCACGCCTATTGCCTGATGCGCAATCATTTTCATTTGGTGCTGGAAACCCCGGACGCGAATCTGGTGGTGGGGATGAAATGGTTGCTTGGGGTTTACACCAAGCGTTTCAACATCCGGCACAAGGAGTGCGGACATCTTTTCGCCGGCCGTTATAAGGCTTTGCCCGTGGAGGGCAGCGGGGACGGGTATTGGCGGACAGTCTGTGATTACGTCCATCATGAGCCTTAAATGGATCGCCGAACATCTGGCCATGGGCAGTTGGACCCACGTTTCCAATCTGCTGGTTGCGGAGCGGAAACGCGAAAGTTTAAAAAGTGAGAACTGACACTTGCCTGCGTCACACCGTCCAAGATTTGTTGCTCGCTGTTTTTTGTCATTCCCCTTAAGAAGTTTGCGATTCAGCCGGACAGACTTGCCTTGCGATCTTCGCAAGCGTTTCAATTTTTGCCTTCAAGTCTTCCGCGAACTTACCATTTCGGATGGCCTCAAATGCCTCTTGCCTCCAATACTTATACGGCTCGTCCCAATACGCCCATGCCGGCCAATGTGCCGTCGGCGCTTGCGATTGAGAGGGGAACGATTCTTTGAACGCAGACAAAATCTGCGCCTCAATGGGGCACCCTTTGGTGTGGTCTTGCTTGGCGAAACCAAAGCAGAAATCACCATAATAACCTTTGTCGAATGTGCAGCCGATTTGGAGGTTATTCTTTTCCAGGCTGGGCGTTTTGAAATAGAACCCGGCATATTTTATGTGCAAGTCACGGAGCGGACCTTCCCGCTGCACCCCTATAGCCTTCGCAAGGTCATCCAGTTTGGCATCAAGCCGGGTGATCAATTCGGTTTGAACGGCAGACTCCGCGCCACGCAGCGTGTAGAAAGCGCGAAGGCTTTCTGGCGATTTGACGATTTCCTGTATCAGTTCCTCGTTCATAAGAATGGTAGTGCTTTGGTTGGTCAGTTCCTCGATTAGATGAATGTATTGCGAGACGGTTTCCCGCACGTTCGGCAGACAGACAGCGGTTTTTCGACACTCTTTTAGCCATCCCAGAATTTCTCCGGCGTAGGAGATGCAGCGGCATTGGATTTGGTTCAACTCGTCTTCGGAAAGATTGCTCGGTTCACGACCGTCCAGCGTGAGGTAAAATAGGTGCGCCTTGGGGTCAAATTCCCGATAACGCTTCATCTGATTGTCCTGGTCGCCAGCACCGATTTTGTTCTCGATTAGAATAATCCCTCCCTTGCCGTCCTTAACCACGATGTCAATTCGACCGCCAGACTTCTCGGTGACCGGCCCAACATGATATTCCAGCTTCATCGTGGCGGTATCCGATTCCGCCTCGAAGTTGTGAATATCGAACTGCTCTATGAACAGACGCAGGAACGCTGCGCCCTGACCATGGTGTCCTTTGGGATTCAAGAATTCAGCCAACATCGGCGAATGGGTCGCAACCTCAAGGCGACCGATCCCCAATATTTGGAAGATGTTGAAATGCTCGCCGGTCGCTTTAGCCAATGCCTCCGTGTGACGTTGGTGAGTTTCAGTGAATCTCAACAATTCCAAGACGCGCGGGCTAATTGTGGCGGGAGTCGTGTCCATTTTAAGAAGCTGCTTTCTTTATCAAATACGTTGCGACGCTGCCCGCCAAACCAACGACCAGTTCCGCGTCACGGATGTCGAGCGTCCGCCCTTCCCGCAAGTGGCGGGCCTGGTCGGATGCATAGCCCCAGATTTTCTCCACGCCTTTGTCCAATGGTGGAGGCAGCAAGCCTGGATGGCGGCTGATGATGGCTCCCAATGTTGCATTGGGCTCACCGGACACATCGCGAGCGACACATTCCAAAGCTGCCATACCATGCTGAATCGCGCCGGAGATGTCCGGCGTCGGCCGCTTGGAGAGGTCTTGAAGGGCTTCATGAAGTTCACGCTGTGCGACGGAACGTCCGGTTTCCGCCGCCGCCGTGATAGCCGTCCGCACCGATTTCTCGAACGACTCCTCGCCTCGAATCTCAATGTGCCCGTCAATCAATTGCCAGCCGACACCCTTTCGCCGGAAGGCGTCATTCACTTTTTTCGTGAACTCATCCAGTTTCTTTTGATTCATTCCAAAGCCGGACATCCCCCCCGGCTTCTCCAAATGTTCGCAAACCAGTTCGACAAAATCGTAAACGCGAAACCATTCCGCCTGGGCGAGCAGACCGCGAACTTCGCTGTCTATATTGGGAAACTCGCTCCAATTGCTTGGGTCGGGTGATTCGAGCAGCAACTTGCATAAAATCTCCCGCAAATCCGAAGGGTGTTGACCGGCGTCATAAGCGAACTGGATGATGACGCTGCGGAGCCATTCAGGGGCTTCGCTCCGTATCGTGATCGGCGCGTCTGGTTGTTCAAAGCCGTGTCGTTGCGAAAAAGTGCTCATGTGTCAATTGGGCATTTTCAATCCCTTCAATTTGCAGATGACAAACAACGAAAGAAATACAACTTGTGTCAGATTCAGGAGGAACGCGCGATTGTTATACATCGCCAAATTCGGCTCAATGGTGTGCGCCGTGGAATTGCGAACAATATAGAGGATGCGCAGTGTCCGCCAATAACGTTGTGGTCCAACGGGCGCAGCCACAATATCTCCTAGCAATTGTTGCAGGGCGACATCAACCGCCGCCGCGCCGCCATGGTTTGCTGGATTGTTGCCAGCGAAAGCAGCCACACTTCCCGCTTCTGTGCTTAACGAGTTGCCAAAATGGGGGTCACCCCGGAGTTTGTCGGAAAGCGTGCCATGGATCGCACGACCTTGCCAGTCGGTCAAACAACTCTCGACCCATTGTGAAAGGTGCGACAACGCTTTTGCCAATCTCAGCATGACAAACGGATTATCTTTAACCGCTTCATAACCGGGATGCTCAATGCCGAGAAAGACGTAGATGTCGTGGACAAACCGGAGGAACTCGAACTGGTGCAGCGGATCAAGTGTTTGCCTCCAGGCATCCAATTGCGTCGGTGAAACTGGCGCTGCTGCACCTGTCGCGAACATGTAGTTTGATGGATGGCCTGATGTGATTCCATTGAGCACATCACATGCGACTGCCAGCCGGTCTTGCAGAGTCTGACCGGTCAAGGCGTTCGCGCGAAGGTTCAGCGTGCCACGCTGATGATGTTGATTGGCGGCGACGCACGTCTTAAAATCTTCCTCATCCGCCATAGCGAGCATATACTCGTATTGATCCTCATTCCCACTGATGAAATGCGCGAGGGCCGTGTCATGAAACAGTGCTCCCTTGTGAAACTCGGTCTTCAGCTTCTTTTCCAAGCCCAGCACCGCATGTGAAAGCTGAGTGCCAATGATCGCAGCGCGGGACTCCAAGCCGTGTCGAGCGCAATGCCGCAAGAAACCATGCGAATAATACGTTCCGAAAATTGCATCGCATTTGGCGCGATCCCGACCGGGATTCTCCTTCGCCAGAGCGTCACCTATCGCCTTGAACATTTCCTTTTCGGCAGTGACAAGGCGTGAACCAAACTCTGCTAGCAACTCGGCGTTGGATTGTGGATTGGCGGGTGCGTTCATAGCATTTGTCATTCAAATAAGTCTTTCTCCGGTGCGATCTTGGACTTTTTGCCTTTGGATGTTTTCTGGGATCGGCGGTGTAAGTAAAGCGGTCAAACCTATACATTGTTCGTTTCCTTTCATCGCATCAATCGGCTTGGACCGTCGCCTCAGAGGACTTGCTCCATTCGTAAAAGTGGAAGGGGCCGTGGTTCGGGTCGTTTTCTTGGCATGACGTCTTTGCTTTTTGATTTCCCCGCCGGTTCCGTCCGGTATCCCGTCCGCTGGCATCCAGCCATGCAGGCGGTGGTTCTGACTGGTTGCGCTTTGACATTTCATCAAGCTTTCTTTCGCGGGAACCAGAGAGTAACCGCCCGGCAACTCCGGATGCCCGCTCTGCGTCGCGATGTTAGGGCAGAGGGGCCTTTACGCCAAGGTATTTCATCGCTTTTGCCGCAAAACAGGGGCGGATTCCTCTGCCTTTCCGCGGGTAAAATCTGTCGTAAGCCCCTCCGTTCCCACCTTTTCCGTCGCGTTGGCCCGCCGCAATAATTCGTGAGAATTCGTGTGATTCGCGTCACGCCGCCCGCCCACCGTTAGCGGCTAACGAAAAATCGTAAAAAAATCGCTTTTCGCGTAAGCCGCTAACGTGACAGGCCCCGCCGCCATGCTAAAATGGACCCCGACGACCCCGCAGGCCGTCCATTATGGAGCAGCCTAATGCCAACCATTTCTGGCGCCCCGCCGCCAGCCCCGACCGGCCGACCCCGGCCCGCACCCTCCTCATGTTGCAATCCACGTCGTGTCGCCCCCTTTCCCCGGACGTTCTTCTCCGCAGTGCTATTCCTCAGAATCGCGTAACTTCGGCGAAATTGATTGTGCAAATCCAAAATGGATTTTGGCTATTCTCCATCCTCTATTTTCCATCCTCATCAGTTGCGGCTTTGCCGCGCTGGGACTCCGCGTCTCGGCGGTTCATGGCGACTTCCGCCCCGTTTTGCCCCCTTTCCCACCGCCCCGAAATCGGCCTAAAAGCGCGTTTTTCGGTATCGTTAAACCTCAACAAAACCCGGGATCGTCAACCTTCGTCAAGCCTGAAATCCTTTTGGGGCCATCGGTGGGCAGGCAAATCTGTCCAAGCTTCTTCCGCGCAGGCAGATATGCATCGCAAAGACCCATTTACCTCGTTTCTATCCTCCGTCGCCAAGGCTATGGAGGACTGGTGGGCTTTATTGCCGGATTTCAGAATTCTGTCTCACAGCCTATCGCAGAGCAGCCGTTTGGGAGATCCGGTTGCCCCATCAGAGAGCCGGGTATAAGCTTTGCCGATCATGCTGTCATTGTTGCCCATGATATGAAGCCCCCGCGAAGCATCGCCCCCGCGCGGCCCGCAACCGAGCCGCTGATCCGCTGGCAGGGCCGGCCTTTGACCATCGCCGCCGCTTGCGCGCTCGCTGCGGAAGAGCACCGCCGCGGCAATCTTCAGGCGGTCGTGGAGATTTATACGCTCATCCTGAAACTGGTTCCGGGTTTTGCCGAAGGCCACAACAACCGGGCCGTCGTTTTGCAGCAAATGAACCGCTTCGCCGAAGCCCTGGCCGGCTATGATCGCGCCATCGCCCTCAAACCCGGCTACGCCAACGCCCATTTCAACCGCGGCACGGTCTTGAAGAAGATGGCCCGCCGCGATG
>CAZLEE010000173.1:0-9647 GCA_964558455.1 uncultured Verrucomicrobiota bacterium | reverse complement strand
ACAAAAATGCTGATTTTATTGGTACTATTTTGAGTTTTCAAACAGGCTCTAAGGTATCGTTAAATATCCGACGTGACTATTTGACGAAGCGGATGAGCCGCGCGTTGATGACCTGATAGGTCAAAGGCGCGCCCCAGACAACGCCGGGAGCAGCCACTGCCACCGCGCCGGTGCTATAAGTCTTGTCCGCGAAAATCAAAGCGGCATCCGCGCCTTGTTGATGAACCGCCTTGGCCAGCGCGCCTTCGTTGTCCGCCGCCACGGTTCCCAGAATGATGTAGGGCCGATCCGGGAATTGCCCGATCGCATAGAACGTGGCCTTATCCACCACCTTGACGTAGCTTCCGGGCTGGGTTTGCCAGGGTTGCTGCTGGCCAACATAGGGCGAAAAATTGTATCCGGTGCCGCAGCCGCAGAGGCCGATTAACAGTAAAACAGATAGCATCCTTTTCATGGGGGTATCTCTGGCCCCATTCGGCTTGAATGTCAAGCCGGTAGTCGGCTGCCCCTCTTGAATCGGAGTGGCGTCGGGTGTAGGGTGAACACAGAACGGAATAACATGCCTTTTTACGAATACGAGCTGTGCGACGGGGACTGCGTGGTCTGTGGCGGAAAGTTTACTTTGCGCCGTCCGGTGGATGCTCCCGAATTGAAGGTCTGCCCGGCTTGCCGGCGTCCGGTGCGGAAGCTCATTTCCACTTTCAGCTCGCCCATCAAACTCAAACCAGTCTCCTTTTCGGACGCCAAGAAAGCGGGTTTCACCGTTCTCAAACGCATCGGCAAAGGGGAATACGAAAAGCAGTAGGCGTCCGTCCTGTTCGCCGCCGTCAGGGGCCTTGCAGCCGGAAATATTCCGCGGCGGGCAATGGGGACGCGTTGGTATAAGTGTTCAACCCATTGGTCACGAAAGGAGAGTTGGTGACCGCCTGCCAGCCGCCGCCCCCGCTTAAATTAGTGCTGAATTCAAGGGTGAAATCCACCACCGAAACAGGCCAAGTCAGGGTAATATGTCCCGGATTGGCCGATTCCGCGATGGTCAGGGTTTGTTGGGCGGCGGTGATAAGATAGGCGAAGGCCCAAGCGTCGGGGTTGCCGTAAATGGTTTCGCCTTCCGCAAATCCCAGAGTCGCCATGTTGGTCAGTATGCCCAAGGTTGAGGTGGCGCCTGTCATCGTTATTACCGCGCCGGTGTTGGTGGTCATGGTGCCGAGGCTGGCGATGAGTTGGCCGTTGGTAAAAAGCGCGGACCCAACGCTGCTCGTGGCCGATATGGGGGTAAATCCCGCCGGAATAGGGTCAGTCACCACGACCTTCGTCACCGTGGATGGGCCGTTGTTTGTCACCGTCAAGGTGTAAGTCAAATTACTCCCCGAAAGGGCAACGACCGGGGACACGGATTTGGTCAGGTTCACCGCGCTGCTGGTGGTGGCGGTGAAAATATTTGTGCTGACATGGCTCCCGCCCGGCACGAATACGGTGATCGGCCCGGGCGTTGCGCCGGACGGAACGGCCACTTGCAACTGGTTGGTGGTGATGTTGAAGGGCGTGGCGTTGACGCCGTTGAATTGCACGTTGGTCACGTCGAACAGACTCGTGCCGCCAATGGTGACAACCGTTCCCGCCGGCCCGATGTTCGGGGTGAAACTGTAAATTTTGGGCAGAACCACATACCGGCTGGTGTTGATAAAAATCCCGCCCGGCGTCGTCACCGTGACCGGGCCGGGAACGGCATTGGACGGGACGGTCGCCACGATTTGGGTCGGGGAATTGGTAAAGGGAAAATCAACCCCTTCAATCTGCACCGCGGTGGCGTTGGTCAGGTTGCGTCCGTCAATAATCAAAGACGACCCCACAATGCCCGATGCCGTCGCATTGGTAATCCAGGGCTGAAAGTAAAACAGCGCGGAGCTGTTGCCGGTGCCGCCGGATGTTACGACGCTGATCAGGCCTGATGTCGCGTTCGCGGGTGCTGTCGCATACAGGGTGGTGGTGGACGTCGGCGCGGTGTAGGTGCCGCTCGTGCCGTTGAAGGTCACGCCGGACACATTGGTGAAATTGCCGCCGTTGATCGTCACGACGGTTCCGCGAACTCCGTTGGACGGGGTGAATCCTGTGATGACGGGACCGGCTCCGGTGACGGTGAAATTGGTGGTGGTCGTGGCGCTCCCTGAAGGGCTGGTCACGGTGATGGTCCCGGTGGTGGCCGACGATGGAACGGTGGCGGAAATCTGGGTGGGGGCCGTGACGGTAAAGGCGGTGGCGCTGCCGGTGCCAAATTTGACGCTGGTCGCTCCTGTGAAATTAAGTCCATTGATGACGATTCCCTTTGTGCCGACCTGTGCCAGCACCGGGGCAAAGGAATCGATAAGAGGCGCGGAAGTGGCGGTGAAATTTGAGGTGGTGGTAAAGGTGCCTTGCGAAGATGTGACCTTGATCGGTCCGGTTTTCGACGTGCTTGCGATTGAGACGGAAACATAGCCGGAACCGTAACCTTCGATGGATTGGCTAACTCCATTGATAGTTACGGACGTCAGGCTGACAAGGTCGATCCCATTAATCGTAACAGTGGTACCGCTCCCGCCCTCGGTCGGCGAAAAGCTGGTGATGATGGGGCCGGACCCGGTCAGAAAATTACTAGTGGTGGTGAAAGTGCCGTTCGTTGTGGTCACGGAGATCGGCCCATTCGCTGCGCCCGTGGGGACGGTGGCGCTGATTTGGGACGTTGCCGTGGGAGTGACGGACTCTATCTTCCCTCCAATTGTGACTGTAACTGGTGTGAAGAAGTTTCCGCCGTTAATGGTCACGGTGGAGCCGTTGGTGCCGAAGGTCGGACTGAAACTCGTGATGATTGGGTTGAGGCTGCCGGTGAAATTACTGGAGCTTGTGGCTGATCCCGCGCTGGTCGTCACGGTCAGGGGGCCATCCGTCACCCCGGCGGGGACCAATGCGGCGACCACGGTTGAGGCCGTCACCGTTCCGGCGACCCGGGTGGTATTGCCTGCGAAAATGACCGTTGTTCCGTTTCCATTAGTCGTGAAATTGGCGCCCAGGATATAGACCATGGTTCCGGCCTGGCCGCCTGGCGGAGAAAAACTGGTTATGGAGGGCGCAACCAGAAAATTTGAACTGCTGGCTGCGCCGTTCACACTAATGGGACCACTGGCTGCGCCGATGGGAACCACCGCCGTCAATTGGGAACCGGACACAACCACGAAATCCCCCAACGTTGAATTGTCAAACAAAACGTTGGTCGCGGTCGTAAAACCGGAGCCGGTGATGGTGATGACATTGCCGGGCTGGCCGGAAGCGGGGGAAAAGCCGGTGATGGACGCCGCCTTGACTCCGTGCCCGCAAAGAAAAAGCAGGACGAGCGCCAAAACGACCTGCAGACCGGCTGGCGCCTTCTTGAATTTACCCGTCTCCTTACCGGGGTTAGACATAACTGTTCCGCACAAACTGACGAATCACTGCCACCTCTGGTTCGCCCGCAATACTATGCTCTTTCACAAATTCATGCCACTCAATTTGCAAGCCTGCCGCGCGCAATATTTCCACTTGCTTCCGGACGTTTTCGATGGGCAACAGCGGATCCAGGGTGCCGTGCGTGATGAGAAAGCGTTGCTGAAGAGCCTGGGGCGAAAATTCCCGCACCAGTTGTTCCGGCTGGGCTGTATAACCGCTGATGCCCACCAAGCCGGCCAGTTTATGCGGATAGCGCGCCCCGGTTTCAATGGTCAGGAGGCAACCTTGCGAAAAACCGCAGAGAACAATTTGTTCCCGCGGAAAGCCTTGCTCAGCCAGGTGGTCGAGCAATTCAAAGATCATCTGCCGGCTTCGTTCGATGCCCGGGGCGGGATTTTGCAGGTCGTACCAGGCGAATCCGCCGTAATAAGGGTCCGGCGCGTCCACCAGCAGGAAATTCAACGATGGCATTTGCATCGCCTCCGGCAGCCAGCGAAAACCCGCCCGGCTGTCTCCCAATCCGTGCAGTGCGATCATCAGACGGCGGCTGTTGTTTTCGGGCGCGGCAATGAATTCGGTGTTTAGCATGTATCAATTATATGGGTTTGGCTGTGAACGGATCCGGGGCAAGTTTGAAATGGGGGAAGGCGCTGTCTTGCTTTCCGGCAGCCGCCGGGCGAGGGGACGGTCCCTGCGAAAGTTTGATTAACTCGCTTTGACTGCGGTAAGCGACCTTGCCGCGCGTGTGCCGGGGACTGATGTAAGTGCCGCTTGATGTCAGGAAGCGCGCCTTGACGTTGTCGCGCAAGGCGGTCTCCAGCAATTCGCCCCGGATACGCTCGCACAGATTGCCGTCATCGATGGGGAAAACGACCTCGATCCGGCGATGGAAACTTTGCGAAATCCAATCCGCGCTGCCGGCCCAGATTTCCGGCTGGCAGGCGTTTTCAAAATAAAAAATCCGGCTGTGTTCCCAAAAACGGTCCACGATGCTCCGCACCGTGATTCGCTCGCTCAATCCCTTCACTCCGGGGCGCAAACAACAAATGCCGCGCACGGTCAGGTCGATTTCCACCCCGGCGCGTGAAGCGTCGTAGAGGGCCGCGATGATGTCCAAATCCGACAGGGAGTTCATCCGGGCGATGATGCGCGCGGGCAGCCCTTTGCCGGCGTTCTGGGTTTCGCGCGCGATCAGTTGCAGCATGCGTTCCTGCAATTGGAAGGGGGCCACCAGAAATTTTTTGGCGCCCTGAAACTGGCAGATTCCTGTCAAAAAATTAAACAGGCCGGCGGCATCCTCCCCGAATTCCGGGCGGCAGGTCAGCAGGCCGATGTCCACGTAAGAGCGGGCGGTTTCGGGATTGTAGAAGCCCGTGCCCAAATGAACATAACGCCGGATGGCGTCGCTGTCCTTGCGCACGACCAGGCAGAGGTTGGCGTGGATTTTGCAGCCGACCAATCCGTAAACCACATGGACGCCCGCTTCTTCCAGGCGGCGGGGCCACAGGACGCCATGTGTTTCCTGGTTGGGCGCCTTGAGTTCCACCACCGCAGCCACCTGCTTGCCTTTTTGCACGGCTTCCATCAGCGCCCCCACAATTTGCGGGTCGCCCCCGGTCCGGTACAAGGTTTGTTTGATGGCTAAAACATCGGGGTCCGCGGCGGCTTGCTTGAGAAAGTCCACCACGCTGCCAAAATTTTCGTAGGGATGATGCAACAGGACATCGCCCCGGCGGATGACGTCAAAAAAATTCGTCTCCCCCCGCAAAGCCAGGGGCGGCGGCGCCACCAGCGGCGGTTCGCGCAGGTCCGGTGAATGGTCGCCTTCCGTCACCGCCAACAGCCGGATCAGGTTGATCGGGCCGTTGATGACAAATAAATCCGGCTCCTTCAAGCCGAGGTTTTCCAGGAGGCTGGCGCGGATTTCCGGCGGGCAGCCGCGTTCGACTTCCAGACGCACCGCCGCGCCGCGCCGGCGGGCCAGAAGATCGCTCTCAACCGCCTTGAGCGGGCCGGACGTCTCCTCCTCGCGGGCGTAAAGTTCCGCGTTGCGTGTCACGCGAAAATTCCAGAACCCGCGTATTTTTGTGCCCGGAAACAAATCCGCCAGGTAATGCCCGATGACGTCGCCCATGAACAAGTAAGGCTGCCGTTTCGAGTTGTGCCGGGGCAATTGGACCAGGCGCGGCAACACGCGCGGCACCTGCACAACGGCCAGACGCCGTTGCGTCTGCCTGCCTTCCGTGATCTCCAATTGCACGACGGTGTTGAGCGATTTGTTGAGCAATTGAGGAAAGGGATGCGCCGGGTCCAGACCGAGGGGCGTCAGCACGGGTCGGATCTGGGCGCGGTAAAAGGCCTCAACCCAGGCGAGTTCCGGCCCGGTCAATTCGGCAAAGCGCATAAAGCGAATGCCATGGCGGGCCAGTTGCGGACGGAGGTCGTTGCGCCAGCAGGCATACTGGCGTTCAACAAGCTGGCGCGCGCGACGATGAACCGCTTGCAGCGTTTCCGTCGCGGTCAGACCATCGGGGCTGCGTTCCACCACCGTGCTTTCGATCTGGAGTTTAAGACCCGCGACCCTGACTTCAAAAAATTCGTCAAGATTGGCGCTGAAGGCGCAAAAGAACTTAAGGCGTTCCAGCAGGGGCGTTGCCGGATCCAAGGCTTGTTCCAAGACGCGTTGATTGAATTCCAACCAGCTTAATTCGCGGTTAAGCAAATACTGAGGCTCAATTGGCGGCGGTTCGGAGGACATGCGCACAAAGAGCAGGATATTGCGGCAACCGTGGCCATAAAAGGAAAAAACAGAGGGCGGAAATTGGAAAGCGGGGATGTGGCAGACGCGCCGACGCGCCGGCCGGATTTCTGCTCTCCTGATTTCTGTTTTTTAGTTCGTCACGTTATTCCATGGAGTGCCCGCCTGGGTGAGGGAAAAAGTGAGGTCGTTGGTGACGAATTTGGAATAGTTTTTCACATGCTGGTCGGCAAACAAAATGTTCAGCCAGCCGCTGTGCCCCTTGGACGGAAGATTCACGAACAGGGTGTCCTGGGTGTAGTTGTCCGGGTCCGCATCCGTCTGGTCGAACGCGTAATTGCAGTCCCCGGAGAGAATGTATTGGGAGGAGAGCATGATTGTCTTGAAGTTGACGCTGGCCTCGGCCCCGGAGACGACATAGGGTGCTCTGGAGCCCATGAAATAATTGTAAGGCGATTTGTTGAACAAGAGCGAAAACGCGGGGCAGGTGAGGATGTTGGTGTTGTTGTAATAAACGGCCAGCGGCTGCGTCCAGGGAGGTATATTCGTCATGCCCCACGGCACCGTGCCGTGCGCCATGGGCAGCAGAGAGGCATTGTCGTCGCCGTACATTTGCATGGCCAGGCCGAGTTGTTTTGTGTTGTTAACGCACCGCATGCGCACGGCGTCTTCTTTGGCCTTGCCCAAAACCGGCAGGAGCATGCTGGCAAGGATCGCAATAATGGCGATAACCACCAGAAGTTCGATGAGGGTGAATCCCTTGGAATAAATATGACGGCAACTTTTTGTGTTCATGGCGCTCAATGATGCAGGCACACAGACCAACCCTGTCAGCGTGCGGGACAGCGGAAGCATTTCGGCGAATGACCGAGTCTTCCAGAAAGCCCGTTTGCCCGCTCACTAGATAGACGGGATCCCTGAGGGTAAATTCAAAAAATTTTCGGGGGGGGATTTTTCCCGGGGCTATTATTTGATTGACAAATCCTGGCGTTTGCGGCCCGCTCCGGTCAGGAGCGCGGGGCGGCTTCGGGAATGTGCGGACGATCCGGGGGCGCGTGGATGGATCGGCTCACGGACAGGCCATTTGCGCGACGGTTATGTCTGGAGATTGAAAAAGCGCCATTCCGGGAAATTCGCGCGCGGCAGGGTCGTCCTGGGGTGGGGCAAATATTTTTTCACTCAACCCCTTTTCCAAGCCGATTGCCTCGTCAATCATTTGCAATGCCTCCGCGTCATCGGCATCGCGTTTGAGGATGAGTTGACACGCTTCCTGGGCGGTTTCAGGCAGACGGGCGTTGAGATAAATCCGGGCCAGCGCTTTCAGCGCAACCGTGTTCGCGGGATCCATGGACAGGGCGTGGATGGCAGCCTGGGTGGCTTCATTGGGCGGGTTGTTCCTGGCTGAAGGGTCGCGGGCAAAAATGGGCGGAAGCACTGCGCGACGAAGAAGGGGGGTGAGGCAGGAATTTTCATGCAGCACAACCCATGCTTTGGCGCTGGTGGCGGAGTCCGGCAGAGCGCGGGCGGGGCGGTATCCTTCGGTCAAGGTCGTGCAAAGGGCGGCGCACAAGGCTCCGACGGTGGGTTCAAAGCAGACTTTGCCCACATCGGCGGGCGCGATCAAATCGGAAATGCCGCCGACGGAACTGGCGACAAAGGCGACGCCGGCCACCAGACATTCGAGGATGCGATAGGGAGAACTTTCAAACAGCGACGGGATGACTGTCAGACGATTGACCTGGCGGAGATAATTCATGGTGCCGGATTGGACACTGCCGGTGATCGTCTCAAGGGCGAAAGGCCAATTTTGGGCGCGTTTTTGGAGGTAATTCAGCGACGGGATGCCGTCAATAATTGATTCCCGGCCAAGGAAAGCGACCTTTTTGATTTTTGCGGCGATGTTGGAAGGAATGCAATCGAGCGCGTCGCAAAAAAGCGTCACCCCTTTGGGAGATTCCAGCGGTCCGAAATAAACCAGTTCATCAATTTCCAGCAAGGACGGGGCGGCGGGAGATACCGCAGCCAAAAGAGGGTTGCATGGGGTGGGCTGTTGAAGGCTGCGTTGGCGGGGCATTTCCCGGTGGTGCTCGGAAATCCAGCTCGCCAGATGACGGCTCGGGTTGACCACGGCGTCGGCCATGGCCACGACGCGGCGTTCCATAAAACTCGTGTCAACATCAGCCAAGTCATCCGGGTTTCCCTTCCGCGCGGTCATAAGCCATGCATTCATGCTATGCGGACCGACGCAAATGGTCGTATTGACAAACGCCAGGCCATGATGTTTTGCGGTCAGCGTGTGATAGCCGGCCCCTTGCTGTTCCGGAAAATGGATGATGTCGAAGCGATCGTTTCTTTTCAGCCATTGATAAGTTTCGTAAGACCGGATGAGATTGACGGGAGCGACAAGCTCCGAGGCGGTGATGGAGGGCAGGGCGATGAGGGCGATGCCGTCGCTTTTATATTTTTCGACGCAATGTTGCCAGGCGCTGGCCGAAAGCTCCCTGGAGCCAATGAAAAGGCAGGTGACTTCGTGTCTGGCGGCGGCGAGGGTTTGGGCCATGGCGGCATAAGCTGTGCCGATGTCGCTGCGCTTCGTAAGTCCGGCAAGCTCCGGGCTGGCAATGCAAATCTTTAACGTTGCCTCCCCTGATGGATCAGATTTGGGGCATTCGGCGGGGGACGCCGGATGGCGGCTTGGTTTTTCGGCGGGGGAAGACGCTGTCATAAAAATTGGTCTTACGACGCGGACAACGGGTGCTTGGCGGGGTATTGGGCGGCGTTTCTCGGGATGACCTGCTTCCCAACCAACGTCCGGCGGTTGATAACGATGGGTCCCTTTAAGTTGACTGTGCTCTTGCCTGGCCCGTGCAGGGTCACGATGTTGAGGACAAGCGCTTCGGAGGGGTCGTTCAGTCCAAGGAAACGGACATCCTCGGCGCGAAGGTCAGGCTGGTAATCCCGCAGGATTTCTCTTGGAGGCAAAAGCAAAAAGGCATGTTTCGCGCCATCAAGCATTTGGAACCAAAGGAAGGGCTTTTCGGCGGGATTGTACAACAGGGCATAATCCTTGACGCGCTCGAAGCCGATCAGTCCGTAGGGAAGCTTCACCACGTTCCTGCTCTTCGCCGCCTTTTTTTTGGCTTTTATTTTTTCACAAGTTTTCATGCTGTTCTTCCGGTGCTGATACTCTCCACAGCAAACGACATGCCACGATGCTTCGACCGGCTAAACAAGGGTGGGCCGCCCGGCGATCTTGTGAACACCAGGCAAAAAGGGCTTGAACATCGCGGGGGACCCGGCCAAATTTGCCCTGTTTTGGTGGCATGTTTGACACGTATGGCTCAAAACTGGAGAATGAATTTTAGGTTCGGGGGGTGTGAGACGGATTTCTTAAATATTCAATTCCCGGCCTTTTTTGTTGCGTTAA
>CAZLEE010000172.1:0-9656 GCA_964558455.1 uncultured Verrucomicrobiota bacterium | reverse complement strand
CGCGGGTCAACTTGCAGGTTGTGCCAGAATTCTGGCAGACCGTGTGGTTCCGGACACTCGTCTTTGCCGCGACGGTCATTACTTTGACGAGCGGAGTGGCATTGAATGAGCGGCGGAAGGCGCGCCGCCGGTTGGAGCGCCTGGAGGCACAACAGACCATGGAGCGCGAGCGGCGACGCATTGCCCGGGACTTGCACGATGATTTGGGCGCACGGGTGACCAAGATCAGCATGTTGGCGGGAATGGAAGAAGGGGACACATTCAACGCAGACGAAGCCAGCGCCCGTCTGCGGGACATTTACAGCACTTCCCAGGAAATGGTTCAAGCGATGGACGAAACCGTCTGGGTTGTGAATCCTCGCAACGACACTCTAACCCACCTCGCGCACTATATTATTCATTATGCCGAGGAGTTTCTCCAGCCGACCAATATTCGGCGGCACCTCAAGATGCCCGAGGATTTGCCGGTCCTGCCTTTGCCCGCCGATGCGCGCCACAATATATTCATGGCGGTGAAAGAGGCGTTGAACAACACAGTCAAACATGCAGGCGCCTCCGAGATTCGGGTGGAAATAAGTTTGGAGGGTCCGGTGTTCCGCGTGGCCGTCAGCGACAACGGGAAGGGGTTTTCGCCGGACAAACGCCGTGGCGCTGGCGACGGCTTGGAAAACATGAAAGAACGGCTGGCCCACCTTGGCGGGACCTGTGAGGTGCGCACCACTCCTGGAGTTGGCACCACCGTCATGCTGGCGTTGAATCTGAACTCGCTGCCGGCCGCCGGATAAGGACTACGCATCATTATGCGTATGGTCGGTGGAGATGGCTTGTCGTAGAATGTGATCGTTGATGGGAATTATCCTTACTAAAACATGGAAAAAGTGACCCAAGAAATGCCTCTTTCCCCGAAGTCGAGTTCCTCCGCCAAGGCCATACACGCAGGAAGAAAGGGCTGCCTCGCACCGTCCTCCCATGGCCATTAAAGTTTCGATTGTTGAGGATGATGACTGGATTCGGGAGAATCTGGCTGGGAGGATTGATCGCACACCCGGGTTTCGTTGTGTGAGCCGCCATCGGAACGGGGAAGAGGCTTTGTTGGCCCTGCCAGCGGCGGCCCCGGATGTGATCCTGATGGATATCAACCTGACCAAAATGAGCGGCATCAAATGTCTGCGGCGGCTCAAAACGGTTTTGCCGGAGGCCAATGTCCTGATGCTCACGGTGTATGAGGACAGCGACCGGATTTTTGAATCGTTGAAGGCGGGTGCGAGCGGCTATCTGCTCAAGCGGATATCTCACACCGAACTGATCCAAGCCATTAAACAGGTCCAGTGCGGTGGCTCACCAATGACCAGCGTTATCGCCCGAAAAGTAGTCGAGTTTTTTAAGCAGCACGGCCAAAGCTCGGCTCAACTGGAGCGGCTCTCTCCGCGAGAGCGGGAAATTCTCGCGCGGTTGGGAGACGGCGAAGCATACAAAGGGATCGCCGATGGTTTAAACCTGAGCGTGGACACCGTGCGGATGCATATTCGAGGGATTTACAAGAAGCTGCACGTCCACTCCCGCGGCGAAGCGGTGGCGAAATACCTGCAACCGCAGATTCCTCAGAAAACCCCCGGATGATCACAAAGGAACATCTGAAAACACGTGCCCTTGCCAAAATAGGGCACTTCCTACTACGCATCTTTATGCGTATTGAGGAATTGACTATTCATGCTAAATTTCGGCCACGACGAGTTGAAAAATTGCTGATATGATGAAATTCGCGCTAACTTCTCGCATGGGTAACAGGCGCCATTCTTCAAGGGCGGGGTTTACCCTGATTGAACTGTTGGTCGTCATCGCGATCATCGCCATTCTGGCGTCGTTGCTATTGCCGGCCTTGGCCAAGGCAAAGGGAGAGGCGCAGAAGACCCAGTGCCTGAGCAACACCAAACAGTTGGTTCTGGCATGGCAGATCTATTTGGGAGACTCCAAGGATTATATTGTCAATAATCACAGCGATGGGAACTCGGATTGCGGCGCGGATGCCTGGGTCACAGAGGGCACCAAGCTGGGAGTGGGCACATGGACGGGCAGCGCACGCAAGGAAGCCAGTGCTGCCGCCCAGACCAACGGCTGGGCTTTGAAAGCCGGTTTGCTTTATCCCTATAACAACTCCATCAAAATCTACCATTGCCCGGTGGACTTGTCCTTGGATGCCACGTACAACGTATTGCGCGACCGCAGTTATTCCATCAGTTGCGGCATGAACTGGACTAACGACAACGCCGATAGCATTCCCAACAACGGCTGCTTTATCAAATCGTCCGATATTCACAGTCCGGGGCCATCGGTTGCCTCGGTTTTCATTGATGTTTCCGCCAACAGCATAGATAACAACGAGTTCCCGTGCTACAACGCCGGCGAGGGAAATTACGCGTATTACAAGCTTCCCACCAGCCGGCATAACAACGGCGGTTTGCTTAGTTTTGCCGACGGCCACTCCGAGTATTGGCGGTGGTATTCCCAGTATATTGCAGCCGATAATGCCATTCCCGAGGCGACTGAGGGCCAGGGCCAGGGCAGCGGCTTTGATGCTCCGTCCTCGCCCAGCGATCTTGATTTGCCCCGATTGCAGGCCACTTTTCCGATCATAAACGGCTTTTAGAAACCGCAATGAGGGCGGGCTGTTAGAAACCGAATAAAACTCAAGTAACCATGAAAAAAACCAATCCGATCACGCTTATGAAACACCGAACCTGTTTTCTTCCGTCTGGGGTCGCATTTTTGCTGGCTGCCATTTTCCCGGTTTTTATTTTGGCGGGCCAGGCGCAAGCCCAGGTGACTTACGCGCTGACCAATCTGTTTGCCGAGCCTGCCGGGAGCGGCTCGCTATTTGCAAGCAGTACGGCCTCCCGCGGCATGGCCTACGATGCTGTCTCCAATCTGGTCTATGTCTCTGCCAACGCCAGCCCGTATTTGAGCGCCTTCAATGGGACCAACGGGATCTATTTGGGGAATTTCACCACCACCGGCCTGTCTGGAGGCACATACCTTATAGACCAGGTTGGGGTGGCCGCCGACGGCGCTATTTATGCCATTGACCTTGCGACCAGTTCCAGCAGCGCGAACAAGATTTATCGCTGGTCGAACTGGGTGGCATCCGCTTATACGACTGCCTATAATGGCAATGCCCTGGCCAACGGCACGAGTCTCAGCTACACCAGCGGGCGTATTGGTGACACCATGCAAGTGACCGGTTCGGGAACCAACACCCTCATTCTGTGCGGGGTGGCCGCCAAGCCCTACTTCGTGTTGTTTAGCACGACGGATGGTTTGAATTTCACTTCCACCATCATTAATGTTGCTTCCGGGTATTCGCTTTCCGCCAACATTTTCGGCTTCTGCTTTTACACCAATAACACCATTTTGGCCAAACCGGCCGGCTCCGGCAGCAGCACCTTGTATCTGATTCAGTATCCGACTAATTTTGCGTCCCAAACCGTGGTCACGGGCACGGTGCTGGCCAGCACGTCCCTGGGTGCCGCCTACAACAACACGACGATGCTGAATTATGTTCCCAGCGCCGGTTTTCTGGCTGCGGTTCAGACGGGCAACAATCCGATGCCGGTGGGACTGTTCAACGCCTCCAATATCGCGGGCGGGCTGACGACGCTGGCCACGTCCAATGTGGTGGCGTCTTACAATGGCGGTAACGCCACTGGTGGCGCGGCTTTGGGGGGAAATGGCCTGACCAACGTCCTTTACGCCCTTGATACCGGTGACGCCCTCAATGGCTTAAGCATTATCACAATTCCGCCGGTTGCGCCCACCATCACAACGGCTCCAGTCGGCGGCGCCTTTTATGCCTCGACCACGCTTTCGGTCGTGGCCACCGGCACCACGCCGTTTAGTTATTTCTGGCAAGCCAGCGGCAGTGATACCAACACGGCCTCCTCTTTTACAAACATAACCGGGGCGAACACAAACTCTCTCACGATTACGACCGGGACCAACTACTATCAGGTTATTATTACAAACGTTGCCGGCGCGGTTACGAGCACGCCGGTTCAGGTGACCATTCTGCAGCCAGTCACGAATTCGGCGGTCAGCCCGCTTTGGAAGGTGTCTCCCGGTCAATCAGGTTATAGCTGGCTTTCGACGAGCGACGGATACGAACGCGGCATTGCCTATGACACCAATTCGCAGCAGGTGGTGGTGGCGGCGACTACGGGGCTTTATATTATCAATGGAAATACCGGCGTCACCAACGGCACCTTGAACACGAACGGGGCGACTTTTGGCGGTCTGTTGCCTAATGCGGGAATTGATCAGGTTGGCATCGGCGATGACGGGGCGGTCTATGCCGGCAATTTGGTCAATAGCGGGGGCGCTTTTGCTCTCGACCAATGGAGCGCTACCACCACCAATGCGACCGCCAATCTGGCTTATTATGGGGACCCGGCGGCGGGCGCCTCTCCGGGGGATCGCTGGGGCGACACGATGGCTGTGCGCGGGGCAGGGGTGAACACCCAAATCGCGATTGCCTCGCAATTCGGCACGAACGTTGCGATTTTCACCACGCAGAACGGCGTGAACTTTAACCCGGTCTTGATTGCGATCAGCGGCGTGCCGGCGGGATTTGCCTCCGGGGGCGGTCTTGCTTTTGGGGTGGGCAACACCCTTTGGGGCAAAAAATTAGGCGGTGATTTGTTCGAAGTATCCTTCGACACCAATGCCTTGACCGGAAGTGTCATCTTTGACTACGCCGAGCCGACGGAAATCGGTTACTGGGTTTGTGGTGTTGGAATCGATCCGGTCAATAACATCCTGGCCGGAGTCAATATAGGTGACTCCCCCAACGATCTCCAATTGTCGCAGCTTACCGGCACGTCGGATGCGCCGGTGTTGTTTGACCAGGCGTTTTTCTCCTCGGGGAATTCAAATCCAAACGGTTCCGCCGCCATCGTGATCAAGTATCCGCGGGTGTATGCGCTGGATGCGAACAACGGCATCGTGGCTCTGACTTACGGCGTGCCGGCGGCGACGGCCCCGACCATTGTGACTCCCCCGGCCAGCCAGTCTGTTTACGCAAACTCGCCGGCCGGGTTCAGTGTTCAGGCTTCCGGCTCCCTGCCGCTTTATTACCAATGGCAGTTTAATGGTTCCAATATCTTAAACGCCACCAGCCAAACTTACACGCTGACGAATGCGCCCCTCAGCGCCGCCGGTTCGTATGACGTGGTTGTCCACAACATTGCGGGCGCGGTCACCAGCGCGCCGCCTGCGGTTCTGACGGTGGTCAGCCCGGTGGCTAGCACGAACTATGTCACCAACCTTTGGTCGCTGGCGGCCGGTTCGCGGCCTTATTTGGACACCAGCAGTTATCTGACGCGCGGGATGGCCTACGACACAAATTACAGCTACCTTTATGTTTGTCAGACATCCGGGAATATTTACGTTTTGAACGCCACCAACGGCAGCGATGCCGGTTCTTTGAATACGGGCGGCCTGCCCACCGGGGGCTATTCCGGTTTCATTCTCGACCAAGTCGGGGTGGCTGACGATGGCGTCGTTTATGGCGCCAATATGGCCGCTACCGCGAACGGCAACACATTCAATATCATCAGTTGGACACCGCAGGATTCGACCCCGGCCGATGACTCCATCAATTATGCGTATTCGCCGGGGGATCCGGGCAATGGTTCGGGCGATCGTTGGGGCGACGACATGGCCGTGCGCGGCGCGGGCACAAACACTCAAATGGCCTTCGGGTCTTACTCCGGCTCGAACGTTGTTTTGTTCACAACCCAGGATGGGATTAACTTCACGCCGACATTGCTGACTCTCTCGGACACAAATGTGACGCCGGGATTTGCCGGTCAGGGCATCACCTTCGGCGCGGGCAACACCCTCTGGACAAAGGGCGGGCATTATTTCAACCTCCGCCAGGTCGCGTTCAATACCACCAGTCAGACCCTGACGGTTTTGCAAACGTTCACGGCCGGCACGCAGACTCCGAACGACTTTGTTGGCCTCAGCATGGATGTGAAAGCCAATGTCCTCGGCGGCGTGTGTTTGAATGACGCGCCGAATGACTTCCAGTTGTATCGGGTGTTCGGGAATTCCACTCCGCCGGCTTTGTTTAACCAGGCGTTCTTTGCCTCGCAAAATGCGAACGCCCAGGATAATGCGGTTTCCACCCTCAAAGGAGGTTTGGGTTTTGCCTTGGACGTGAATAACGGTCTGGTGGCTTTACGCTATACCGCGCCTCCTGCTCTGGCGGAGTCGTTCAATATCGTCGGCGTTACGAGGGTTTCCGGCCCCGGCCTCAACCTCTCATGGCAATCCGTCCCGGGTTACACTTATCAGGTGCAGGTTGCCACGACCCTCTCAAAGCCAACTGTGTGGACGAACCTCGGGGCGACCATTGTTGCCACCGGGACCACGACCACATATTCGGACACGAGCGCCGATGCCGCCCTGTCGTCCGGCTATTATCGGGTGATCGGTTACTAAACGGTATTGGTTTAAACTCAAACCGCCGCCAGAACGATCTGGCGGCGGTTTTGCTTTTTGCGGGGAAGGGGAGAGGCGCAATTGATGCGCCGCTCTGCCGCGAAATATGATCAGGCCCCGAACGTGATGCCTTGGGCCAGGGGCAGCTCCGAGGAGTAATTGATCGTCACGGTTTGGCGCCGCATGTAATTCTTCCAGGCGTCGCTGCCGCTTTCACGGCCGCCGCCGGTTTCCTTTTCGCCGCCAAACGCGCCGCCGATTTCCGCGCCGCTGGTGCCGATGTTGACGTTGGCGATGCCGCAATCACTGCCGCGATTGGAAAGGAAGAATTCCGCTTCACGCAAATCGTTGGTGAAGATGGCTGAACTCAGGCCCTGCGGGACGGCGTTGTGCCATGCCATGGCGTCTTCGATCTTCTGGTAGGAAATGAGGTAAAGAATGGGGGCGAACGTTTCCTCGGCGACAACCTTGTAATGAGGGCCGGCTTTGGCCAGACAGGGGGCGACGTAGCGGCCGCCCGGATATTTTGCGCCGGTCAGCGGTTTGCCGCCGTAAAGGATTTCCCCGCCTTCTTCGCGCAGTTTGCCCAAGGCATTCTGCATCGCTTCCACCGCGCTGGGACTGATCAGCGGTCCCATCAAGGTGCCGGGGTCGAGAGGGTTGCCGATGGGGATTTGCGCGTAAGCCTTGACCAGCCGGCGCGTCAATTCCGCCTCGATTGATTTATGGATGATAATGCGTCGCGTGGTGGTGCAGCGCTGGCCGGCCGTGCCCACGGCGCCGAAGAGGATGCCGCGGGTGGCAAGGTCCAGGTTGGCCGAAGGCGTCACAATGATGGCATTGTTGCCGCCCAGTTCCAAAATGCAACGGCCCAGACGGGATTGGACTTGCTGGCCGATTTCGCGGCCCATGCGGGTTGAGCCGGTGGCGGAGATCAATGGAATACGGGGGTCGTTGACCATTTTCCCCGCTTCGCTGCGTCCGATAATCAAACTGAAGATGGCCGGATCGACATCATTGGCGCGGCAGATGCGTTCCGCGATTTTGATGGTCGCAATGGAGCTGAGCGTGGTTTGGCTGGAAGGTTTCCACACCGTGGCGTCTCCGCAAACCGCAGCCAGCGCGCTGTTCCAAGACCAGACCGCGACGGGGAAGTTGAAGGCGCTGATGATGCCGACGATGCCCAAGGGATGCCATTGCTCCATCATGCGGTGCTGGGGCCGTTCGGAGGCGATGGTCAATCCGTAGAGTTGCCGGGAGAGACCGACGGCAAAATCGGCCACATCGATCATCTCCTGCACTTCGCCTTGGCCTTCCGCCAGAATTTTTCCGGCTTCCAGTGTGACCAACCGGCCGAGGTCGGCCTTTGCTTCGCGCAAGGCGTTGCCGAGTTGGCGGACGACTTCGCCGCGTTTGGGCGCCGGGACTTTTTGCCAGGACTGGAACGCTTTCGCAGCGCAGTCAATGGTGCGCTCGTAATCCGCCGGGGTGGCTGTCCGCACTCCGGCGAGTTCCTGCCCATCGATGGGGGAGACGCTTTTTATGACGGGACCGCTGCCGATCCATTCGCCGCAGAAGACGCCGGCGTTCACTGATTTGAGGCCAAGTTTCTTAAATAAAGCGGTGTGTGAATCTTTCATATCAGGATAAGCGGCGGCATTCGCCATCAATTATTTTAAGAGTTTCGTCAATCACGTCAGACGGCAAATCGAGCACGGGGCGGAGGCGGATGGAACGTTCGCCGCAACGGAGAACCAGCAGGCCCAGTTCGTAGGCCCCGTTCCAAAAGCGATCGCGCGTTTTCCCGTCAGGCAGGTTGAAGGCGATCATCAGACCGCGGCCGCGCACCGACGTAATGATGGGGTACTTGGCGGCGATTTTTTGCAGTTCCGACAGGACGCAGGCCCCTTGCTTCCGCGCATTTTCAACCAGTTTTTCCTTTTCGATGATGCGCAAATAATGGGTGGAGCGGACGTAATCGCAAAAGTTGCCGCCCCAGGTGGAATTAATGCGGCTGGGGAGACGGAACACGTTGTCTTTGACTTCATCCAGTCTTGGCCCGGCCATGATGCCGCACACCTGCGCTTTTTTTCCGAAGGCGAGAATGTCGGGTTGCACGTCAAAATAGTTGCAGACCCAGTTTTTTCCTGACAGGCCCATGCCGCATTGCACTTCGTCGAATATGAGGAGAATGTCGTTTTCGTCGCAAATGCGGCGGAGCGTTTTGAGCCATTCGCCGCGAAAATGGTTGTCGCCGCCCTCGCCCTGGATGGGTTCGATGATGATGGCGGCGATGTCCACTCCCCGTTCGGCGATGATTTTCAGGATCTGGGCCTCGGATTGTTTTTCCTTTAGGATGACGTTTTCTTCGCGTTCCTTTTCGGGGAGGGAAAAGTCAATGCAGGGGTTGGAGACGCGCGGCCAGGGAAATTTTGCGAACAGATCCGTCTTGCGCGGATCGGTGTTGGTCAGGCTCATGGTATAGCCGGTGCGGCCATGAAAGGCACCGGTAAAATGCAGGATTTCCGTCCCGCGTTCGCCGCGACCGGCGGCCATGTTCTTGCGCACCTTCCAATCCATGGCGGCTTTGAGCGCGTTTTCGACCGCCAAGGCGCCGCCGTCGATGAAGAAATACCTTTCCAAGGGGGGGAATCCCATCACTCGCGCGAAGGTGCTTACAAAGGTGGCGAAGGCCACAGAATAAACGTCCGCGCTGGCGACCTTGGTTTTGGCCGCCTCCAGCAACTCTGCTTTCACGGCTGCGGATTTGAAACGGGGGTGGTTGAACCCGACTGGCATGGAGGCAAAAAAGGAATAAAAATCGATGAAACTTCGCCCCGACACGGCATCGACCATGCGCGAGCCTTTGCTCTTTTCCAGGTCGATCACGATTTTGAAGCCATCCACCAGGATGTGTTTTTCCAGTTCGCCGATCACTTCAGCCGGAGGGATCGCAGGGGTTGCGGCGGGTTTGGCGGAGGTGCCGCCTTTTACCGTGAGCCGCTTATTTTGCGCCGAATCTATTGTTTGCATTATAGATAAAGAGCAAGTCTAAAACCGGCTGCCGCAGGTATCAAGCCAAATAGAGAAAAACCGCGCTCTCCGGGTGTGAGACGGATTTCTTAAATATTCAATTCCCGGCCCTTTTTTGTTGCGTT
>CAZLEE010000171.1:0-9704 GCA_964558455.1 uncultured Verrucomicrobiota bacterium | reverse complement strand
CGCGGGTCAACTTGCAGGTTGTGCCAGAATTCTGGCAGACCGTGTGGTTCCGGACGCTGGGTGTGGTCACAATCGTCATCGCTTTGGTGGGGGTGGTGGTTTTTTACGAACGGCGGAAGGCGCGCCGTCGGTTGGAGCGTCTGGAGGCCCAGCAAGCGGTGGAGCGTGTGCGACAGGGGATCGCCCGGGACTTGCACGATGAGTTGGGCAGCGCCATCACCGAAATTATTCAACTTGGCGACTTGACGCTCCAGCCCGAGCCTGAGCCGGAGGTGCTGCAGTACAGCGTGAAATCCATGACCGCCCGCCTTCGCCAACTGGGCATTACGCTGGACGAAATCGTGTGGACGATGAGTTCCCGCAACGACACGCTACCCAATCTGGCCGGTTATATTTCCAATCACGCCCAGGAGTTTTTCCGCCATTCCGGCATTGTCTGCCGGTTGGATGTGACGAAAAACCTCCCGAACCTGATGGTGAATTCGCAAACGCGGCACAATCTGTTTCTGGCGGTGAAAGAAGCCTTGAACAATGTGGCCAAGCATTCCGGCGCCAGGGAAGTCCTGGTGCGGATGCACTACTCGGACTCGGCGCTGCAGGTGTCCATTGAGGACAACGGGCGGGGGTTTGACGCCGCCGCCGACCAGGAGGGGCATGGTTTGCCGAATATGCGGGAGCGGCTGCGGGAGGTCGGAGGCCGGGTGGAGTTCCTCAGCCAGCCAGGCGGGGGTGGGAAGGTCGTGTTCACCTTAAGCCTGAGCGTTCCCCAAGACCATGGGGCGGAAAGCCATCCTCACTAATGAGGATGGCTGTCAAGGCGGACTCTGGCATATACAAGATGGACGGCATGATTGTGCGAATCGGAATCGTGGAAGACAGCGCCCCCATCTGCAACAACTGGGTGCGGATGCTTGACGCCCACCCCGGCTTCCATTGTGTGGGGGCTTTTGGAACCGGCGAGGAGGCGCTGCAACGAATGCCCGGACTCCAACCTGATGTGGTGTTGATGGACATCAGCCTGCCGGGCATGTCGGGGATCGAGTGCGTTGTCCGGCTGAAACGGCTGCTGCCCCGCACCCGCATTCTCATGGAGACAGTACATTCGGACAATGACCGTTTGTTTCAGGCGTTGCAGGCGGGCGCCTCGGGTTATCTGCTCAAGCGCACGACTCCGGCCGAATTGGTCGCGGCCATTCAGGACGTCTTGAAAGGCGGCGCGCCGATGACGGGCGAAATTGCCCGGCGGGTCATTGAGTCTTTCAGCCGCCCTGCTGCCACGCCGGGCGAAGACGGCGGCTTGAGCGACCGGGAAAGCGAGGTAATCGAGTTGCTGGCCCGAGGCTATTCGGACAAGGAAATTGCCGAGCGGCTGCAAATCGGCTTTACCACGGTGCGCAGCCATTTGGCCCATATTTTCGAAAAACTTCATGTCCGGTCACGCGTGGAAGCCGCCACATGGTTTGTGCGATCACCCAAGCCGCAAGCCTGAGCGGATCGGACCGGCCAATTACTTTGCATCGATTTTGCGGCATCACACTGAATCATCAATAATGAGGATGTTCGCCCCCGCCGAATCTGCGTAGGATGCAGACTATAAAAGCGCAAAATAGTGGAAACTAACACAAACAACAGTCTTATGAAGATACACAGTCTTCTCAACGGGTCGGCGGGCTTGGCAGCCCTCCTTACCGCCAACTTCGTCCGCACCGCCTTCGTCGAGGCGGCTTCGTAAAGAACAAATTTTATTTACAACCCGATCCATTTCCACAACACCTCACAACACTTCACAACAAACTCAAAACAAGAAATATGAATGCCCGCACCAACATCTCGCTAACGCCTTTCGGCTGTCTGAGGCCCATCGGGCGATTCACCCTCGCGGCTCTGGCCTGTCTGGCCCTGGCGGGGCCGGCCTCGGCCCAAAGCTACACCCTCAACAACACCTGGTCGTTAGCCGGCGCGATCGACAACCTGGACACCGCCAATGACAACCGCGGCATCTGCTACGACGCCGCCGGCAGCCAGGTTCTTGTCAATAATAAGAGCACCCACGTCATCGCCGCCTATGACGCCACCACCGGCAATTCTAATAACGCTGTCAACATGACCGGCGTCAGCGGCGGCAACTTTACCATTAACAAATTAGGCTTTGGCACTGACGGCATCCTCTATGGGGCCAACCTGAACACGACTGTCTCTGGAAGTTCCCCTTACAAGATATATTCGTGGACCAATCAGGCCAGCGCTCCTTACAACTGCTACGCCACCACCGCCAGTGACGCGCTCGGCGCCTTTACCGCGGCGGGCAGCAAACGTCTGGGCGACACCTTTGCCATCACCGGCGGCGGCCTCAACACTTTGATCATGGCCGGGATGTACACCACCAATGCCTTTGCCCTCTTCTACACCACCGACGGGGTGAATTTCACGCCGACCATATTGAATGTTCCCCTTCCGGCTCCGAATGGCGGAGTGCAGTTTGGATTGGCGTTTTACACCAACAACACCTTTATTGTGGCGGCCAATGCCCCCGGCGGCGGCACGACGGTGAACATGTATCTGGTGCAGTTCCCTTCCGCCTATAAGACCCTGACCGGCCCGTTGACCTGCACTGTGCTGGCCACCAATCAAAACGTCGCCGGCAACTTCCTGGATCTTGCTTACAACGCCTCGGCTGGATTGCTGGCCGTTCATGCCAACGCGGACACGACCGGAAGTCCGAGTGAATTTCTTTATAACCTTCCGGCCACGAACTTCTCCGCCATCTCACTCTTAAGCTCAACCGATCTCTCTTTCAGCACCAGCTCCAGCATTGATGGAAATGAAACCGGCGACATCGCCTTTGGCGGCCAAGGATTAACCAACATGATTTACACTCTGGACACCAGCGCCGGATTGCAAGCCACGGCTATCATTTTCAGCTCCGCGCCTGTGCCGCCCGTCATCACCGGACAACCCGTCGGCGGAACCGTTTACACGTCGCTCGGCTCGTTTCCCCTGACCGTCAGCGCATCAGGAATAACGACTTTAAGCTATGCATGGCAATTCAACACCGAGAGCAACCTGGATACCGCGACCAATATCCCCGGGGCCACCAATGCCACCCTCACCCTCAGTCCGTTGACGACCAATGACACAGGTTGGTACGATGTCATCGTCAGCAACGCAGGCGGGTCGGTTGCCAGTGAGGCGGTCAACGTGATCGTCTATGCGCCTGCCACCAATACGGAAGTTACGCAGTTGTGGTCGTTGCCCCCCGGTTCTTCGCAGTACCCGTTTATTGATTCGAGCGACTACGATAATCTCGGCCTTGCTTATGACCCCAAGACCATGACCCTGCTAGTGGCCAACTCATCCTCGGATGTCGGCATCTACGTGCTGGACGCCAATACCCGCAGCAATTTGTTCACCATGAACACCGCGGGGATTGGTATGGCGGGCGATCTCGAGCCTCTCAGTCAAATTGGCGTGGCCGATGACGGCGTCCTTTACTCGTGCAACGTTTCGCCTGCCGGCTCCGCGGTTTTCCAATTGGTTTCCTGGAGTTCGGTTTCCAGCAGCGCCTCTCCGTATCAAGCCTATCTCGGCGATCCGGGCAATGGCTCCGGCGACCGCTGGGGTGACGAGATGTCGGTGCGCGGGGCCGGGACGAACACCCAAATCCTGCTGGGCAGCTTCAGCAGGTACGAGAGCGGCCCGGGCGAAGACGCCGCCCTGCTCACCACCACCGATGGCCAGAACTTCCAGTCCACCACCTTGGTAATCACCAACGCGAACGGAATTCCAGCCGGTTTCGCCAGACTCGGCATCGCTTTTGGCGCCGGCAACACCTTCTGGACCAAGAGCACCTCATTCAATCTCTACCAGATCGGATTCGATCCAGTGACGGGCAACTGCACGATTCTCCAAACCTTTACCGGCCCCCAAAACGGGACGGGAGATTGGTGGGGGATATCCGGCATCGGCGTGGATGCCAATCTTAATATTTTGGGCGGCATTGGCTTCGATGACGTTCCCAATGACCTCGAACTTTTCCAGTTGAGCGCCACAGCCGCGCCCAATCTTTTTGAACAGGCTTTCTTCCCGTCGCTCAACGGCAATGTCCAGAACAACGGCGTGACGATCATCAAATACCCGCGCATTTATTCGATGGATGCCAACAACGGCATTATCGCTCTGTCCTTGAACCTTCCTGTATGGTTGCAAGCGCCTGTTTCCGTGACCAATTATGTCGGGATGTCGGCCGTGTTCAGCGCGGTTGCGGCCGTCGCGGAACCGGTTTCCTACCAATGGCAGCACAACGGCGCGAACCTGACGGGCCAGACCAGCGGCACTCTGACGCTTAGCCCATTGACCCCAGCGATGGCCGGGGTCTATACCTTCGCCGCCATCAATGCCACCTCAACCAACACCGCCTCGGCGACTCTCACCGTTTTGCCGACCCCGACTGCCATTGATGTTTCATCCGGGCTGGTGTTGCATCTCAAATTCGACGGCGATTTTCTGGATTACTCCGGGCGCGGCAACAATGGCACCATGGTCGGCAACGTTGCCTTTGTGCCGGACGGCGTGGTCGGCCAGGCGGCGCGATTCACCAATGATTACGATACGAGCGACTTTAATTACGTCACGCTGGGCGTGCTGCCGGATTTGGAATTCAGTTCCAACGTTGATTTCTCGGTTTCCTACTGGGTGCGGGAACCGGCGGGCGAGCTGTCAGGCGACGTGCCGTTCATTGGCAACGCGGTGGGCGCGGGCGACAGCCCCGGCTACTTCTTTGGCCCGGCTTATCTGACCGGTGGCTGGCGGTGGTCGTTGCTGGATGCCAGCGGCACTCCGGGAATTGTGTATCCCGGGGCCAACAACAGCATCAATGACGGCAATTGGCACAACGTGATTTCCACCTTCAGCCGCACGAACAACAGCCTGACCTTCCTTGACGGCCAGCTCGTGGCCAATGTTCCCATCTCCATCGCCACGGTCGGCAACCTTGATACAGGCGAGCCGACAGTGGTCGGTCAGGACCCGACGGGCCAGTATGACGACTATGCGGATGACTCGGTGGTGTTCGACTTGGACGACATGGCGGTCTGGCGCCGGGCGCTGACACCGTTGGAAGCGACGGGCATTTATATGGCCGCAGCCAGCAATCATGTGAGCTTTGTTTCCGCCCGCACCAGCAACCTTCAGGCGCAGTTGGTGGCGGGGCAGGTGCAATTGGCGTGGTCGGGCGGACTGCTCCAGGTGGCGAGTCAGGTCAACGGCCCGTACACTACCGTGGCCGGCGCCAATTCGCCTTATCCTGTGGTATCGACTACCATCAAGCAGCAGTATTATCGCATCAAGCAATAGACCCAGGAACGAACAGTGGAAAATTCCAACTACAACTCGCTCGACAGCCGGGGGACAAGCCCCCCGGCCCGCCGCGCCTTTACCCTGATTGAATTGCTGGTGGTAATCGCCATCATCGCCATACTGGCAAGCTTGCTGCTGCCGGCGCTGGCGGCGGCCAAAGACCAGGCCAAGGCTACCTATTGCAATAACAATCTGCGCCAGTTGATTCTGGCTACGGTTTGCTACGAGGACGATCAGAAAGTCCTGCCCCTCTGTTTCCCCCCCGACCTCACGCCGCCGCTTTCGGTCAACGCCATTTGGTATTGGACCCTTCAGCCGTATCTGGGCAGGAAATTCAAGACAACCGATCAAACCAACAAGGTTTTCATCTGCCCGGCCAGCCCGGACGGCGGCTATTCGGGGTTCCTCACTTATGCCCAGAACATCATGATCAATGACACCAACATGCCGCTCCTGGCCATGAAAAGCATCCCGCATCCCAGTTGGACAGTCCTGTTCGGCGAGACTGACGGATGGGACGCCGGTCTTAGTCCGGACACCGACACTTATGCGGACGTCTGCTATCGGCACGACGGTGGCAACGAACATAGCGTCCATTCAACCGTCACCGTGGAAGGCGGAGTGGCGGGCCAAAAACCCAAACTCGGGCGGGCCAACTTGGTGTATTTAGATGCGCATGTTTCGTTGCGCCGCACCGCGCCGACAAATCTTTTTGACCCATACACGCCGTATCCGGCGGCTCAATAGACCATGACAATACTTTTGCTTTCGGCGGTGCTGGCCATTGCCGGCATGGGCGCTTGGATGAATCGCCGTTGGCCGGTTTGGGGACAGGCCACGATAGCGTTGGGCATTCTGGGATTGGTCGGCGTCGTCATCGTGCAAGTCCGGCAGAACATCCTGCCACCGCAGCCCAAGGCGTCCGGCCGTTGCGAGATAGCCGTCAGTTACGGTCTGGCCAACTGCCTGCTGGGCGATGTGTCCGATCAGGGCGGGACAGTCGTGCTGCTCTTCCCCCAGCGGCGCAACATGGACGAGAACACGGAACGAAGTTACGAAGACGGTTTCGTCCCGGCGTTGCGCCACGGACGCATCAAACTGAACCTGAAAGCCGTCCGGCTCAAGGGGGAGAACGGGGATCTGGCGGCGTTCAAAGAGGCGCTGGCGCAGGATCCGGAAGCGGCGGCAATCATTTCATACGCGGGCATGCCGGCCGGATGCGAGGCCCTTTTTCCGACAGGGCAACAGCAAAAGCCGCTCGTCTATGTATATGACAGTGAAAAGACGACCCGCTGGCTGGGCGCGTTGAAAGAAGGCCGCATCCGGGCCGTGGTCGTGCCGCGGCCGGGAGCGGATCTTCGCGGCAGGGAAAAGGCGGCGGGGATGCCGGAAGCGATTTTCGAGAAGTATTATCTCCTGGCGACGGCGGCCAATGCGGACGAAGTTGCCGCCGGGCAAAAGTGAGTCAATAATATAGCGCTGGCCGCGCAATTCATTGCCCCGGATTCAGGAGCGCAACGCTTCCGCCGGCACATGCCGCCCGTCGCGGAAAGGCGGCCCGGAGCCTGCTTCGCCAACCAATCCCGCCCAGCCGCCGTTGAGGCCGCATCCAGTCGGCATGGGGGGAACACCCCATGGCATCCGCGCGCCTGCCCGGTATATCTTCACCCCATAAGCACATCGCCGGCTGGCGGCGGGACGGGGGGATAACCCTGCCAGGGATCAGAGCGCAGGAGATTTCATTGGCAACAGACAGAGAAAGAAACAAATTATGCAAACCAAATCATACGCCGTACAAAGCGCCGCGACGCCACTCGCGCCCTTCAACATTCAACGCCGCGACCCGGGCGCGCATGACGTGCAAATCCAGATTCTATACTGTGGCATCTGTCACACGGACGTGCATACCGCCCGCAACGAATGGCGCGGCACCACCTATCCGTGCGTGCCCGGCCACGAAATCGTCGGACACGTATTGAAAATCGGCGCGGACGTGAAGAAATTCAAGGAAGGCGACCTTGTCGGCGTCGGTTGCATGGTGGATTCCTGCCGCGTTTGTGAAAGCTGCAAGGAGGGTCTTGAACAATTCTGCGAAAAGGGCGCAATTTTCACCTTCAATTCCCCGGATAAACACAGCGGCGGCATGACCTACGGAGGGTATTCCGAGACTATCGTGGTGGATGAGGCCTTTGTATTGCGCGTCCCGAAGAATTTGAATCTCGCCGCCGCCGCGCCGCTCCTTTGCGCCGGCATCACCACTTATTCCCCTCTGCGCCACAATAAAGTTGGCAAAGGCCAGAAAGTTGGCGTGGTGGGACTGGGCGGACTGGGGCATATGGGGGTGAAATTGGCGAAGGCTTTCGGCGCGCATGTGGTTGTCTTCACCCATTCGCCAAACAAGGTCAAAGACGCCTTGCGGCTCGGTGCCGATGAAGTCGTCAATTCCAATAACGCCGGCGAGATGAAGAACCATCTCAACAGCTTCCATTTCATTCTCGACGCCGTGGCCGCGCAACATGACATCAACGCCTACCTCGTGTTCTTGCGACGCGACGGCACCCTCACGCAAGTCGGCGTGCCCTCCGAGCCGCTGGCCGTTCAGGTCGATTGCCTCATCCATGGCCGGCGCAATTTCAGCGGATCGCTCATTGGCGGCATCAAGGAAACCCAGGAGATGCTGGATTTCTGCGGCGAGCACAATATCACCGCCGACATCGAACTCATCCCCATCCAGAAAATAAATGAAGCCTATAACCGGGTGGTGAAGAACGACGTGAAATACCGGTTCGTTATTGATATGGCTTCGTTGAACAAGGCGTTGTGAACCACATCAGGTTGCCGCGCGTTGGCCGCAGTCCGCACGCGCCGGTTTTGGCAAAGACGCTCCGGCTGCCCTGACGTGATTCCAATGCGATCATCATGTTGAAATGCGGATATGAATGAAATCGTCCTGGAAATCAAAAATCTGACCCGCCGTTTCGGCACATTTACGGCGGTCGACGCCTTGACCCTTTCGGTCGGTGGCGGGGAAATTTTCGGTTTGCTCGGTTCCAACGGCGCGGGCAAGACCACCACGATCAAGATGCTTGCCACGCTGTTGCCGCCCACATCGGGCGAGGCGCGCGTGGCCGGTTTTTCCATCATCGCCCAAGCGGTGGGCGTTCGGCGCGCCATTGGTTATGTGCCGCAGGCCGTTTCCGTGGATGGATCGCTTACGGGTTACGAGAATTTGCTCATCTTCGCCAAACTCTATGACCTGCCGCATCGCGAGCAACAGGCGCGCATCCGGGAGGCATTGGAGTTCATGGGCCTGACCGCCGATGGCGGCCGCCTGGTGGGCCAATACTCCGGCGGCATGGTGCGCCGTCTGGAAATCGCCCAAGCCACGCTGCATCGCCCGCGGGTGCTTTTTCTGGATGAGCCGACCGTGGGGCTGGACCCGATTGCGCGCGACGCGGTTTGGAAACTGCTGGTGGATATGCGGGCCAATTTTGGCACGACCCTGTTCTTCACCACCCATTATCTGGAGGAGGCGGAGGGCCATTGTGATCGCATGGCGATCATGCATTTGGGCAAGGTGGCCGCGCTTGGCACCTGTCACGAACTCGAAGCCTCGCTGGGCGGCGGCGATCACACGCTGAACGATGTTTTCGTCCACTATGCCGGCAGCGCCCTTGATGCCGGCGGCACATTTCGCGATGTATCCGCCGAACGCGCCACCGCCCAGCGCCTTGGCTAACCCCAACCCCATGACCGCCACTTTCATCCACCCCGTGACCGCCTTCATCGGGAAGACATTTGTCATCACCGAGTTTGAGTTGCGCAAGCTGCGCCACGATTTCACGGAACTCATCACCCGCGCCCTCCAACCCGCGCTTTGGCTGCTCATCTTCGGGCAGGTATTCTCACGCAGCGGGGCGATGCACCCGGGCAACGTCCCCTATCTGGACTTCATAGCACCCGGCATTCTGGCGCAAAGCGTGCTTTTCGTGGCCATATTTTACGGGATCAACGTCATCTGGGAGCGCGACCTCGGCATTGTGCAGAAATTCCTGGCCAGCCCCACTCCGTGCGCGGCCCTGGTGCTGGGCAAAGGCTTTTCCGCCGGCATCCGCACCCTCTCGCAGACGGTCATCGTTTACGGCCTCTCCCTGTTGCTCGGGGTGAAGTTGAATTGGAGTCCGCTGGCGCTCCTTAATGTGCTGGTCATCGTGGTCCTGGCCGCGACGCTGTTTTCGACCTTTTCGCTTGTCATCGCCTGCATTGTGAAAACGCGCGAACGATTCATGGGCGTCGGCCAGGTGCTCACCATGCCGCTGTTCTTTGCCAGCAACGCGATTTACCCCACC
>CAZLEE010000170.1:0-9925 GCA_964558455.1 uncultured Verrucomicrobiota bacterium | reverse complement strand
ACATTCCGACCAACGTCATTTCCATCACCGACGGCCAGATTTATCTGGAAACGGACTTGTTTTATCAAGGCGTCCGCCCCGCCATCTCGGTCGGCCTGTCCGTGTCGCGCGTCGGTTCCGCCGCGCAGATCAAGGCCATGAAACAAGTGGCCGGACGGGTCAAGCTGGAACTGGCCCAATACCGCGAACTGGCCGCCTTCGCCCAATTCGGCTCGGACCTGGACGCCAAAACCCAGGCCCAACTCGAACGCGGCAAACGCATCGTCGAGGTCTTCAAGCAGCCGCAATACAACCCCATGCCCGTCGAGACCCAGGTCGCCACTCTTTGGACGGTGCAAAACGGCATGATGGACGATGTCCCGGTGGAGAAGATCAAGGATTTCCAATTCAAATTAACCGATTATCTCAGCAGCCGCAAAACCGCGTTGATGGCTAAAATCCGCGCGGAAAAAGTGCTCAGCGACGCCTTGTCCGCCGAGCTGAAAGCCGCTGTGACCGAATTCAAGCAGACTTACAGATAACCCAGCGGTATGCCCAGCACACGCGATATCCGCCGACGCATCAAGTCGGTCAAGAACACCGCCCAAATCACCAAGGCGATGCAGATGGTGGCGGCGTCCAAAATGCGCAAGGCGCAGTTGGCCGCCCTGGCCGGACGCCCTTATGCGACCCTGATGAACAAAGTCCTGGGCACGCTCGTCACCGCCAACATTGATTTCAATCACCCTCTGCTCGAAAAACGCGACATCAAAAAACGCTGCCTCATCGTCGTCAGCACCGACAAGGGGTTGTGCGGCGGACTGAACAGCATCCTGATGCGCGAAGCGACCAAGTGTCCATCCGGCACCACCTTCATCACCGCCGGCCGCAAGGCCTCCCAATTCATCGCCCGCACCAAACGCCCGCTGATCGCGGAATTCACCTACAAGGACGCGCCCGCCTTTGCCGAAGCCCGCGCCATCGCCAGATTCGCGGTTGACCTCTACCTGAAAGGCGATGCAGACCTGATCGACATTTTATTCACCAAATTCGTTTCGACCCTCGTGCAAAAACCGGAAATCCGCCAACTCCTGCCCATCGCCGAAATCAAGCCCGTCCAATCCGGCATGGGAGCGGACGCCAGCCATATTCAATCCCACGCGCCCGCGTCGGAATTCCTCTTTGAACCGGACCAGGAACAGGTTTTGGGCGCATTGCTGCCGCACAGTTTGAATTTTGAAGTCTATCAGATTCTGTTGGAAGCGAAGGCCAGCGAACACAGCGCCCGCATGGTGGCGATGAAAAACGCGACCGACAACGCCAGCCAGTTCATCAAAGACCTGACCTTGGAATACAACAAACTGCGCCAGGCCAACATCACCAAGGAACTGCTCGAAATCACCAGCGCCGCCATGGCCCTGAGCTGACGGTGGTTTTCGGCAATACTTTTTTGCCCGGACGAGGCCTCCTAAATCCGGGCCGGGGGACCCGCCCTTCACTTTTATTTTTTTCGGACTATTCAATGGATAAAAATTCTGCCAGTCTTGGCAGATGACACCGGAATCGGCCCTCTCGCAATAAAGCCGGTGGTTCAAATGCGCAAATGCTAAACTACATCTGGCTGGGCTTAATGGTGTCGGCCGTCCTGATCGGCGGCTGGAATAATCATCTCGACGAGGTGATCAAGGGGGCGTTCGACATGGCCAAGACCGCCGTCATGGATATTGCCCTGCCCCTCTCCGCCATCATGACAATATGGCTCGGCGTCATGCGCCTGGCCGATAAATCCGGTCTGGTCTTCCTGCTGGCGCGGGCGTTGCGCCCGATTCTGCGACGTCTCTTTCCCGATGTTCCGCCCGATCATCCGGCCATGGGTTCGATGGTCATGAATATCGCGGCCAATATGCTCGGTCTGGGCAACGCGGCCACACCCCTGGGCTTGCGGGCCATGACGGAATTGCAAAAGCTCAATCCCATTCCCGGCACCGCCACCAACGCCATGTGTACCTTTCTGGCCGTCAACACCGCTTCCATCCAGCTTATTCCGGCCACCGCCGTCGGCATTCTCGCTGTGTCCGGAGGCGCAAACCCCACCGCCATTGTGGGCACGGCGCTGATCGCCACCATCATTGCACAATTCACCGGATTGGTCGCCGTCAAAACTTTTGAAAAGCTTCCCATCTTTCGCGCGACCCGCGGAAACGAGGCCGAAACGGATAAACCCGCGCCCGCCGCCGTCCCGGCCCCGGAAATATCCCAGGCAAAGCCGCTGGCGCCCTTATCAGCGGGGGGCTGGATATTGCTCTCGCTGTTCATGGTGTTTTTCGTCTGTTTATTTGTCAGGCTGATCTGCCCGGCGGCACAACCGGCGCTGCCAGTGGAAGGGACGTTTACACGCGTGGTCAAGGCGATTTCGCTTCTGGCCATCCCGTTTTTCCTCTCCTTTTTTCCGCTCTACGCGGCGTTGCGGCGCATCAAGGTTTATGAGGAATTTGTCGAAGGGGCGAAGGAAGGTTTTGGCGTGGCGGTCAGAATCATTCCCTACCTGGTGGCCATTCTCACCGCCGTCGGCATGTTCCGCAGCGCCCACGGCATTGATCTGATGGCCAAAATATTGAAGCCGGCCTTGGATTTCTTCCGGTTCCCGCCCGAACTGCTGTCGCTGGCCGTGATGCGGCCTTTGAGCGGGAGCGGGAGCATCGCCCTGGTGTCGGACATCGTCAAAACCTACGGGCCCAATCATCTTTACAGCATGATGGCTGGCACCATCCTGGGCAGCACGGAGACGACGTTTTACGTCATAGCGGTTTACTTTGGATCCGTTGGCATACGCCGCACCCGCCACGCCGTCGCTGCCGGGTTGCTCGCCGATTTTGCGGGAATCGTGGCCTCGGTCGCCATCTGCCGCATCGTCTTTAGCTGATCGTGACGGAAAAAAACCTGGCCGCAAAATAAAATCAACCAGCCATAAAACCGGCTGAAACATCAAGAATTGCCTGGATCACCGGCGCGGGCGGTTTGATCGGCCGCTGCCTGGCCGCAAGCAACGCGCCCGGCCCGGCTCCATTCGAAATCATTCCGCTGACCCGCCCGGCGCTTGACTTGACAGATTTTGCGGCCGTCGAAAAACGGTTTGCGGCCGAACGCCCCGCGCTCGTCATCCACTGCGCCGCCCTCTCCAAAAGCCCCGATTGCCAGGCCCGCCCCGACCTCGCCCAAAAAATCAATGTGGACGTCACGGCTCATTTGGCGGCATTGGCGGCGGACGCCGGTTTTATCTTCTTTTCCACCGACCTCGTTTTCGACGGGCGCGAGGGGAATTATGTTGAAACGGACGCCGTCAATCCCATCAGTATTTACGGCGCGACGAAAGTTCAAGCCGAGCAAATCGTCCTGCGCAACCCGCGTCACACCGTCATCCGGACTTCGCTCAACTCCGGCGCCTCCCCCGGCGGGTTAAGCGCGTATAACGAACAATTGCAGGCGGCCTGGCGCAAGGGGCAGACCGTGAACCCGTTCTTCGATGAATTCCGCAGCCCGATCCCCGCCAGCGTGACCGCGCGCGCGGTGTGGGAATTGGCCGCCCGCCGCCACCCTGAACTTGCGGCCCGGATCAAACCCGAATCATTGCGCGAATACCGCGGCCCGGCGCGCCCGCCGGACACCTCATTGCACTGCGCCAAAGTCCAAAAACTCCTCTCCTTTCCCCTGCCCGGTTTGACGTCCTACCTGCGTGATCATCCCGAAGAACCATTCTAAACGGCACCATCCCCTCTTAATCCCAATTCCAATCCTAATCCTATCGCCTGACCAGGGAGCGCAACGCGGCCAGGTTAGCCACGTCTTCGTGCAAGTCCTCCGATTTGTGGGTTTCGAGACAGCCCGGCGTGTCCTCGAAACGCGCATCGTTCACAATGTGCCGGAACCCTTCCAGCCCGATCCGGCCCTTGCCGATGTCCTCGTGCCGGTCCACCCGGGAACCGAGGCCCGTCTTGGAATCATTGAGATGAAAGGCGAGGATTTGTTTGCGCCCGATCAGCCGGTCAATTTGGCGGATGGTTTTATCCCAACCCGCGCCGGTTCGGATATCGTGCCCCGCCGCCAAAAGGTGCGCCGTGTCAATACAAAGGCCCAACCGTCCGGGAGCGGCCACCGCATCGTAAATCGCCGCCAAGTGCTCCATCTTGTTTCCCAGGCAACTCCCCTGCCCGGCCGTGTTTTCAAGGGCGATGCGGACTTTTGACTTCCTGGTCGCGCCCAAAACCTCGTCCAGCCCCGCCACAATTTGCCGCAGCCCCGCCTCTGCTCCCGCCCCCAGATGCGCGCCGGGATGCAGGACCAGAAACGGCAACCCCAGCGCCCCGGCATAGTTGATTTCCTCAATAAACGATTTGATGGATTTGGCGCGATTTTCAGACGCGCCCGCCCCCAGATTAATCAAATAACCGGCATGGCCGAAAATGGAAGCGAAGGAGGATTTGCCGCGTTTGAATGCGGCGACATCGGACGGCGGATGGGGCCGCCCGAACCACTGCATATTGTTCTTAACAAATATCTGGATGACATCGCAGCCCGCCGCCGCCCCGCGTTCGAGGGCCTTTTGCACCCCTCCGCTCACGGACATGTGGGCGCCGAATTTCATGCAAGCCGGGACTTACAATTTCTCCGGCGTTTGCAAAAACGCCGCGATTCTGGACAGCAACCGCCCCGCCGCCCCGCCGTCCAGCACGCGATGATCGAAGCTCAAGGTGAGGTTCGCCTCCATTATCGGCAGGAATTGCTGTTTCTCCTCGTTCCAAAACGGAACCTTCTTTCCCGCGCCCAACCCCAGCACCAGCGTTTGTTCCGGCAACGGAATGGGCGTGGCCCATGTCAGCCCGAACGTGCCGAAATTCGTCACCGTCGCGATGGACCCGCCCGTCGCGTCGTTGGGCAACCGCCGTTGCCGCGCCAGCTCAACCAGTTCATTGTAACGCCCGACCAATTCGGACAGAGGCCGCACATCGGCCTTGCGCAACACCGGCACCAGCACACCCTCCTCCGCCTCAACCGCAAAACCAAGGTCAATGGACGGCGGGTGAACAATTTTATTGCCGACCAGCCGTCCGGCGATCGCGCTATTTTCGGCCAGCGCCAGGGCCAAAGCCCGCAACGCGTAAAGCGCCGGCCCGCTCTTGGTGTGGCTCACTTTGCGATGCGCCAGCATGGCATCCAGCGGACAAGGCAGGGCCACCGTCGCTATGGGCCGCGTCCAACTGCGGCGCATGGCATCCGCCACCGCCACGCGCATGGTTGACGCGGTGGTCAGCCGGTTTTTTTCCAGGTTGGCCAGAAATTTTTCAAAGTCCTGAATGGTCACGCGCCCGGCGGCTCCGCTGCCCGCCACGCAGGCCAAATCCGCCGCGTGCAACCCCAGCTCGCTCATGCGCGCTTTCATGCGCGGCGACATGTAACTCGCCCCGGAAACGTGCGCCGGCACCGGCAATCCCCGCACCGTCGGTTCCACCACCCGCCTCTTTTCCGATTCGGCATTTTTTTCTTCCCCATGACCGTTGGCGGGCGGGGCGGTGGGTTCCGCGTGATCCAGGCCAAGCCTCACGGCTTCCTCGGACGACACTTCCACATAGCCGAGCACGGCGCCGACCAGATAGCTTTCGTTCAGCTTGGCCGTGATTTTGCGGACAATGCCCTTGCCTGGCGAAGAAACGTTCATCGTCGCCTTGTTGGTTTCCACCTCGATGACGTCCTGATCGGCGGCCACCTCCTGATCTGGCTTGACCAGGAAATTAACGACCGTGGCTTCGGCGATGGATTCGCCCAACTGCGGCATGATAATAGGAATCTGCTTCATGGTTACGTTCGCGACAGATCGTGATTACATTCGCAACAGATTGCGCGCGGCAGCAATGATGCTCCGCGCCGTCGGCCGGTGAACCGACCAAAGATTGGGGTGATAAGGGATGGGCGTATCCTTGGCGTTGAGACGTTGCGGCGGCGCGTCCAGCAACCCAAAACCTTCCGTCGCCACCCGCGCGATCACTTCCGCGGTCACGCCGCCCCACGGCCAGGATTCACCCACGCACAGCAAACGTCCCGTTCGCGCCACCGACGCCACCACTGTATCGGTATCCAGCGGCTTGATCGTGCGCAAGTCCACCACTTCAATTTCCACGCCTTCCCCGGCCATGTCGTTCGCCGCCGCCAAGGCTTCATGCAACATCGCGCTGTAAGCCACGATGGTCAGGTCGCGCCCGGCCCGGGCAATCCGCGCCTTCCCCACCGGCATGGCTTCGCTCGGCAGACACGGCGCCTTGAGATGGTAGTATAAGTATTTGTGCTCGCAGAAAATCACCGGATCGTCAATCGCCACCGCCTCCAGCAACATGCTGTAAGCATCTTCCACCGTCGCCGGCGTCATCACGATCAAACCGGGATAATGCGCGTAAATCGCTTCCATGCTCTGGCTGTGAAACGGCCCGCTGCCCGATGTGCCGCCGGACGGCAGACGGATCGTGATCGGGCACGGCACATTCGTCCGCCAAAAAAGCGTGGCCGCCTGGTTGATGATCTGGCTGAAACCCGGCGTCGAAAAATCGGCAAACTGCATCTCGATGATCGGACGATACCCCTCAATCGCCGCCCCGATGGCCGCCCCCACAATCGCGTCCTCACTGATCGGCGCATCCAGCACCCGCCCGGGATATTCCACCGCCAGATTCTTCGTCGCCTTGAACGCGCCGCCAAAAGCCGCAACGTCCTGGCCGTAGATAAACACGCGCGGATCATCAGCCAAAGCCTTTGCCTGGGCTTCCCGAATTGCCTCAAGATATGTAATGCTCATGAACCGGCCGCCGGATCGTAAATTTCAAATCGTTCGCTTAAATAACGCGAGGCCAGCGCGCTCCAGTTTTCCTGATACGGATCCGGTCCTGGTTCATGTTGCGCTGTGACCACCGCTTGTTCCACTTCGCGCGTCGCTTCTTCGCGCCAAAGACGAATCCCCTCCGCGTCGGCCCAGACCCGCCGCAGCAAATATTCCTCGGCTTCTTTCAGGCAATCCCGGCCCAGCGGCGATTGTTTGAGTTGCGGAGTGATGTAACCGGCGTCGTCGTGCTCGCCATGTCCGCACAAGCGCAATAATTGAGCCACCACCAGCCGCGGCCCTTTCCCTTCCCGTGCCAAGGTCACGGCCTCTTCCAGGGTTTGCAGGCATTTCTCCAAATCAGTTCCATCCACTTTGTGGACGCCCACCCCGTAACCCACCGCCTTGTCCGCCAAATCCGCGCAGGCAAATTGCCGGGAGGTCGGCGTGGAATAGGCATACTGGTTATTGGCCACAACCAATACCAACGGCAATTTCTCCACCGACGCCTGATTGATCGCCTCATGAAACGCCCCGGTCGAAGTCGCCCCATCCCCCACGCAGGTCGCGCCCACCACCCCTTCCATCTTCTTGAACCGCCGCGCCAGCAACGCCCCGTTGACCACAGAAATCATTGCGCCCAAATGGCTGATCATTGGAAACAGACCTTCCCGCGGGCGACCCCGATGCACATTGCCGTCGCGACCCCGCATCGGCCCCAGCGCCGACCCAAGGTAGGTCCGCACCGCGTCCAAAACCGGCTCCCCAAACGCCAGCCGCCCGGCGCCGTCGCGGATGAGAGGGGCGAAAATATCTCCTTTTCGCAACGCCATCCCCACGGAAACGCTCAGAGCCTCCTGGCCCCGGCCCAGGAAAACCCCCCCATGAATCTTTCCCCCGCGATAGAGGCTGGCCATCTTGTCATCCAGCACCCGCGCAAGAAGCATGAACCGAAAAGCCTTTAAATAGCGCTCGCGGAAAGAGGAGACGGCCTCTGCCTTTTCACAGCTCTCCAAGGTCTGCAACATGGCCGCAGTCTATGCCTTTTTGCCCCCTTTACGCAACGTTTCTTTGACTATTCGCCCAACCCTGCCCCGACCGCACCGCGCGTAGCGCGGTTTGAATGGATCAACTCGGGATCAATCTCTGGTTTGGCTCGACTGTCTCCGGCGCTTCCTTCAAACTCCATTCACGCATGCAACATAGTCCAAATGCGATTCCGCAGGGCATTTCCCGGCGCGCTTTTTTTAGAACCGCCTCTGTTTTGGCCACCGGAACGCCTTTGCTGGCGGGGCAGTTGACGGCGCAAGCGGGCGCAGGCGGCAAGTTTCTGATGGCGTACGTCGGAACATTCAGCTCGCCGCTGCATGACGTGCTGCCGACGCAGGTGGATTTGCCTCCCGGCAACGGCCGCGGCATTCACATTTTTCAGGTCAACCGCACCAGCGGCGCCCTCATTTCGTGCGGAGTTTATGAAACCGGTTCGAGTCCGAGTTGCCTGGTTTTAAACGCCGCAGGAACTCTTCTCTATTCGACAAATGAGACGGCAAGCGTGGGCAATCCCAAAGAGGGGACGGTCAGCGCATTCGCCATCAATCGGACGGACGGACAACTCAAACTGCTCAACACCGTTCGCTCCGGCGGCGCCGGCCCCACTTATGCCAGTGTGCATCCGTCCGGAAGATTTCTTCTTGTCGCCAATTATTTCGGCGGCTCAGTGGCTGTGCTGCCGATCCAGGCTGACGGCAGGCTCGGCGACCCCACAGATGTCAAGAAAAACGCCGGCAATTTGGGGCCGGCCAGGGCTACCCACCCTCCAACGGGCAGCTTTGCCTTCAACGGTCACGATCATACCCATGCTCACATGATTCGGGCGGACCAATCCGGGCGCTTCGTTTTGCACGTGGATATCGGGTTGGATAAAATCTTCGTGTGGAAGTTTGACGGGCAAAACGGCACCCTGACTCCGAACGATCCCGCCGCGGTTTCACTGCCGCCGGGAGATGGACCACGCCATTTTTCCTTTCACCCCAACGGACGCTGGCTTTATTCCCTGCAGGAGGAAGCTTCGAACATCGTCCTGTTCGACTACGATCCCGCAACCGGCCGGCTGGCGCCGCGACAAATGGTTTCCGCCCTGCCGCCAGGATTTGCCGGCAGCAATTTTTCCTCCGAGATACTCGTTTCGGCTGATGGCAGGTTCGTTTACGCGGACAATCGCCTGCATGACAGCATTAGTGTGTTCTCCGTCGGCCATGACGGGACGTTAAAGTTCGTTTGCGAGGAATGGACGCGTGGAAATTACCCGCGCAGCTTCAACTTCGACCCTGCGGGACGGTTCCTTTATTCTTGCAACCAGCGTGACGACAACATCGCCGTCTTCAATGTGAACCGCAAAACGGGCGGCTTAACCTTCACGGGGCACTACGCGCCCGTTGGCAATCCGTCCATCATCGTGTTCCTTGACCTCGCCAAGGGATGACGCTGTGATTGGCAAAAACGCCATCACAGGTCAAACATCTCGCAAAATTCGGATTGGAAGCCGCGATTTCGGCCGCGATTCTTGCCTCCGGAGGTCTCGCACGGCGGGACTGGCGACGGTTAGTTGGGCAGAATCTTGATACGGATGTTCTTGAAGCACGCCTTGCTGATGTGATCCGGCATGGGCGGATGGCCCTGCAAGGCGATCGTGCCTTCCGGCAGCCACGTCATGTTGCTGGGCAGCTTGTGTTCGGTATCCGCGCCGGCCACTTTGTAATCGAACATCCTTTTCCCACCGAGTTTGACCGTCACATTTCCATTTTTGCAGATGACCTCCTGCGTGTACCAGACATTATCGGTGACGGGCGGCGTCGCGAAAACGGTCGTGTCCTCCTTGTTATCTTGTGGCGGAGTTTGCGGTCCCCAGGTCAGCTCCTTGATGCCGTAAAGACTGCCCGTGCGGCGCCAGTCGCTGTGGCTGTTGTCCACCTGGCATTCGATGCCAAAATGCGGAAAGCCGGCGTCCTGAAACTTGGTGTGAAAATAAATGCCCGAATTGCACCCGGGATAAGTCATCACATCCACCCGCAGGTCGAAATTCTT
>CAZLEE010000169.1:0-10006 GCA_964558455.1 uncultured Verrucomicrobiota bacterium | reverse complement strand
CTCACCAAGCACTACCCATTGAGTCAGGTTGCGTCAATAGGATAGCCAGACGACCGGATTACGCATCTGTCCCTTGAAGCGTTTGGCACAACACGCACTGCCTCCACCGCCCCGCTTCCACAAGAATCCTCCAGACGAATGGCACCAAGCGGGCCCGTGGAAATGTTTTTTGGCGGCTGCTAACGCGGCGGCAGCAGGCGGCGGCCCATTTCCTCAATCCGCCCCGCTGTGCGCGCGATCAAGTCAAGACTGATGGAATCGAGATCGGCCCTGTCTTCCATGTAGTCGGCCAGGTATTCCGCCGAATGGGTGCGCAATCCCGCCCGGCGGCAGACGATGTGGGCGACAGATTCCGCCTCGATCTCGGCCACGTTTTGCGAGAGGCGCGAGCGGTAGGGCCAGCCGCCCTCCTTGTCCGCGCCCATGTGACCCAAATAGATATGCGCCAGTTCATGGCAGAGGACAGCGTAGGCGGATGCGTCATCCAGGGCATCGCGCAGGGCGACGCGCATTTTCCACTGCGTCCCGCGTCCCCGCGCCGTGCTGAACCCGCCTTTCAACGGCCCCATCGCCTTGCGTTCGACCCGGATTTTATCCCGCGCGCAATTGCTGATGGTGCGGTCCAGGATGATGGGATTGAAGAGGCCGGAGGTTTTGGTGAACAGCTCCAGTTTATCCGGCAAGGGCGGTCCTTCCGTATCCGCCACGTCATACACCAGCAAAACCGGGGTGCGCGGGGCGAGGATGATCATGCCGCGCGCCTCCTCTTTGATCGTCCGTTGAAAGACCTTTTGCCAGTGGTTGGCGGTGGCGAAGTAAGTGACGAGCGGATTTTGCAGGAACACGAGCATGTTGTTGAAGGGCGAATACTCGCGGAATTTCGCCACGAACTCCACCGCGAGCGCGAATTTTTTCGACTGCCAGTAGCGCCGGCTGCGCCGGAACAATTCGTCCAGGGAAGATTGGTGTTCCGAATGGGGCGGCATGCCTTCGGCGAGCGCTTCCGCCACGGTCGTTTCGCTCAAGGTGTAAAACAAATACTTGCGGTCCATGGCCGGGTTTTCCCGGCTGGCGCGCAATTCGTCCAAAATGGGGGCCAGACAATGCCGCGCCGGCCATCCGATCTCGTCCTCCAGCGCTTGCAACAATTCGCCGGCCGAGCCTTGGCGGCGCGCGATCCAGTCCAGAATAAAAGCGCGCGCCTCCTGCCGGACCGCCTCCGGGGCGCGAGGAATTTTCTCTGGGATATCGTCAGTCATCCGCTCAATCGCCGGCGAGCGCGGGAGCTTTTATTTTCTGGTCGAGTATCTGGCGGGTCTTGGACAGGAAAACGTCGGGATGGAACGGTTTTTGGAGGAAATGGAAGGGCTGCCGGCTTTTCGCCCATTGGGTTGTGTCCACGTCCGTGTAGCCGGTGATGAAGAGGACACGCATGTCGGGACGGGGCGCGGCCAGGCGGTTGGCCAGTTCGGAGCCGCTGAAGCCGGGCATGGTCATGTCGGTGACGAGCAGGTCAATGTGGCCATCGAAATTGGCGGCCAATTCCAAGGCATCGGTGCCGTGGCGGGCGTCCAGCACAAGGTAACCGGCGGCCTTCAGCACCTCGACCAGCATCATGCGCACCAATTCCTCGTCCTCGACCAGCAGGATGGTTTCGGTGCCGCAGGTTTGCATCGGGATGACCGGATCGGCTTCCTCGGCTTCCACCGCGCTGTTGGAGCGGGGCAGGTAAATATCAAAGGTGGTGCCGTGACCGATCTGGCTGGAGACGGAGATTTCGCCGCCGCTTTGTTTGACAACGCCATAGACGTTGGAAAGGCCGAGGCCGGTGCCCTTGCCGCTGCCCTTGGTGGTGAAAAATGGCTCGAACAAATGAGACAGGACTTCCGGCGTCATGCCCGCGCCAGAGTCGGATATTTTCAAGACCGCGTAAGAGCCGGCGGGAAGAATTCCAGACGGCAGGGCGAAGGGTTCGGAAAAATCGACGGTGCTGGTTTCAATGTTGAGGGAGCCGCCTTGCGGCATGGCGTCGCGGGCGTTGAGGGCCAGGTTCAGGATGATTTGTTCAATCTGGCCCGGATCGGCCCGGATGCAGGGGGCGGGGAGGGCGAGTTTCATTTTCAACTGGATGGTTTCGCCCAGGGCGCGTTGCAACAAATCGTTCATGTCGGCCACGGCGGAATTAAGCAGGAACGGCTTGGGGGCGAGGGCCTGTTTCCGGCTGAAGGCGAGGAGTTGCCGGGTCAGGGAAGTGGCGTGGGCCAGTGATTTCTGGATGCGTTCCACGGCTTCGTGATTGGGATCGCCCAGCGGCAGGCGCTGTTCGAGCAGGTTGCTGTAACCCAGAATCGCCTGCATCAGATTGTTGAAATCGTGCGCGATGCCGCCGGCCAGGCGTCCCACCGCCTCCATTTTTTGGGCTTGGCGGTATTGGTCCTCCAGTTTTTTGCGCGCCGAAATGTCCCGCACCACCACGATGCTCAGGCGCGCCTCGCCCCGCGCGATCTCGCTGACGGCGATGTCGATGGGCAGGAGGCTGCCGCCGGGTTGCATGGCGCTGGCTTCGATGGCTTCGATGGCGCGGCCATTGGCGCGGCGCCGCAAATGTTCGGCATAGCGCGCGCGATCGGGCAAGGCGAGCAATTCATCCAAAGTCCCGTCGATCACCTGGGCTTCGGTCCGTTGGAAAATCTTTTCCGCGGCGGGATTGAAGAGCGCGACGCGTCCGTTTTCATCCAGAACCGCCACGCCGTCCGGCATACAGCGCAGAATGTCCTGCAGCCGTTCCTCGCCGCGCCGCAGCGCTTCCTCGGATTCCTTGCGATGGGTGATGTCCTGAGTGACGACCTGGAATTCGGCGATCTTGTTTTCGGAGTCGAACAAGGCGCGGACGGCGCATTGCTGCCAGATGAACCGTCCCGGCGCGGTCATCACCTTGTTATCGAACATTTGCAGCGGTTTATTGGGCGTGAGCCGGGCAAAATCGGCCAGCGGAATTTCCCGGTCCGGTCCGGCGAGGTCCCGGAAATAATTCAGGCCGATCAGTTTTTCGCGGGGCAGGCCGTAAAAGCGGCAGTAGGACTGATTGACAAAAACGAGAGTGCCGTCCGGTTGGAACCGGCAAATCAGGTCGGACTGGTCCTCCACCACGCCCCGGTAGCGGGTTTCGCTTTCGGAGGTGGCGCGCACGGCCGCCGCCCGTTCTTCGGCCGCCGCCGCCAGGAGCAGGCTTCCGACCGCGACCACGCCGATATAACACCCGATGAGCATCAAGCTGGTTTGATCGTGACCCGGGCCGACCCAGAAGGGGCCGAGTTGATGCAGAAGTTCGTAAATGGACAATGCGGAAACGACAAAGGTTCCGGTGGTGGCGCCGCGCAAGCCAAAACGCAACGCGCCCCAGACGAGAAAAGGATAAGGCAGGTAGGCCAGCGGATAATTTTCCACGCCGTAAACGAACCAGGAATTGAAGGAAAGCTGCGTGCCGATCAACAGTCCCGCCGCGCAGCAAATGGCTTCGAACACGCGTCCCCGCGTCCAGCGCGTCGTTCCGGGGGCGGCCCAGGCCAGGATGAGGGGCGTGACGACCAGCGCTCCCATGGCATTGGGCACCCACCAAACGAGCACCGTGCTGAAAACCTGTTTCCACAGGAGCTGGTCCAGGGGCATCTGGCCGCTGTAGCACAAGCCGACCACATTGAAGGCGGCATTAACGGTGGTGCCGAGGAGGCAGGCAAAAAGAATGAATCCGGCCGCGTAGGTGATCCGGGTCATGGAATACCGGAATTGCACGAAGTGTTCCAGGAGGTAGGCGCAGAGAACCGCGCCGACGGTGTTGCCAACGGCAGTCGCCACCGTGAAAAAGCCGCCGGGCGAGCCTTGGATGAAGGTAAAGAGGCAGGCTCCCAGCGCCACGCCCCACCATATGCGGTATCCAAACAACAGAATGGCGGCCAGCGCAATGCCGGAAGGCGCCCAGACCAGCGGGACTTTCCCGCCAGACAAAGCGCTGGATTCGCTGCCCAGCAATCCTCCAATCACATAACACGCCGCGATGAGGACGGCACAAGTGACAGGGCTGAAGGAGGAGCGCTTTACCGGCAAAGGCTCCAACGTCAGCATTGTCTGAGATTTCATAGCTCTAGTCGAACAACGGCCCGGGCGCATCGTCCGCACAAGGCGGGATGCGCAACATTGGCGCCAATATCATTTTCCCAATGCCAGCATCGCCCGCATTTGCGGCCATCCGCCTTGCCAACGACAACGGACAAAACGACGACGCTTGCGTCTTGGTCTATAACCAATTGTGACACATTTAACAGCTCGCGTAAAACTTCTTCCTCCATATCGGTCGCGTGGGGAAGAACTTTAGCCATCCCGCCCAGGGTCACTTTTGCGTCCAAGGCCTTGCCGATGTTTTTGGCCTGCCGCTCCTTTTCCAGGCAGGGCAGGATTTGGGCGCGGATTTCAAACAACGTTTTCCAGCGGCTTTCTTCTTCCGCGTTCAAGGCCAGGCCGGCCGGTTTCCAGGCCGCCAGGTGAACCGATTCCCCGCCGTGGCCGGGGATGAATCCCCATGCTTCGTCCGCCGTGAAAACAAGAATGGGGGATAGCAACTGGCAAAGCCCCCGCACCATGCGGCACAGGGCCGTCTGGGTGGAACGGCGGCGGGGCGATTTGGCGGCGTCGGTGTAAAGGCGGTCCTTGACCGCATCGTGATAAATGGACGAAAGTTCCACCGCCGCAAACTGGCTGATGCGTTGATACACCACATGGAACTCATGCCGCTCGTAGGCTTCCATGACTTCCTGTTCCAATTTGCCGAATTGACCCAGCACCCACCGGTCCAGGGCGGTTAACTTCTCGTCTGCCACCGTGTCTGTGGCGGGATTGAAATCGTACAAGTTGGATAGCTGGTAACGAATCGTGTTGCGCAGATTCCGGTAGGTTTCGCCAACCTTGTTGATCCGTTCGTCGCTGACCACGATGTCGTTCCGGTAATCCTGCGAAGCCACCCACAGGCGCACCACGTCCGCGCCGTATTTCCCCACGTAGGATTCGGACGTTTGCGGTTTTTCGTAACCACCCTGGCTTTGTTTGCTTTTGGAAATTTTTTCCCGGTCGGCGTCCACCATGAAGCCATGGGTCAGCACGGTTTTAAACGGCGCCGCGCCGTTGCCGGCGAGCGAGAGCAGCAAGGACGATTGGAACCAGCCGCGATGCTGGTCGCTGCCTTCCAGATACATGTCGGCCTGAAACGGTTTTTCCCGGCCGCGGATTTCGGGCCGCCGGGCGATGACGGCCCGGGACGACGAACCGGAATCAATCCACACATCGAGGGTGTCGCTGGATTTGGCGGCGGCGTCGGCTCCCTTCCAATCCTGGGGCTTGACCAGCGGCCAGAGTTCCGCCACGGATTTTTCGAACCAGATATTCGACCCGTGTTTCTCGATCAGGGCGGCGGTGTTGCGGACAATGGCCGCGTCCAGAATCGGTTTGCCTTGCGCGTCGTAAAAGGCGGGGATTGGCACTCCCCAGGAGCGCTGGCGGCTGATGCACCAGTCCGGGCGGGTCTGCACCGCGCCCTTGATGCGGTTGACACCCCAATCCGGCACCCAAAGCACGCGGTTGATCTCTTCCAAGGCGTGTTCGCGGAATTGGTCGTGGTCAATCTTGATGAACCACTGGTCCATGGCGCGGAAAATGACCAGGGTCTTGCTGCGCCAGCAATGCGGGTAACTGTGGGGATAATTCTCCTGGTGCAACAACGCGTGCCGCTCCCGGAGTTCGTGCAGCACCGCTTCGTTGGCCTCGCTCTTGCCCTGTTTTTCCAGGATGGATTTGCCCGCCATGCCGGCTGGCATCTGCTGTTCCGCCGGCAAATCGTTGGTATTGGCCAGACGCCCGTTGTCGTCCACCGGGGAATAAATCGGCAGGTTGTTTTGGCGGCCCAGATTGTAGTCGTCCAAGCCGTGACCGGGCGCGATATGGACAAATCCCGACCCGGTGTCGCTGGTGACGAACTCGGCGGCGAATGCTTTGCCCGTGCGATTGCAGAATGGGTGCTGGTATTCGAGCCGGGCCAGAAATTCGGCTCCGACGGGTTCTTCCTGGTAGCCGCTCCAGCCGCACTTCTCCGCCACCGTTGGCAGCAGACCGCGAAACACGATGAAATATTCGTCACCGACCTTCACCCGCACGTAGGCCAGCTTTTCGTTGTAAGCCACCGCCAGATTGGCGGGCAGCGTCCATGGCGTGGTCGTCCAGATGACCACGAATGTTTTCGGCTGGCCCACCACGGCGAACTTGACGAACACGCTTTGGCTGACGTGGTCTTTGTACTCGACCTCGGCTTCGGCCAGGGCGGTGCGGCAGGGGATGCTCCAATAGACCGGTTTCTTGCCGCGATAAACAAATCCCTTTTCCACGATGTCCGCAAAAAGGCGCAACTCGTCCGCTTCATATTCCTTGTTGAGCGTCAGATAGGGGTTTTCCCAATCGCCCAGAACGCCGAGGCGTTTGAATTGTTTGCGCTGGATGTCGATGTATTTCCGCGCATACGCCTCGCAGGCTTTGCGAATGGGAACGGGATCGGCGCTGGTGTCGCCGGCTTTGCGCATATCCTGCGCGACCTTGAATTCAATGGGCAACCCGTGGCAGTCCCATCCCGGCACATAAGGCGCGTCCAGGCCGGTCAGCGTCTTATGTTTGATGATGATGTCCTTGAGAATCTTGTTCAAGGCGGTGCCGATGTGGACGTCGCCGTTGGCGAAGGGGGGGCCATCGTGCAGGACGAATTTTTTGGCGCCGGCGCGGGCGGACTGGATTTTGCCGTAAAGGTTGGCGTCCTGCCATTGCTGGAGGCGTTGCGGTTCGCGCGCAACGAGGTCGGCTTTCATCGGAAAACCGGTTTGCGGCAGATTCAGTGTCTTTTTATAATCCGTAGTCATTATGTTGCCATCGCGCCCTCACCGGCTCCCAATGGACGGGTGGCGGCCGCGGCTGGGCAGTTTAAGACGGTTGCAATTGCCGCGCAACGCGATAGTTTAGCGGCGTGGATAAGGCTGAAAAGAGCCACATTGACCCTGCAATCAAAAGCCGCATTCAGGACCTGATTGCGGCCCAGGGCGGTGGCTATAATGAGGATTTGGTCGAAGAAATAATTGTTAATGCGCTCAAATTATTAACAGATGTCAAGGATCGCGGGGATGTCCGGGTCATGCGCACCGCCGTAAGCGAGTTGCGCCACGCTTTCCGTCTTTTTGCCCCCTACAGCCAGACCCGCAAGGTCACCATTTTTGGCTCCGCCCGCACCCTGCCCACGCGCCAGGAATACCTTGAAGCGGTCGATTTTGCGCGCCAGATTGCCGACGCCGGTTTCATGGTCATCACGGGGGCCGGGCCGGGCATCATGCAGGCGGGACACGAAGGCGCGGGGCTGGAAAAGAGTTTCGGGGCCAACATCCGCCTGCCTTGGGAGCAATCGCCCAACCCGATCATAGAGAAGGATAAAAAGCTGATTTCCTTCAAATACTTTTTCACCCGCAAGCTGACTTTCCTGCGCCATTCCGATGCGATTGTGCTGTTTCCGGGCGGGTTTGGCACCCTGGACGAGGGGTATGAAGCGCTCACCCTCATGCAAACGGGCAAGAGCCGGCTGATGCCCCTTGTTTTATTGGACCGCCCCGGCGGCGCCTATTGGAAGGTTTGGGACAAGAATATTCGCGAACATCTTTTGCGCGGCTGGATGATTTCGCCCGACGACCTGAACCTTTATCAAATTGCCGACAACGCCGCCCACGCCGTGCGCATCATCACGCGTTTTTATCGCAATTACCATTCCAGCCGGTTTGTCAAAGACCTGCTGGTTCTGCGCGTGAAACATCTGCCGTCCGCATCGGCTGTGGAAAGTCTCAATGACGATTTTGCCGACATCATTCTGGGCGAAAGATTCAAGATCATCGAACCCACTCCCGAGGAAAAGGAAGACAACGACATGCTTGATTTGCCGCGCATCGCCTTTGGCTTCGACCGCCGCCAATACGGCCGCCTGCGTCACATGCTTGACGTGATCAACGGGTTTTAGAACGCGCATCTTTACCGCTGGAAGCCGATGGAGCGGATGCGGGCCAGACCGGCACCGGGGGGAAGAATTATTTTTACGCGCCTCACGGCCCCATCCAATCCGTCCACCCCGGCCAGGTTCGTCTGGTAGGGGCTGTATTTGCCATCGGGGGTCACCGGCACTTTTACCGGCCCGATCCAATTTTGCCTGGAGGTCTGAATGAACAGCGAAATTTCGCGGCCCGCCGCAAAAGCCGCGTCCATCCGAAATACGGGCGTTTTCGACACGGGCCAGAGTATTTCAGGTGACAACAGGGCGGCGTCCGGCGGGCCGAGCTTGACCCGCAATTCCCCCTGGACCGGCCAGCCGGTGTCGGTGGTGTTTTCGTAAATCCAATGTTGGCGGTCTGTTTTGAAAACCCAGCGGGGCGGGGCTTGCGCGCGCGTGTGTTCTGCGGCGTAGCGGCGGATTTCATCGCGGCGGCCGACAATCAGAACGTAACGGAATGAGTAGTTGATATTGTAATCCAGAATCTCGTCCAGGTTCGGGGCAATGTAGCCGGTTTGATCGTTCGTCGGGCCGCCGATTCCCTTGGGCTGGCCGGCGAAGCCGCCGCCGAACCGGGTCGCCTCCGGCTCGAACACACCCAACCCCCAATCGTTCTTGTCCAGCAAAGCGGCCCAATGTTCCGTTCCGTAAAAAGTCAGCCACGGCCAGCCCCTGCCATCGTTCAAATCCACCAGGTTTGTCGTGGGCGCGCCCGTGAAGGGCGCGTCGCCGGTGTAGGAAACCAGTTTGTACCAGGCGCCATTGGAATAAACGGCCGGCAATTCCTGGCAGCGCCCCGAATATTGCGTCCGGTCGGACCGGGCGTTGAGCAGCCGGTTATCGACCTCCACGGTGTTGCCGGAAAGCCTGTAAGTGCAATCAAACACACACTCGGCCGGGACGTTGTTCAGCGGCCAGATCATGGGAACGCAACGCAGGCGGATGGTTCTTCCGTCGTTTTTCAAATCGACCACGCGGGAGCCATGCTTGAAGGCGTCGCCGGCCTGGATGGGATTCCATCCCAGGCCCTGCCAACTGGGATCCAGCGTCGCGCCCGGCGGAGCAAAGGGGACCGGCCCGGAATAAAAGGAAAGCTGCGTTTCCCGGCCAAAATCCCAATTATTGATCAGATTGGAACCGCCGCCTGATTTGCCCAGGTAGGAAATGGCGCCGCCCATGCCCGCATCAAGCCCCAGGCGGATGCGGCCGTTGTCCAGATAAGACAGGGTGGCCGCCGTCGATGGCGACGGCGCAAGCCCCGCCAGCGCCAGCCCCAAGGCCAGAGTGGTCAACAATTTTTTATATTTTGCGCCGTCGCGATGCATTGCCGCCCGCGTCAGGCGGTTTTGAAACTCGCGCGGTCGTCGGCCTCCAGCCAGTCGAAGGTTGAGGTCTTTTTCGGATCGAGCTTCAGTTTCTTGCAGCTATCAATAAAAAAGTCGCGCTTGTCGAGGTCCTTCATCATGTTGGCGGCTTCGACCGAATCCGACCAGGCCTTGATTTCGGCGGGTGTTTTTGGGGTGCCGTTAGATTGCAGCCATGTGCCGACCTCTTCGTAGGTTTTGGCCGACTTGACCGCGTCTTTGAACTGGTCTCCAGTGACGCCCTTGAAGGAGAAGAGGACGTTATCCAGCGGGCAATCGTAATGGTATTCACCCAGTTTTCCATCCAGGCTGGCGCGGCATTTATCAATGGTGCGGGCGGCGATGACGAATCCGCCCACGCGCTGGCGCGGGCTGTGGGGCGCTTGTTTGGCCAGGTCTCGGGTAACAATCGGAGTGCTCATAATATTAATGATTTGCGTGCATGTTCTTTTTTTGCGGCCCGCTGTAAAACCGGGGGCAATCTCCCGTCACCATAACCGAGAAGTTGGGTTCTGGCAAACAGGAGGGG